>NZ_SMKT01000054.1 GCF_004348735.1 Actinomadura sp. KC06
GGGGTTTGGTGTGGGTTGGGTGCACGGTTCTTGTCCTGGTCAGTCGGCCAAGGCTTCTAGGAGGCGTTCGGCGTCCTCGGGTTTGAGCATTCCGGCGGCTAGGGCGCGGTCGGCGGTGAGGCGGGCCAGGGCTATGTAGGCGCGGCGGCTTTCGGGGGAGACCTTGGCCAGTTCGCCGACGTGGTCGGAGACGGTTCCGGCGTCGCCGCGGGCGACCGGGCCGGTGAGGCCGTCGATGCCTAGGCGGAGGCCGTTGTCGAGGGCGGCGCCGAGGAGGGGGCCGAGCATCCGGCCGGGTTCGGCGACGCCCGCGGTGCGGAGGAGGTTCATCGACTCGACGACCAGGGTGACCAGGTGGTTCGCGCCGCCGGCGAGGGCCGCGTGGTACAGCGGGCGCATCTCCTCGGTGATCCAGACCGGTTCGCCGCCCATCTCCACGACGAGCGCCTCCGCGACGGGGCGCAGCGGCTCGGGGGAGGTGACGCCGAACGAGATGCCGGCGAGCCGGTTCACGTCGTCCGGGCGTCCGGTGAAGGTCATGACCGGGTGCAGGGCGAGGGGGAGGGCGCCGGCGCGGGTGAGAGGGTCGAGGACGGCGGTGCCGTAGCGGCCGCTGGTGTGCAGGACGAGCTTGCCCGTGACCGGGACGCCCGCGGACACCAGGCCGGAAGCCAGTTCGGGCAACTCGTCGTCCGGGACGGTCAGCAGCACCAGGTCGGCGGCCGCCACCACCTCGGGCGGGGTCGCGACGTCCGCGCCGGGGAGGCGTTCCGCCACGTGTGACCGCGACCGCTCGGACACGGCGGTCACCGCGATCACGCGGTGGCCCGCGCGGGACAGCGCGGCACCGAGCGCCGTGCCGACGCGGCCGGCGCCGACGACGCCGACCGCGAGCCGCGCCGGCCTGTCCTCCGGGGTCGGCTCCGGCCCGTTTCCGGGCGCGGCGGAGGGAGGCGTGACGTGTGGGTCCATCGGTTCGTTCCAGTCCTCACAGGTAGGTACCGGACGTGCGCGAACCAGGGTACCCGCGGGTCCGGGGCACGCCGCCCGGCGGGTGGCGGTGCGGGGCGACGGTCGCCGCCCCGCACCCCATTCAGTCATGCGACAGGGACTCCACGATGGACGTTCTCGCGGCGCGCCGCGCGGGCATCACGGCGGCGGCCGTCCCGGCGAGGCCCGCGAGGACGACGAACGCGACCACCTGGAGGTAGGGCAGTGAGAAGACGGAGTCGGACGCCATCGCGTTCGTCGCGGCCCAGCCGAAAGCCACCCCGAGTACGACTCCGGTGAGCGCACCGATCACGGCCATGACCAGCGCCTCGACGGACAGCATCCGGCGAAGCTGGCGTTTGGTGAGGCCGAGGGCGCGCAGCAGCGCCGATTCCCGGGTTCGTTCCACGACGGAGAGGGTCAGCGTGTTGGCGATGCCGAACAGCGCGATGACGATCGCGAGGCCGAGCAGCCCTCCGAAGATCATCAGCATCATGTCGACGGCCTTCGTCATCGACTCCTTGAACTCGGCGCTGGAGACGACCTTCGCGGCCGGGTAGGGCTGTGCGGCGCCCTCCACGGCTCTGCGGGCGTCGGACGCGGGCACGCCGTCATGGGTCTTTACGTAGATCGCCGCCGGGTCGCGGGCGGTGAAGTATCGGGCGAAATCGGTTTCGGGGACGACGATTCCGTCCAGGCCGGTGCCCGGCGCGTAGACCGCGGTGATCTTCACCTGGGTGGTGCCTTGCGCGGTCTTCATCTGGACGGTCTTTCCTATGGTCAGGTTGCGGGTCTTGGCCGTGTTGGCGTCCACCATGGCGGTGCCCGGTTTTTGTGCCGCGTCCAGGGAGCCTTCCGTTATCTCGGGTTTCACGATCGTGCCTAGGGCGGACGCGGTGATGGTGGCGACGTCCTCGTTCTCTCCTGCCACCTTGGTCTCTTGCCGGTGCATCTCGATGACCTCGGCGACCTCGGGACGGTTGCGCAGGGTTCCGGCAAGCGCGCGCGGGACGGTCCCCTCGAAGTCCTGCGTCCGGATCTGGAACTCGACGGGAAACTGCTCCTCCAGCTTGTGCGTCGCGGTCGCCTTCCCGCTGGCCGCGATCACCGCGAACAGGCTCATCAGCCCGACGCCGACCGTCAGCGCGATCGTGGTGGTCGCGGTGCGGCGGGGGGCGCGTTGGGCGTTCGCCACCGCCAGCCGTCCCGGCACGCCGCCGAGCCGCGCGGGGGCGGCCCCCGCGAACCGTCCGAGCGGCCGGACGAGCGCCGGCATCACCGCGATCACCGCGAGGAAGAACACGCCGCCGGCGAGCGCGACCACGAACATCGCGGCCTGTCCCTTCGGCATCGCGAGCGAGCCGAGCGCCCCGATGGCCAGGCCCGCGATTCCGAGAAGGACGGCGATCGCCGTGCGCAGCCTGCCGAGACGGAGCCGTCCGCCGCCCGGCTCCAGTTCCGAGCGCAGCGCCGCGACGGGCGCGACGCGCGTCGCCGCACGGGCCGGCAGAAGGGCCGACACGACGGTCACGATGACGCCGACCGCGAGGCCGATCACGATCGTCCGCGGGGCGAGGGACGTTCCCGACGGTCCCGTCGTGGCGAGGTTGGCGTCCAGCTGCCTGATCCCGACGAGCGCGCCCGCGCCGAGGCCGACCCCGGCGGCGATTCCCAGCAGCGAACCGACCAGCCCGACCACCGCGGACTCGGCCAGGACGCCCCCGAAGATCTGCCGGCGGGTCGCGCCGACGCAACGCAGCAGCGCCATCTCCCGCATCCGCTGCGCGATCAGGATGGCGAACGTGTTGTAGATCACCAGGGCGGACACCAGCATCGCGACCAGTCCGAAGATCAGCAGCCCGGTGCGGATGATCTTCGTATCTGCGCCCGCCGCCTTCGCGAGCTTCGTCCCCAACTCCGCGCCGCTGTAGACGCGAGCGGACGCGTCGTCGGCGCTTCCCGCCTTCACGGCCGACTCGATCGCCGCGCGGTTCCCGCCCGCGACGTCGATCTCCGCGTACGTCGTCTTGCCGGTCATCGCCGTCGCGGTCACGGGGTCGAAACCCACGCCTCCGCGGAAGCTCGCCTCCTGGTCGATGCCGAAGTCGACCAGTCCGACGACGTTGAACCGGTGCGGGCGGTTCTGCTTGTCCAGGATCGTCACCGCGTCGCCGACGGCGTAGCCCTCCCGCTTGGCCAAGTCGGTGTCGAGGACGGTCTCGCCGCTGCCTGACGGAGGACGTCCCCTATCGAACTCGTAGCGCAGCAGCCGCCCGGACGGCACAGACATACCGACAGTGGGGAAATCGCCGACCGCCTTACCGTCCTTGCCGACGAGGGCTGCGTCACCGTTGACCATGCCGTGCACGTCCGTCACGCCGGGTACTGCGCGAACCCGGCCGAGTGCGCCGGTGCTGAGTCCCTTCTCTGCATCGTCGTCGGGGACCACTGCGAAATCGACCTTGTCGGCCGAGCGTGCGAACGTCTTGGCGACGCCCTTGTCCATCGTGTCGGTGAGGACGAACGTCCCTGAGATGAAACCGACGCCGAGCGTGATGGCGATCGCCGTCAGCAGCAGCCGCAACTTGTGGGCGCGCAGGCCCGCCAGAGTCGTCCTCAGCATCACGCCCCCAGGCTCTTGAGCCGGTCGAGGACGGCCTCGGGCGTCGGCTGGACGATCTCCGACACGATCTCGCCGTCCCGCAGGAACACCACCCGGTCGGCGTACGAGGCGGCCACCGGGTCATGGGTGACCAGCACGATCGTCTGCCCCATCTCGCGGACGGACGCGCGCAGGAACCCCAGGACCTCCGCGCCCGCCTGGGAGTCGAGGTTGCCGGTCGGCTCGTCCGCGAAGATCACCTCGGGACGGGCGACGATCGCACGGGCGCACGCCACCCGCTGCTGCTGCCCGCCTGACAACTCGCTCGGCCGGTGCCGCAGCCGGTCGCCCAGCCCGAGGACGTCCACGACGTGTCCGAACCACGCCCGGTCGGGCTTGCGTCCCGCGAGCTCGAGCGGGAGCAGGATGTTCTGCTCGGCCGTCAGCGTCGGCAGCAGGTTGAACGCCTGGAACACGAATCCGACGCGGTCGCGGCGCAGCATCGTCAGCTGCCGGTCGCCCATGCCGGTGATCTCGGCGTCACCGAGGACGACCCGTCCGGACGTGACGGTGTCGAGCCCGGCGAGGCAGTGCATCAGCGTCGACTTCCCCGACCCGGACGGCCCCATGATCGCCGTGAACGCGCCCCTGGCGAACCCGACGCTGACCCCACGCAACGCGTGGACTGCCGCGTCACCGGACCCGTACACCTTCGACACTCCCTCGGCCATGACGGCCGGCGGTGCTGCGGCCCCCGGGACTCCCCCGGGCGGATCGGTGAACGTGCTGGTCACGGCGACTCCTCGATGGCTCGGACTGGACGGTGACCACGCTAGAAATCCCCGCCGTGCCTGCCATCCGTCCGATGGCCACGCTTCCCGTCAACCTCGCGCCTACGAACCGCCCCCTCGTACGACCTGAGTCGTACGAGCCCATCCGACCTCCCGCCGACCCACCCCGGTCGTCCCACCCGAACCTTTTGTCGGACGCCTGCTGGACACGCCAATGCACGCCCACCGAATTCACACGCAGGCACCCGTCGAACCCACTCGTGACCGTCCGCCGAATTCACTTGCAGACACCCAGATGTGCTGCGCGCCGCCCGCGCCGGCTGGCGGATCGGGAGAACGACGTCGCCTACCGTCCCCGCACCGGCTCCTCGAAGGTCACCAGGACGCTCCCGCAGCCGCTCGCAGACACCGCTGGTCAGCGCGCCAGTCCGCCCGTGAGCGTCTGCAGATTCCGCTCGTGGACGATCACCAAACCCTCGTGGGCATCCGCTGACCCGCTCACGGATACCCGCCGAGCCCTCTCGCGAGCGCCGCCAAAAGCGCTGATGAATGCCCCGCCGGGCCCTCTCGTGAACGTCCTGCCAGACCTCTCATGAACGTCCTGCCGCACACTCTCGCGGACGTCCTGCCGAACACTCTCGTGGGCGCTCGACAAACGTGCTTTGGTGCCCGGCGGACGTCCTCGAGGGCACCCACAGGCGCGTTTCGGGGCACCTGCCTGAGGCGGTTGTGAGCGTTTACCGGACGTTGCTCACCGGAAAGGACGGCCCAGCGGAAGCGTCGGCGTAATGCGGAAGCGCCGGAGACCCCACGGGGTTCCGACGCTTCAGCGATGGGCGCGAACGCCCGTTCACCGGGACATATGGGCTCATCCCGATGCAGTGCAGGAGCCGTATCTTCCGGCTCCCGCCAGGATGAAGAGCTCAGTTCTTGACGGACGCACCGCCCTTGCAACCAGCCTGCGCCTGGCCGATGACCGCGATCGCATTGCCGCAGACGTTCACCGGGATCGAGATCGGCGCGATCACCTGGGTGCCGCCCAGGATCGAGAAATCACCGCTGGTCTTGTTGTGGTTGAAGGAGCCGTGACCTTTACCGTGGCCGTGACCTTTGCCGTGACCACCGCCGTAGACACCGGCGTACGCGGGCGTCGAGGCCAGGGCGGCGCCGGCGACCGCGAAGCCGAGGATGCCGGTGGCGGCAAGCTTCTTGAACACGAGAGTCCTCCCGTACGTGGGCTTAAGCAGGCCCGATCTGACAATTGCCGACGTCGCGCGATAAGGCGGCGTCGCGTACGGTAGTTACCCAGCTACTCTTGGCTAGACCGGAGTCAATCCCCATGATGATGGCAAATGGTCATCATGGAGTGACAATCTCGCTACACCGGGTCGTCTCTTTGGCCGCTTTTGACCAGACCTGTCTCATAGGCGAAGACGACCGCCTGGACCCGGTCGCGCAGGCCGAGCTTCATCAGAATCCGTCCCATATGCGTCTTGACGGTGGCGTCGGAGACGTACAGCCGCTCCGCGATCTCCGCGTTCGACATCCCGCGGGCGACGAGCCTGAGCACCTCGCCCTCCCGCTCGGTGAGGCTCTCCAGCGCCCCGTCCGCCTTCTCCTCCGCGTCCGGCAGATGCACCGCGAACCGGTCCAGCAGCCGCTTCGTCGTGCTCGGCGCCACCACCGCGTCCCCCGAATGCACCGCCTTGATCGCCTCGATCAGCTGCGACGGTCCTGCGTCCTTCAGCAGAAACCCGCCCGCGCCCGCCTTGATCGCCGCGAACGCGTACTCGTCGAGGTCGAACGTGGTCAGGATGACGACCTTCGGCCCCGACTGCGCCACCACCCTCCGGGTCGCCTCGATCCCGTCCATGCGCGGCATCCGGACGTCCATGAGCACCACGTCCGCCTGCGTCCTGCGCAGCAGTTCGAGTGCCTGCACGCCATCGCCGGCCTCGCCGACGACCTCGATGTCCGGCTGCGCGTCCAGCACCATCGTGAATCCGGCCCGCACCAGTTCCTGGTCGTCGACCAGCACCACGCGGATGGGAGCCACCACGCCGTCAACCTCCGTCATGCACACTCCCTATGGGACGACTTCGTCGGTCGGCCGAAATTCGCGCCGTCAATCAGGGCGACACTCACGCTTTACTCAAGGCGACACTCGCACCGCCGATCGCGGCAAGACTCGTGCCGTCAATCAAGGGCCACGCTCGCTCGGTCACTCAAGGGCCACGCCCGTACGGTGCCTCAAGGCGGCACTCGCGCCGGTCGCGCCGGTCGGTCAGGGGAGGCCCGCGCCCTCGACGGTGGCTGCCTGGCCGCCGGCTGAGTCGGCCTCGCCACTTCGCCGTGGCCGGTCCAGTGCGGAACGGCTCGGAATGGCTTGGGCGGGGAACTGGCCGCGCTCTACACCACCGCACGTCCAACCGCCTTACTCCGTCATGCCGCGCCGACCTCCTCGTGTACCGGGATCCGTGCGACCACCTCGAAGCCCCCACCTGGGCGAGGCGCCGCCCGGACGCTGCCGCCGTACACGGCGACGCGCTCCCGCATCCCGGCGAGACCGTGACCCCGCCCGTCGTCGGGGGCCGCGGCGCCGCGTCCGTCATCGTCCACCCGGATCTCCAGCGCGTCGCCCGCGTACCGCAACCGGATCGACACGGCCGCGCGCGGGCCGCCGTGCTTGAGCGTATTGGTCAGCGCCTCCTGGACGATCCGGAAGACCGTCAGCTGGCGTCCCTCCGACATGACCGCCGGTGTCCCGTCCACCTCGAGCGTCACCGGAAGTCCGGACGCACGGACCTGCTCCACCAATTCGTCGATCTGCGCCACCCCCGGCTGCGGTGCGAACACGCCCACATCGTCGTTCTCGCGCAGGACGCCCAGGAGCCGCCGCATCTCCGCCAGCGCCAGCCGCCCCGTCGAGGAGATCGTCTCCAGCGCCTGCCTGGCCCGTCCCACATCGGTGTCGATGGCGTAGGACGCGCCGTCGGCCTGCACCACGATCACGCTGACGTTGTGCGCCACGACATCGTGGAGCTCGCGGGCGATACGCGCGCGCTCCGCAGCCATTGCCATCCTGACCTCGTTGTCGCGTTCATGCTCCAGCCGCTCGGCCCGCTCCTCCACTGAGCGCAGATACGCACGGCGCGTACGCATGTGCAGGCCGAGGAGCCACACACCGGCTACGACCACCGTCAGCATGACGAATGTGTACTTCCTGTCCTCAGCGCCATCCGGATAGCGCCACGTCGCCATTGCCGCGCCCACCTCCGTGCTCAATACCGCCGCCAGCCCCCACCGGAACGAGCAGCCAGCCGCGACCGTGTAGAGACCCATCAGCACGGCGACGTTCGCCGGCACGGGGATCACGTTCAGCACGCACTGGACGAACGAGATCAGCGCGACCACGGCGAAGACCGCGCGCGGGAAGGTACGGCGCAGGACGAGCGGGGCCGTCAGCACGACCGCCATCAACGCGTACGTGCCCTTGCTGATCCCGTACGAGTCCCCGACCAGTCCGGGAAGGGAGAAGAACAGCAAAGGCGCCGCGAAGAACGCATCGACCAGGGGCCTCCTGCCCCGCAGCCAGTCCCACGCCCGCACGACCATGCGGACAGCGTACGTACCCGCAGTTCAGCCTCGGATCAGCCACAGGTCGGACCCACGTCCACCTCAAGGATGGCCGACCGCCTCCAAGCACGGCGACAAGCCCACAGACTCACCTCCCAGCCTCTCAAGATGGCCGTCCAGCCCCAGCCTCGCCCCACCAGACCTTCCAGGATGGGCGTCCAACTCCAGGCACACCTACCGATGCCCAGGCTCACACCCAGCCCGAACAGAGACCGCTCAGCCCCAGACTCACCACCCCCAGCGGGGACCGCTAGCCCTAGGCAGCCCAGCAGGGACTGCTAGCCAGGCTCACACCCAACCCCCGGAGGGGCCGCTCAGCCCCAGACCCGCCACCAGCCCCCGCAGGGCCTCGCCGAGCACCACGTAGTCGGGGTCGACGTCGGTCAGCCCGAAGTCCGACTCGTGCAGCGCCGTCGTCAGCCCGCCCCCACCAGCCAAACCACCGCGTCGACGTGCACCACGATCCCGCGCGCCTACCGCCATCAGCGGGTTCACAACCAACCTCAGGATCGGGCCGCTCAGCCCCAGACCCGCCACCAGCCTCCGCAGGGCCTCGTCGAGCACCACGTAGTCGGGGTCGACGTCGGTCAGCCCGAAGTCCGACTCGTGCAGCGCCGTCGTCAGGCCGCCCCCACCAGCCAAACCACCGCGTCGACGTGCACCACGATCCCGCGCGCGCCGACCACGATCAGCGGGCTCACACCCCGCCCCAGGATGACCGCCCAGCCCAGAACTCACACCAGCCTCAAGAGCTCACATCCAACCCAGATGGGCCGTCCTGTCCCAGACTCACCACCGGCCCGCAGCAGGACCTGCTAGCCCGGACTCACCACCAACCCTCAGGTTGGGGCGTCTAGTCCCAGACTCGCTGTCCATCCCTCCGGATGGGGCGGCCTGTTGGACAGTGTCACCAGCGCGCGGTGTCGGTGCCGAGATAGCAGACGAACTCCCAGCTCGCCCGGGCGTGCGTGGCGGCGCGCGGAATCCCAATCACGATGCCGGTGATGAAGCCGCCGCCGTACGTCGACTGCTTGTTGCCGTCCGGCATCCGGGATGGGCGGTCGCGACTCGTTGCCCACGGTAACGTCACCCTCGTGGAGGCGTTGGTTACCGAGTGGCTGCCCTGGCGCACCGCGATGGAGCGCGCACTGTACGGAGAAGGCGGCTTTTACCGGCGCGGCGAGCGTCCCGCCGAGCATTTCCGCACGTCGGTGCACGCCTCCCCGCGGTTCGCGCTCGCCATTGCCCGCCTCCTTGTCGAGGTCGACGCCCTGCTCGGCCGACCCGACCGGGTGGACGTCGTCGACGTCGGCGCGGGCTCGGGACGCCTGCTGAGCAACATCCTTGCCTGCGTCCCTCCCGACTTGGCGTCTCGGTTAGCTCCGACCGCGGTGGAGATCGCGCCGCGTCCATCTGACACCCCCTCACAAATCGTCTGGCGAAGCGAGTTGCCGGATCGCATCACCGGTCTCGCCGTGGCGAACGAGTGGCTCGACAATGTGCCTTTGGACGTCGTAGAACGCACCCCTGACGGCGTCCGTACGGTGCTGGTTCAACCGTCCACGGGCACCGAACGTCCTGGGCCCGCACCGTCCGACGAGGATCGTGACTGGCTTGAGGACTGGTGGCCCCTTCACGAACCCGGCGACCGCGCTGAAATCGGCCATCCACGCTGTGCCGCCTGGGCCTCCGTGGTCGGACGAATCTCGCGGGGGCTCGCGCTAGCCGTGGACTACTCGCACTCTCGCGAGTCGCGTCCCGTGTACGGCACGTTGACCGGCTACCGCGACGGCCTGACCGTCCCCGCCGTCCCGGACGGCTCCTGCGACGTCACCGCCCATGTCGCCCTCGATGCCTGCACGGCCGCCGGAGAACGCGCCGGCGCTACGTCCACCCTCCTGACGACCCAGCGCAACGCCCTGCGAGCCCTCGGCCTCTCCGGCGCACGCCCGCCATTGGACCTGGCCCACCGCGACCCCCGCTCCTACGTGGCCGCCCTCTGCCACGCCGGCGAAGACGCCGAGCTGACCGACCCGTCCGGCCTAGGCGGCTTCGGCTGGCTCGCTCAGACCATAGACATCCCCCTCCCTACCGTCCTGGCCTAATAACCACCGCTGCCCTGCACCACCATCAACCTCTCGAAAAGACCCCCACCTCGAAAGTCGGGCCGCCCCCGGGCGGTCAGCGATCCACCTGCCGGCCCCCTCAAGCCCTACGACTCGAACCAACGCTTCCATCGCCGCTCAACGGCCGACCCCAACCTTCCCGACACCCCGAGGGATGGACCAGCCAGCCCTGAGACCCGGTCGACGCCCAGCACTCAACGCTCCAGGTACAGACCCAAGCCCCGCAAATCGAACCCACGCTTTCATCGCAGCTCAACGGCCAACCTCAACCTCCCCGACACCTCGACGGATATACCAGCTCTGAGACCCCGCCGAGGCCCGGCACTCGACGCTCCACGTGCAAGATGGGATCTCCCGGTCTTGTCGTCCTTCTGTTCTCCACTACCACCAACGACGCAGCGGGCGGCAACGGGCGCGGAATCGGGACCACGCCTGCAAGTCCCTTCAACCAGCGCGATACGAACCCGAACTTCCGTTGCTGTTCGACGGACTGCCCGAACCTCCCCAACGCACGGCCGTTAGACCAGCATTGAGACCCGGTAAACGTCCAGCGGTCAGCGCTCCACGTGCACGGCCTCAAGGCGCGCAACACGAACCCAGGCTTCCACTGCGGTCCGGTAGACAACCTGAACCTCCCTGACACCCGGCAGCTAGACCAGTTCCTCAGACCCGCATAAAGCTGACGGTCAGCGCTCCACTCCCGCGTCTCCCACACCAGCGCGAACCGCGTCGGCCGGACGGCCCGCCTGGCTCGCGTTCCAGCGCCCATGTCACCCCGTAGACGACCGGGAGCACCACGACGATCAGCAGGGTGATAACGAAAGGGAGCGTGAACACCATGGAGAGCCTTCAAGGGACGCCGCACGAGGGCCGCTGTGGGACGGGGGCGGCGATCTGCACCGGCGCGTTCGTGCTCGCGGCGGCCGGGCTGTTGGAGGCGCGCATGACGGACCCGAGAGTCCAGTGCAGTTCGACGGAGAGCGTGAACCTCTCCAACGTCCCGGCCGTTGGATCAGCTCCGAGGTCGGGCGGCGGCAGGGTCAGCGTTCTACGTGGAGGGCCTTTAGGCCGCGTAGGACGAAGCCGGGCTTCCATTGCGGTTCGGCGGACAGGCGGAGGTCGGGGGCAAGGCGGAGAAGCGCTCCGTAGGACTCGGCGAGTTCGATCCGGGCGAGCGGGGCGCCGAGGCAGTAGTGGATGCCGAGGCCGAACGTGATGTGCGGGTTCGGGTCGCGTGACAGGTCGAGCCGGTCGGGGTCGGAGAACACCTCGGGATCGCGGTTGGCGGACGCGAACTGCAGCGCGACCTCGGACCCGCGCGGAAGGGGGACGCCGGCAACCGTGATGTCCTCCAGGACCCAGCGCTCGAACATCGGCGCCGGCGTGTCATAGCGCATCAGTTCCTCGACGGCCGTGGGGATGAGCGACGGATCGGCGCGCAGCCGTTCCAGCTCGCCGGGGTTGCGGAACAGCGCCCACCAGCCGTTGCCCGTCGCGTTGACGGTTGCCTCATGACCGGCATTGAGCAGCAGGACGCAGGTGCCGATCAGCTCGTCCTCGGTGAGCCGGTCGCCTTCGTCCGCGACGTGGGCGAGGGCGGTGATGAGGTCGTCGCGCGGCTCGTCGCGGCGGGTGCGGGCCAGGCCGCGCAGGTAGTCGGAGAATTCTGCGGCGGCGCGGACGGCCGTCCGCTGAACCTCGGGCGGCGGGTTCAGTTCGTACATGCCGCAGATGTCGGCGGACCAAGGGCGCAGGAGGTACCGGTCCTCCACCGGAATGCCGAGCATCTCGGCGATCACGTTGACGGGCAACGGCTCAGCGACTTCGGCTAGGAGGTCGCCGCCGCCCTTGGCGACCAGCGCACCGGCCAGGTCGCCGGCGAGCCGTCTGATGGTCGGACGCAGCCCCTCCACCATGCGCGCTGTGAAGGCTTTGGCCACGAGGCGCCGCAGCCGGGTGTGGGTGGGCGGTTCCATGTCCAGCATCCCGGCCCTGACGAGGTCCCAGAACGGCTTGAGGAAGTCGGCCTCCGGTTCCTGGCCGAACTCCTCATGACTCCCGATGTGGAGATAGGTCCGTCCGAGCCGACGGTCCCGCAGCAGGGCGTTTACGTCCTCGTATCGGCTGATCACCCACTGGCCGGTGGGTTCGTCGAAGAACACGGGACGGTCGGCACGGAGCCGCTCGAACGCCGGATAGGGGTTCGCCACGAACTCCAGGGACCAGGGGTCATAGGCCAAAACACTCATGTCTGACGATATTCGCATCTCACGCACTTCCCGGCCACACCTTTCGGCCGCAGGCCACCGTGAAATGGCGGCGCCGACGTTCCAAGTGCGCCGATAACGTCGGCATACGCTCGGCGTCTCGGTTGAAATGGGGTCGATGCACGCCCACCCGCGGACGCACGCGGATCTGGTCGGTCATCTCCGAACGCGCCGCAGCCCACTCGTCCTCCAGCGGGAGGGTCGGCCTTGTGCGGCTACGCACGGTCTCGGATTTGATGTCGCCCTGCCGATGCCCGAGCGACATGGGCGCCCGCTGACGCCCAGCGGGCGAGCCGTCTGCAAGCTGCGCGATCATTCGCTACTCCCGGTGGTTCCGATGGTGGGCGGTCGGCCCGCCCTCCCCCCAGCGGACGGGCCGACCGGGATCCATGTTCGACGAGCGCGGACCGGCCCGGAAGTAGAACGAGATTCTGTGGATAAAGGGGGTCAGCGGGCCCAGCGGGCCGGGTCTCCACCGGCTCGGCGGGCGGCCAGGGCGCGGCGGGCGGTCGATTCCACGATGGCGCGGGCCTCGCCCAGTTCGCGGTCGGTCGCGGCGACCTGCACCGGGCCGGGAGGCGCGTCGACGTGGACGGTGGCCAGTCCGAAGAGGCGCTGGAACGGGTTCATGGTGAGCCGGACGCTCTGCGCGCGCGCATGTGCGATCACGTCCGTGCGACGGCAGGGCCAGCCGTGCCGGGTCACGAAGACGACGTCGTCTGTGCCGGCGCCCTCCGCACGGTCGATCGCCACTGCCTTGGACGACGCGGGAACGAGAGGCACCGCGTCAACTTGGGTTCCGGGGAACACCTGCGAGACGAGATGCATGGCAACGTGCCGGGGCGCCACGGGCAGGAGGGTCGACGACAACGCCTGACGCTCACCCGCGTACCCGGCGACGGTGACCTCGACGCGGGCCCAGCCCATGGAGCGCCAGATCGCCGGTTCGACGATGCTGATGGCCTGGACGCGTCCCGGAGGGAGCGTCTGCATCCGGGTCTCCAGGAGGCCGTAGCGGAGCCGGATCCCGTCCGGTGACATGGCGACCGTGAAATTGGCGTACATCACGAGGGGCGCGATCACGGCGCGGATGAGCGCGAGCAGGACGGGGATGGTGACCGCCAGGATGCCGCCCTCCGTGTACATCACCAGGAACAGCAGGGACGCGAAGAAGAGCAGGACCGTCCCAAGGACGGGCAACCGCACGACCAGCGACCCCAGCAGTGCGCCGAACGGAACGCGCCACAGGTGACGTTCGGGCGCCTCGGGCGTGTGGCCGGGCAGCCCGGCCGCGCGTGCTAGGAGTTCAGCGCGCAATTGCAGGGCGGAATGCCGTCCCAGATAGCGGAGCGCGATCTCGCTGTGCGCACCGCCTGCTAGTTCCACGCGCACTTCGGCAAGGGCGAACACGCGCGTTACCAGGGGGCGGACGAGATCTATGGCCTGGATGCGCGAAAGCGGGATTCGACGCCTGTTCTTGCGGAGCAGACCGGTCTCAACGACCAGGTCGTCACCGTCAACGCGGAAACGTACGGCAAGCCACGTCCAGAGGCCCGTTCCTACTGCGATCAGCCCCATAGGGATGCTCACGATGAGGAACCTGGTAACCACTACCGGAGTGAGCTCCAGCGTTATGCCGTCATCCGTCTGGCTCAGCAGCAGAGGAAAACCGAGTAGGACGAAGTAGATGATGAGGAAAATGAAGGCGCGCAGTGGTGCCGTCGCCCAGTGAAGCCTGTGCGTTCCCTCGGAGAACCGGATCGGTGGACGAGAGCCCGGCGGTGGGCTGTAGCCGTAAGGCGGACGAGGCGGTCCGTAAGGCTGGCCGGGCGGAGGACCGTGAGGTGGACGTCCCCCATAGGGCGGGCCGCCATTCGGCGGCCCATACGGGCCGGGCTGCCCTGGCGGCCCATACGGGCCGGGCTGCCCTGGCGGCCCATACGGGCCGGGCTGCCCTGGCGGCCCATACGGGCCGGGCCGCCCTGGCGGACCGTAGGGACCGGGCTGACCCGATGGACCATAGGGGCCAGGCTGACCTGCCGGACCGTACGGTCCGGGTTGTCCAGGCCGTCCGTAAGGGCCTGGTGGGCCGTAGGGGCCGCTCATAGACCCATGCTCCGTTCCTCGCCCTTCTGGGCGAGGCGGTCGCGCAGTTGGGCGGCCTCAGAGGCGGGCAGGCCCGGGATGGTGGCGTCCGTGGCAGCGGCTGCGGTGTGCATCCGGACGGTGGCGATGCCCATCCACCGCTCCAGGAGTCCTGCAGTGACGTCCACGAACTGCATCCGCCCGTACGGGACGACGATGAGCCGCTTGACCAAAACCCCGTGGGTGACGATGAGGTCGTCCGCACGCTCGGCGTAGCCGTAGGCCCGGCGGTCGAGTTCGGCCATCAGCCAGGTGAGGACGGCCCCGAACCCGACGGCGGCGACCCACATGGCGGCCGGGACCACGCCACCGTTCCTCCAGACGATGAACGCACCAACACCGCCCACCGGAATCGCCCAGAGGACGGCGGTGAGAAGCCTGTGCAGGGCATGGCGTTTCGAGATGGGCGACCAATGCAGGCCGCCGCCGGCCGCGAACGCCTGGTCCGCTCTGTAGACGGGCTGCCCGGACGGCCGATTCTGGTCCGGCGAGTAGTGTGCCGGTACCTGGCCTTGACCGGGAGGATTCGGCGGTTGTCCGCCGTGCCCTGGGCCCGAAGGCAGGGGCGGATGTGCCGCGCCCTGGGCTCCAGAGTTCGCGGCGGGCTCGAATGGCGGTTCGCCGTGGCTCGCGTTCATTGCCTCCTAGTCAATCGGATAACGAGTACCGCTCGCCATGCGACCATGAAGCGGTGACCGGAGCGGCGGAGACGCGACCATGACCACCGAACGGATCGTCGGAATCGGTGCGGGCGCCAAGGAGCTCGCCACCGAGGACATGACTTTGAACATCGGCCCCCAGCATCCGTCCACGCACGGCGTGCTCCGGCTGAGGCTCACCTTGGACGGCGAACGTATCTCGGCGGCCGAACCCATCATCGGCTACATGCACCGGGGAGCGGAGAAGCTCTTCGAGGTCCGGGACTTCCGGCAGATCGTCGTGCTCGCCAACCGGCACGACTGGTTGTCGGCGTTCTCCAGCGAACTGGGCGTCGTCCTCGCCGCCGAGAGGATGCTGGGCATGGAGGTCCCGGCCCGTGCCGTATGGGCGAGAACGCTCCTCGCCGAGCTCAACCGGATCCTCAACCATCTGATGTTCCTGGGCTCGTACCCGCTCGAGGTAGGCGCCATCACCCCGATCTTCTACGCGTTCCGTGAGCGTGAGGCGTTGCAGCGGGTGATGGAGGAAATCTCCGGTGGACGCATGCACTACATGTTCAACCGGGTCGGCGGGCTGAAGGAGGAGCTTCCCGCCGGTTGGACGGCGCGCGCGCGGAAAGTGGTGTCCGAGGTCCGTGGCCGCATGGGCGACATCGACGACCTCATCATGGGCAACGAGATCTTCCGAGCGCGGACGAGAGGCGTCGGGGTGCTCACGCAGGAGCAGATCCTGCAATACGGGGTGTCCGGCCCTATTGCACGCGCCTCCGGGCTGGACTTCGACCTACGCCGCGATGAACCGTACCTCGCCTACGGTGACCTGGACGTCCGCGTCGTCACCCGTACTGAGGGCGACTGCCTGGCCCGGTTCGAGTGTCTGCTGGACCAGGTGCATGCGTCCCTCGATCTCGCCGACGCATGCCTCGACCGCCTGGCAGAACTCCCGCCCGGCCCCATCAACCAGCGGCTCCCGAAGGTCTTGAAGGTCCCGGAGGGCCACACCTATGCCTGGACGGAGAATCCGCTGGGCATCAACGGCTACTACCTGGTGTCGCGCGGCGAGAAGACTCCATGGCGCATGAAACTGCGGTCCGCGTCGTTCAACAACATCCAGGTCCTCAAGGAACTGCTGCCCGGCAACCTGGTCGCGGACATGATCGCCATCCTCGGCTCGATGTTCTTCGTCGTCGGCGACATCGACAAATAGGCACCGGCCTTAAGCACGGGCCTTCTGCGAGCGCACAGAGTCAGGCGCGGGACGCCCCACGGTTGCGTTCCTCTTCCTCCGGGTCCTTGGGCACGCGGCACGCGTACTCCAGGAAGAACGCTGCGGCGACTAGCACGACCGCGGCGAGGAACGTCCCGCCGCTGACGAAGAAGTCCTGCCGGGGCGTCGGCTTGTCGAGCGACGACGCGAGGCTGGCGGCGAACCCGGCGAAGACGCCCGCGATGACCGCTGCGGAGTGCGCGCTGGCCTTGCCCAGGGCAGCGAGCCGCGCAACCGCCATCGGGTCCAGCGGCTTAGGCGGCGGCTTGCGACGCTCTTCTGGACGACGAGTGGCGTCGGGTCTGCGGCGAAGGCGGCGAAGCACGTTCAGGCCGGTGAAGGCTTCACCGAGCGCCAGCAGCAGCAAGGTGGGGACGGCCGTCCACGGCAACGGGGGCAACGACAGGTAGGCGGAACGCAGCACCGCCCAGGTGATCATCGCTACGACGACCACGAGGGCGACAAGGAACAAGGGGCGGGAGGGTTTCATGCAGGCTGCTGCAGGGCCAGGTCCTCCCGGCGGCGAACGGCCGACGGACCACCCTCCGACTGTTTGGCCTGGGCGAGGTCACCGACGCGGCCATGCCCGGGGAGCAGGACGTCCGGTTCGATATCCGCCCACGGGACGAGCACGAACGCCCGCTCGTGCGCACGCGGGTGCGGAAGCGTCAGATCGGGGTCGTCGGACGCGACGTCCCCGAAAACGACGATGTCGATGTCGAGCGTGCGCGGCCCCCAGCGGACCTCACGTTCCCGCCGCATCGACGTCTCGATGTTCAGCACGCGTTCGAGCAGGTTCTCCGGCGGCAACCGCGTGTCGGCGATGAGCACGATGTTCAGGAAATCGCCCTGGTCCGGAAGGGTCTCGCCAGGGGGCGCGTACGGGGCGGTCTCGTACACGGGGGAAAAGGCCACGAAGTTCAGCCCGGGTGCGTCGAACAGCGCGTCCACGGCCCCCTGGATGTTGTCCAGGCGGTCTCCGAGGTTGCTGCCGATCGAGAAGACGACGCGGTGCTCGACCAGCATGTGGCCGCCGGTGGCGGTGCGGTCGGGCATGCGGTCGGACGCTGTCATGGGCGACTCCTCCTGATCTTCACGGCCACGTCCGTGAAGGGGTGCGGCACCGGGGCGCTCGGCTTGTGGACGGTGATCTCCACCTCGGAGACCGTCCCATCTTCCAGACATATTGTCGCCAACCGGTCTGCCAGTGTTTCGAGAAGGTTGACGGGTTCTCCCTCGACGGCGGCGACGAGGCGGCCGGCGAGCGTTCCGTAGTCGACGGTACGTGAAAGGTCGTCCCCGGCGGCGGCCGGGCGGGTGTCGAGACCGAGGACCGCGTCCACCACGAACTCCTGTCCGAGTTCGCGCTCCGCGGGCAGGCATCCATGCCGCCCTCGCGCCCTTAGGCCGCGCAGCTCGATGCGATCGAGACTCATTCTTCCTCTGCATCCGCGACGTTGAGGACAGGGGAACCGTGGTGGAGCAGAAGCCTCCACTCTCCGTCCGCCCGTACGAACACGTTGGTGGCCACGATGCTTCCTCCTGCGAGGAACCCGGCCTCGGTGTCCTCGTCGGCGGTGAGGACGTTCTCCTTGCACGTCACTACCGCGTGGTCGCCGTAGACGTCGGTTTCCACGTCGGTCAGCACGAACTGTATGTACGTCGTGTTGGCCATGATGAGCGCCCAGGAACGCAGCACCTCTTCGCGTCCGCGCAGCATCGTCCAGCCGGGATGGACACAGGAGACGCCGTCGGCGTACGGGCCGTCCGCCCAGACGTCGGACATGCGGTCGAAGTCACCGGCCTCGAACGCCGCGTAGAACTCCGCGTGGACCTCGTCCACGTCGGCGCGGTTCACGGCATGGCTCATGGGCGCTGGCTCCCGTGGTCGGCACGATCGTCGGCCGAGGCTAGCCCGGGACTGCCTTCGTCGGCGGGACGGGCCGTGCGGATAGCGGCGGCCACACGCACGGCGTCCGCGTTGGGACGGACACGGTGGACCCGCACACACCACGCACCGGCGTAGGCGACCAGCGACGTCACGGCCACGGTGGCGTCGTCGCATTCGAGAAATGGACGGCGCGTCCCATCAGGCTCTGCGAGAAGCCTGGTGAGGAAGTTCTTTCGGGACGCCCCGACCAGGACGGGATAGCCGAGCGCAGTGAAAGCGTCCAGATGGGCCAGCAACGACCAGTTGTGCCCGGCAACCGGGTTCTTACCGAAACCGAGCCCCGGGTCGAGCACGATCATCGACGGGTCGACGCCCTCGGCCAGGACGGCGTCGACTCTGCTCAGCAATTCGTCGCGCACCTCTCGCACGACGTCCTCGTAGACGGCGCGCGACTGCATGTCATGGCTGTAACCGCGCCAGTGCATCACGACGTAAGGGACGCCTGCCGCGGCAACGACCTGCGGCATCTGCGGATCGGCCAGCCCACCGCTGACGTCGTTCACCAACTTGGCGCCCACATCGAGCGCCGCCTCCGCAACTTCGGCGCGCATGGTGTCGACACTGACCGGCACGTTCTCGCTGGTGAGCGCTTCTATGACGGGGACCACGCGACGCAGTTCCTCGTCCCTCGATACGCGCTGCGCTCCGGGCCGCGTGGACTCGCCGCCGACGTCGACGATGTCGGCGCCCTCCGCGACGAGGTCCAGCCCATGCGCGACGGCCTTTTCCGGGTCGAACCAGGCCCCGCCGTCCGAGAACGAATCGGGGGTGACGTTGACCACGCCCATGACGAGGCAGCGCCCTGGCGCGGGCAACCCCGGAACGACGGCGATGGTCATGCACCCAACCCTATGCCTTGAACCCGCCCGGCCGGGGCGGCGCCTCCGCCCCCGAGGTCCTGGCAGCCGGGTCCCGCCACGCCCCGGCATCCGCCGCCGGTCACGCCCGGCTTCCGCCGCCCGACACAGCGGAACGGGCCTCAGCGCGACGCTGAGGCCCGTTCACACCTTCGGTGCCCCTGGGGCAGGGTGGACGATCAGTAACGCCCGAGAATCAAGCTCATCGCCTCGGACCGCGTCTCGGCATGATCACGGAAGTCGCCGCGGACCGCCGACGTCACCGTCTTCGCGCCCGGTTTCCGCACCCCGCGCATCGTCATGCACAGGTGCTCGGCCTCGATCACCACGATCGCGCCACGCGGCTCCAGCACGCTCATCAGCGCGTCGGCGACCTGGCTCGTCAGCCGTTCCTGAACCTGCGGGCGACGCGCGTACACGTCCACCAGCCGGGCCAGCTTCGACAGACCGGTGATCTGGCCCTTTTTGTTGGGGGTGTAACCCACGTGGGCCACCCCGTGGAAAGGCACCAGGTGATGCTCGCAAACGGAGTACACCTCGATGTCCTTCACCAGGACCATCTCTTCGTGGTCGGCGTCGAACACCGTCGTCAGCGCGTCCTCCGGCTGCTGCCGCAGGCCCGCGAACTGCTCGGCGTACGCGCGCGCCACCCTGGCCGGTGTCTCGCGGAGCCCGTCGCGCTCAGGGTCCTCGCCGATTCCGATCAGGATCTCCCGGACGGCCTTCTCGATCCGGGCATGGTCGAACCCGGGCGGCTCCTCCAGGATCCGCGCCTCGCCCTCGACGAACGCCCGGCCGGCGTCACGCGCGGCCTTTTCCGTCTGACGCGCGGTCTTTTCACCCGTCGTCCACCGGTCCCGCTCAGTGCCCGCGGACGGGCCACCGGGGGACGGTGTCCCGTCCCCCGGCTCGCCGTGCGCCGGTCCTTCGTCCCGCGGATGAGCCAACGCGGTCAGCTTTCGCCCTGGGCAGGGTCGGCGACCTCCGAGGCGACGCCGCCCTGGCCGTTGTTCTTGGTCAGGTCGGTGACGTCCTGCGGACCGAGCAGAGCCAGTTCCTTGGGCGTCATGATGGGCGGACGGTCGGACGGAAGCCGCTTGCCGTAGCCGGTGTAGGAGTTCTGGTGCGGCCGCTTCTGGATCGGCTCGAAGATTCGCAGCACCATCTCCTTGGAGAGGGTCTCCTTCTCCATGAGGTTGACGACGAGCTCGTCCAGGACGTCCCGGTACTCCACGAGGATCTCCCACGCCGTGTCGTGCGCGGCCTCGATGTAGCGGCGGACCTCGTCGTCGATAGCGGACGCGATGTCCTCGGAGTAGTCGCGCTCGTGACCCATATCGCGGCCCAGGAACACCTCACCCTGCCCGGTGCCGAACTTACGCGCGCCCAGACGCTCGCTCATGCCGTACTCGGTCACCATGTTGCGGGCGATCGAGCTGGCCTTCTCGATGTCGTTGGCGGCGCCGGTCGTCGGCTCGTGGAACACCAGTTCCTCTGCCGTGCGCCCGCCGAGCAGCATTGCGAGCTGGTCGTTCATCTCCGAACGCGTCGTGAGGAACTTGTCCTCCATGGGGAGGGTCATGGTGTAGCCCAGGGCCCGCCCACGCGGAAGGATCGTCACCTTGTGCACGGGGTCGGAGTTCGGCAGCGCGTGCGCCACCAGAGCGTGCCCACCCTCGTGATAGGCGATGATCTTCTTTTCCTTCTCCGACATCACGCGGGTCTTGCGCTCCGGACCGGCCATGACGCGGTCGATGGACTCCTCCAGGGTGTCCATGTCGATCAGCTTGCGGTCGAAGCGCGCGGTGAGCAGCGCCGCCTCGTTGATCACGTTGGCCAGGTCCGCGCCGGTGAAGCCCGGGGTGCGGCGCGCGATGATGTCCAGCTCGACGTCCGGAGCGAACGGCTTTCCGCGGCCGTGCACGCGCAGGATGCCCTTGCGGCCCTCCAGGTCCGGGCGGTCCACGGTGACCTGGCGGTCGAACCGGCCGGGACGCAGCAGCGCCGGGTCGAGGATGTCGGGACGGTTCGTCGCGGCGATCAGGATCACGCCGCCCTTGACGTCGAACCCGTCCATCTCGACCAGCAGCTGGTTCAGGGTCTGCTCGCGCTCGTCGTGGCCGCCGCCCAGACCCGCGCCGCGGTGCCGGCCGACGGCGTCGATCTCGTCGATGAAGATGATCGAGGGCGCGTTGGTCTTGGCCTGCTCGAACAGGTCACGGACACGGGACGCGCCCACGCCGACGAACATCTCGACGAAGTCCGAACCGGAGATCGAGTAGAACGGGACGCCCGCCTCACCGGCCACCGCACGCGCGAGCAGCGTCTTACCAGTGCCGGGCGGGCCGTACAGAAGCACGCCCTTAGGGATTTTGGCGCCGATCGACTGGAACTTAGCCGGGTTCTGCAGGAAGTCCTTGATCTCTTCCAGTTCCTCCAGGGCCTCGTCGGCCCCGGCCACGTCGGCGAAGGTGGTCTTCGGGGTGTCCTTGGTGATGAGCTTGGCCTTGGACTTGCCGAAGTTCATCACCCGCGAGCCGCCGCCCTGCATCTGGTTCATGATGAACAGGAAGATCAGCACGATGACGACGATGGGCAGCAGGCTGAACAACAGGTTCAGGAAGAAGCTCTGCTTCGGCACGTCGACGTTGTAGCCACCGGACAGCTTGCCCGCATCGGCCTGCTTCTGCAGTTGCTCCTGGAGGCGAAGGCCTTGGCCGTCGACCCAGGAGGCCTGCTGCTGCTTGCCGTTGGTGAGCGTCAGCTCGATCCGCTGGTCCTTGTCAATGATCTTGGCGGACTTGACCTGCCCCGCGTTGATCTCCTGGACGACCTTGGAGGTATCGACCTTCTCGTAGGAACGGCCGGGGTTGACGCCCCACATGACGAGGGCGACCAAGAGGCCGAACAGCAGGATCCACAGCAGCGGCCCGCGAAAATAGCGTTTCACGTCCATTTATCCGGTTACCCCTCCGGGGCCCGTCCCTCCTGACCAACGTCTGCGTACGATCCTCGTCCGTCCCAGGGGACGGACGCCGGGGCGACCAACAATGCGTCCCACGAACGGCCCGGTGCCCAGAGGCTCCGTTCCGCCGTGGCGGCTGTCCCTCGTCTGGCTCCCCGACCCGAGGGCCCGGGACAACGACGGTACACCGCAGGATGCAGAAGACGCAGCCGACGCCGTTCTCCTGCATCCCTTCCATATACCCGTCAACGACCTTTGCAACGATTCGTCACGGTCCCTTTGTTCCCTGAGCAGCCCCGAAGGCCCCTGGGACGTGCTAAACCCCGCCTCCGTACACGTGCGGAGCGAGCGTGCCGACGAACGGCAGGTTCCGATACTTCTCCGAGTAGTCGAGCCCGTACCCGATGACGAACTCGTTCGGGATGTCGAACCCCACGTACCTGACCTCGACGTCGGTCCGGACCGCCTCCGGCTTGCGCAGCAGCGCGCAGATCTCCAGCGACGCGGGGCCGCGCGAGAGCAGGTTGCTCACCAGCCATGACAAGGTCAGGCCCGAGTCGACGATGTCCTCCACGATCAGGACGTGCCGGTCGAGGATGTCGGTGTCGAGGTCCTTGAGGATGCGCACAACGCCTGACGACTTCGTGCCCGAGCCGTAGGACGACACGGCCATCCAGTCCATCGAGGCGGGCGAGTGCAGCGCCCGCGCCAGATCCGCCATGATCATGACGGCGCCCTTGAGGACCCCGACGAGGAGCAGGTCCTTGCCCGCGTAGTCGGCGTCGATCTGCCCCGCGAGCTCCTGCACCTTGGCCTGCAGGTCGGCCTCCGGGATGAGCACCTTCGCCAGGTCCGTGCCCAGGTCCTTCTCGTCCACAACCCCACCCTCATCGCTCAGACCTCGCCCGTCCGGTGGGACGGACATCGCCGCGCGCCGTTTTCGCCGTTCACGCAGCGGGCGCGCCGTGCGAGGTTCGTGTGACGATTCGCACACGGCGCGATGTCAAACCGGGCCGAACAGCAGCTTCCCATACCGCCGAACGGCTCGTAGCCCCCCGGGCAGATCGACGTGCCGCTGGCCGTGCCAGGCCGTGACCAGCCGATCGACCGCATCGACATGGACGGCCGCGAGCGTACCTGGTGGGCTTCCCGCCTTGCCCGCCGCCATCCGCATTACACGAGTACGGACGGCTCTGGGCAGCTCTTCGAGCCCTTCCAGGCGGAGCGCCACGGTGGAGCCGTCTTCAGGAGACTCAAGGTCGTCGTAAGCCTGGGCGGCGAGCTCGTCTAGGGCATCCGCGTCGGCGCGCAGCATCTTCGCCGTGCGCGCCAGCGCTTCGGTCACGCCGGGGCCGAGAGCCTTCTCCAGCGCCGGTAGGGCCTCATGGCGTACGCGCACGCGCGCGTAGGCGGGATCGACGTTGTGGGGGTCGTCCCAGGGTTCGAGCCCCATCGCTTCGCAGGCCCTCCGCATGGTCGCGCGGTCAAGCTCAAGCAAGGGCCTCAGATAGCGGACGCTCCGCTCCCCCTCGCTAATGCCTGTGGCGACAGGGCGGTGGAACTCGGTCGGCATGCCGGACAGCGATCGGGCTCCGGAACCACGCGCCAAACCCAGCAGGACGGTTTCGGCCTGGTCGTCCAGCGTGTGCCCTAGGAGGACGGCCGCAGCGCCGAACCTGTCGGCGGCCTCGTCCAGCGCTCCGTAGCGGGCGTCGCGGGCCGCGTTCTCCGGGCCGCCCGGCCCGTCGACGGTGACCGCGATAGATCCGGACGGGTCAAGGCCAAGGTCCGCCATGGTCCGGACGACGGCGTCGGCGCGTTCTGCGGAACCGTCCTGGAGGCCGTGGTCGATCGTGACACCGGCGGCCAGGCGTCCCGCTCTGGGCGCTTCAAAGGCCAGTGCACCGGCGAGCGCCAGGGAGTCGGCACCGCCGCTGCATGCGGCGACCACCAACCCGCCCTGCGGAAGGTCGGCCAGGGCGCGCCTCACTGCGAGACGTACCGCCGCCACTGCCGGATCAGGCCCCATGAGAAACCTCTACCACCATGCGGCGTTCTGCGCCCGGCAGCGTCGTCGGCTCGACCTCTCCTAGGCTTCGTTGGCCTTAGGCGGGGCGTCCAGGGCGCGCGGGCCGATGACGCGGTCCATCCACAGGGCCGGCTCCTTGATCTCGTCGTGCGTGGGCAGCGTCTCCGGGGACTGCCACACCTGGTTGAAACCGCTCATGCCGACTTCGGTGACGACCCGGCGGACGAACCGCGAACCCTCCGCGTACTGCTTCATCTTCAGGTCGATGCCGAGAAGGCGCCGGATCGTCTTGTCGAGCTTGGAGCCGCCGTCCCGCCGTCCCTGGAAGCGTGACCGGATCTGCTGAACCGACGGCACGACCTCTGGGCCGACGGCGTCCATCACGTAGTCGCCGTGCCCTTCGACCAGCGTCATCACCGCGGTGAGACGGTCGAGGATGGCGCGCTGCTCCGGGCTCTGGATCGCGTCGATGAGGTTGGCGTCGCCGCCGCGCACGGCGTCCGCGACGGCTTCGGCGGCGTCGCGGATGCGGTCCAGCATGACGCCCGGGTCCAGGTCGGACGCAAGCAGGAACTGGGTCATCTGGTCCTGCACGTACTCGCGCAGCCACGAAACCCCGGTGAATTGGGCGCGATGCGTCTCCTCATGCAGGCACACCCATAGGCGGAAGTCATGTGAGTCCACGCCGAGCTCCTGCTCGACGTGCACGATGTTGGGCGCGACCAGAGTCAGCCGTCCTGTCGGCGCACGCCCGGACGGGTCCGGTGGCAGGAACAGCTCGTACTGGCCGAGGACGCGGCTGGCCATGTAGGCGAGGATCGCGCCGACCTGCATTCCGGTGACCCGGGAGCCCACGGCCTGGACGACGACGTTGCCCGCGCCGCCGAGCGCCCCGGGGCCGCGCCGCTCGGACATCTGCTCCATGAGCGGTTCGAGCACCACGCGGAAACCGTCGACGTTCGCCCGGATCCAGCCGGGCCTGTCCACGACGGTCGCCGGGTCGGGATCGAGCTCGGAGGCCATGCCGGTGAAGTCCCGGACATGCCCGTGGGCGATCTTCGACAGCTCGCGCAGCTCCGCCACGACCTCGCGGGCCTCGGCGTGGCTGACCTGCGGCCCCGGCCTGACGAGCCGGGTCCCGGCCTGGACCGCCACGTTCCAGTCGATCATTGAGGCGCTCATGTACTCCACCGTACGTTTCGGACGCGGCGCCGGAGCGCCCTGCACAGTCGTTCAACGAACAACTGTTCTGGTTATCTCCCGTACGGACCCGCCCACACTCCGCCCCAAACCACCAGGTGTCGGTTAGGGCGGTCAGCCACAGCCGCAGGACGCGATGGCCGCCGCCAACTGGTCGAGCTTTCCTGGATCGACTGGTCCCTTACCGTCCCCTGCCATGAGGGCGAAAGCGAGCAAGCGGCCGTCGACGTCGTACGCAAGCCCGGCGAGCGTGCTGACGCCCGCCAGGGTGCCCGTCTTGGCGCGCACCATGCCCGCGCCGGCCCGGCTGACCGCGGCGGTGTAGCGCGGCGGGCTGAGCGTCCCGGAAAAACCGGCGATCGGCAGGCCGGTGATGGCAGAACGGAGCTTCGGGTGCTTGTCGCCTGCGGCGATCGAGACGAGATGGGCCAGTGCGATAGGCGAGATGCGGTTGCGCGTAGACAAACCGCTGCCGTCGTTGACCAAAACCCCCTGCGCGACGCCAAGCTTGGCGATGACCTGCTGGACGGCCTGCGCAGCGTCCGCGAACGTCGCCGGACGGCCCAGCTTCATGGCGACCTGCCTGGCCACCGCCTCAGCCACGTCGTTGTCGCTCTCGGTCAGCAGGTGCTCCACCAGCGCGGACATCGGCGGTGACTGGACGGCGCCGAGCCGCACCGCCCCCTTCTGCGCGACGGTGCTGCGCCCCACCTTCGCGCTGACCCCGTACTTGGAAAGCAACCGCGTGAACTGCTGCGCGGCAGCGGCCGCCGGATCGGCGACCCGCGTCTTCTTCTCTGGGTCAGAGGGAGCCACCCGTCCTTCATCAACTGCCAGTGCAGTGACGGGCGCGACCTCCCCATCAGGCACATAGTTGGGCTTCCATCCCGCTGCTATACGAGGCCCCTGGTAGGCGGACGTGTCGTAGTCAACGCGCACCCGTCCTACACCGGACGCCTTCAGCGCGGTGGCCGTCTGCCTGGCCAGGTCCAAGAGGGACGCATAGGGCGGATGGCCCGCGTCAGGACGCGCCGGAAGGACCGTCAATGTCGGATCTCCGCCTCCGACCAGTACGATCCCGCCACCGGCACCCCGCACGACCTGCGTGGTGATCCTGTGCGCGGGCCCGACCGAGGCCAGTGCCGCCACCGACGTCACCAGTTTCGTGGTCGACGCCGGTGTCGCGGGCCGGTCGGCGCGCCACTCGAACAGGGGCCGGCGGGTCGCCACGTCGACGACCACCGCGCTGATCTTCGCGCGCGGCCCGCCGATCAGCGCCGAGAGCCGTCCGGCCAGGGCGGACGCGTTCGGAGGCCGTCCGTCCGCGAGGGCGGGCGCGGAGAGCGCCGCCGACGCGGGCGCCCGCACGAGGTCGCGAACGGCCACGCTGGGCGGCTGCGGGGTCAGCCGCCGGTCAGGTGTGAGTTTCACCACTGCCGACCCGGCGGCGAGGGCGAAAACGTTAAGGAGGCACAGCGACAGGACTGCGAGGGCACCGGCCCGTCCAGGGACGTGACCGCCCCTCTCCCACTCAGCACTCACCAACGTGCGACATCCTTATATAAGGGAAACACTCACCTGTGGGGACGGCCTCGCCCACGGGCTCCCGAAAGACTATTCACTGCGCGCGCGCAGGGAGCGGAGGACATCTTGGATTTCGACGTCACCATTGAGATCCCGAAGGGCCAGCGGAACAAGTACGAGGTGGACCACGAGACCGGGCGCATCCGGCTCGACCGCATGCTGTTCACCTCGACGCAGTACCCGGCCGACTACGGGTTCGTCGAACACACCCTCGGCGAGGACGGCGACCCCCTGGACGCACTGGTGCTGCTGCAGGAGCCGACGTTCCCCGGCTGCCTCATCCGCTGCCGCGCGGTGGGGATGTTCCGGATGACCGACGAGGCCGGTGGTGACGACAAGGTCCTGTGCGTGCCCGCGACCGACCCCCGCATGGAGCACCTGCGCGACATCCACCACGTCGCCGAGTTCGACCGCTTGGAGATCCAGCACTTCTTCGAGGTCTACAAGGACCTGGAGCCCGGCAAGTCCGTCGAGGGCGCCAGCTGGGTCGGACGCGTCGAGGCCGAGCAGGAGATCGAGCGCTCCCTCAAGCGCGCGGCGGACCTGGGCGGCCACTGAGCGCCGCCAGGCTGTCTGCGTCTGCCGACCTCCAAGACCGACCCGGCTGCGCCAAGCCGGACGTGGTCAACCGGTGCCGAATCCGCTCCCGCGCCGATGTGACACGACTGCGAGAACCCTTCCGCACGGAAACCCCTGCGGAAGGGTTCTCGTCTTCCATCGGACCTCAGTCTCGGCTAGGCCCTGCGTGGTGGCGCGGGCCGCGGACGTATGCGCGGCCTCAGGAGGCGGGACGGGTCGCGCCGATCAGGTCGCCTCGGTAGATGCTGGATATGCGCACTCGTTCACCGGTGTAGGGCGCCTCGACCATCCGGCCCTTGCGAAGGTAGATGCCCACGTGGTGGATAGTGCCGGGATCGGACGTGTCGGTCGCGAAGAAGACGAGGTCACCGGGGGGCAGTTCGTTGATGGGGACGTGGGGTCCTGACGTCCACTGTGTACCCGTCCAGTGGTCGAGCTGTACACCGGCCTTGTGCCAGGCGTACATCGCCAAGCCAGAGCAGTCGAAGCCGACCGTTCCCGCCCCCTGCGCGACTCCGTAGCTCGGGCCTGCCACGGTGCCCCCGCCCCAGGAGTACGGGGTGCCGAGCCACTTGAGTGCCGCTCGCACTGCGACGGCACCGCGCGCCGCCGTCGAGGGCAGGCCCGTGACAGGACGTTTTGAACCGGTGAATTCGGAACGAACCTTGCGTGTCTCGGCCTTCTCCAATGCCCGTTCCCGCGCGCGCTTGACCCGCGCAGCATGCGCCTGAGCTCTCCCAAGCCGACGCTCAAGACGGCGCTTCTCCGCCTCGATGCGCTGCACGGACGCTTGCTGCCTGGCCACCGCGTCCTGCGCGGCCTGCCTAGCCTCATCGGCGCGTTTCGTCGCTGTGCTCTGCTCGGCAAATGCCGCCTGCGCCTGGCGGCGGAACACGTCGGCGACGTTCTTAGACGCCTCCATCCGCTCGACCATTGCAGCCCGTCGTTCGGCGAGCATCTCGACCATCGCGGCGCGGTCCATGGAGCCTTGGGGGCCACCTCTGCCGGTAAGTGCCGCTGCCATCTGGTTGTGGCCGGCGTGGCTGCGGTAAGCCTGCGCAGCGAACGACGCCAGTTCGGCTCGCGTCTCCTCTAGCCTTCGGTCGGCCGCGGCCAGTCGCGCCTGGGTGTCCCTGTACGCCTGCTGTGATCGCTGCAGTTTGAGCCGCTCTCCGTTGTAGCGCTCTATCGCGACCTCTGCGGCGACGGCGAGCCGGTGCAGTTCGCCGTCCGCTTGGGCGAGCATGGCCTTCGTCCGTCCGACCTCGGCGGCCCTTTCCTTGACTCGGTCCTGGCTCCGTTCAACGTCGCTTGCGCTGGGGCCAGGGTCGGCGGGGATGGCCCAGGCGGAAGCGGCCGGTGCCTGCATGCTCACGCCGAGCGCGAGGCTCGCGGAGAAGGCGATCAGCGGCAGTGCTGCACCGCGGAGGGAGGACGGGATCGCGCGACGGGGCTTGGTTGCGCCAGATGCCATGCGCACGTCCTCCCCCAGGAATGTATAGCTTAGCGCAAACAATTCCTTACGAGGAGTAGTTGACTCGGGCAATGGCAGGTACGTCCGCCCACCCCGCCCCGCCGATCAGGAACTGGACGTCGTGCTCGTACCGGGAGCGGCAGACCTGCTCGGCGAGGACGGCTCCGTGGACGGAGACGGGTCAGGTCCGCTGGGCGGCGGCGCGGAGGGCGACGGCTCCGGAGACGACGGCGGCTTGGACGGTGGCGGGTCGGAAGACGGGGGCCTGGACGACGGCGGCTTGGGCCTAGAGGGCGGCGGACTGGTCGGCCGCTGAGTCCCTGGCGGAGTAGACGGTTTCCCAGGGCCGGAACCCGTCGGCGTAGGCGAAGGTGACGGACCCGGGTCCTGAGCGCCGGGTCGCCAGGTGACGTGCACCTGTTTCCTTCCTGGGAAGAACGTGATGATGCCGTTCCCATGGGAGTTCGGCTGGCGTGAGACGTGTACGCGCACGATCACGCTCTGGCCGGCATCCAGATGTCCCGACATGGGATCGACTCGCAGAGGTGCATGGGTCTTGGCTTGCCATGACACCGGTCCGCCCTCTGCGCGCAGCTCTACGGCACCGTCCGCGCCTCCTGCCAGGTCCAGGAAGAGCGGCGAGGCTGCCAGCGCGCCCTTCGCTGAGGAACCCCTCTGTTCGTCGCTGGGGCTGGACGGCCCTTCCGACGGTGTCGGCAGGGCGGTCGGCGGTGCCGACGATACCCGCGAACCCAAGGGGAACGTGGCGGACACGGGAGCGACGTCCAGGTGGGCGGAAGCATCCGGACGGTCCGCGGACGGTCGTCCTGAACCCAACTCCTGCGAAGCCCCAGGAACCACAGTCGGACGCGGACCGGCGACGTTGTTCGCTTCACCTTGGCCTGTGTCGAAGAGCCCGTAGATGGAAGCGACCCCACCCCCGGCAATAAGGGCTACCGCCGTGAGCAGCAGGACCACACGAACGGCATAGGCCCCAAGGCCGGTCGACCCGGAGTCGCCTTCCTCGGGCAAGGACGTCTTCGGCTGGGAGTCCGTTCTGCGGAAGCGACGGAGCCAGAAGAGCGCCCTCGGACCCGACGTCCTGAGCGAACCCGCCGGTTGTTTGGACTGGAGTGGGAATCCGTCGGCGGTGAACTCGGTGACCCTGGTGGCGACGAAGAGCCTGTAGCCGACGAGTTCCGGGTCCAGGAAGCAGCTCATGACCCGGAGCCGGAGTTCGGGCGCAAGGTCAGCGTCCGGCAGCAGCCCGTACACCTTGGCGGCCGACACCGTGCGTGGACGGAAGGCTCCGCAGACGGAGCAGTCCTCCGCGTGCTTCATCAGCCGGCCGTTCAGGTCATGGTCGAACTCGCCGCGCCGTTCCCGCAGCAGCCGGGCACGCTGGGCGCAACCGTACGGACCCTGGTGCGCGAGTATCTCGGCGATCAACGCCTCTTCCAGCTCGGCGTGCGCGCGCTCGAGCGCCGTCTGGGCGTCCTTCAGCGGCACGTCGAACACGGCGGCGAGGTCGGGAACGGACAGTTGGTGCCTGACCCTCAGTTCCAGAATCTCCCGCGAGGTGGGCCGCAGCGCCAGAACCGCCTGCCAGGCCATGATGCGCTGGTCGACGTCCTCCTGGTCATGGCTGGCCACCGGCACGTCCGGTGCCTGGTCTCTGGGCGGCATTCGCCGTGCGCATTCCAGCCTGGCTAGGGCGTAGAGCCAAGGCCCGAACCGGTCCGGGTCGCGCAGCTTGCCGATGTGCGCCTCAGCCACGACGAACGTGTCGCGCAGCGCCACCTGCGCGGCGTCCCTGCAACGCAACTGGAACCAGCAGTAGGCGTAGAGGCGGTCGGCATGAGCGTCGTACATCGCGCCAGGGGCATCGGCGTCGTGCTCACGCAGTGCCTCGACCAGGAGATGGTCGTCCATCCCATAGAAGGTAAGGGCTGCGAGCGCTATTTACCGGCCAATTCAAGGGATCAAACACAGATACCGAACGTCATTCCTCCACTTCGATGATACTTTTCCAGAGTGTCGCAGAAGTGGAGTTCGCGACGTTTGTCCAACCTTGTCTGGACAGGGCAGATCACTGGATGACCAGTAAGATATGTCGGTAAGCGATGAACGCACTACGCAGAGCGAAGGGCTTGGAAATGTAAGTTCACTCTGGAAGAAGTATTTCCATCATCGGCGGTAGGCGCCGCTCAGCGGCCGCCGCCATAGTGGCCACTTGCGCGCTGGTGTAAATGACCGGCTCCCTTGCAATTGCTCGCGGGATGCTCCTCGCCGCATGGAAAAGCACGTCATCGTGCAGTACGCCGTCCCGTGCGACCCGTGGCCCGTGTACGACGACCATCGGTGTGACCGGGACGTCCTGGTCCAACTCTTCGGAGAGCAACTCGGCCACCGTTTCGGCGGCGCGCGCCGCCGCGGCGGCGGTTCCGGTCACTGGCCTAGAGCCCACCCAAAGACGGTTCTGTTCGGTGTGCAGGCGGGTGCCCCAGCGAAGCCGCCTGCTCGCTATCGCGTAGATGCCGGACAAGCCGACCACCAGGTGATCGAGGTTCGTCGGTGGGGCGGGATCGTCCGAGAAGGCCCGGTCATGCAGAACGTGAAAGCCGGCCGGATCCAGGCGCGACAGCCTCCGACCGGTACGCCGTTCGGCCAAAGCGCCTCGACGCCAACTGGTCATGGGGCCTGGCCGGTATCTGACGTACGCGGCGTGTGTGACGAAGAAGAGAACGGCGACTAGGACGCCCACCCACCAGACGCTCAGACCGACCGCGACGACCCCCGCGCCACAAGCCAGCACGGCTCGAACCGCACGCCGTTCCCAGCGATGCTCTGCGGCAAGCGCACGGTAGCGGTACAGGGCCGAGGCCCCGGCGCGCGAAACGCCGACACCGCTGCTGCGCACCGCAAGGCCCCTTCTCCTTCGCCCCCGAAGCCGCACCTGGAGGCTCAAGCGTGCGGCAGCCCAGCGGTTCCAGCAAGGACTTTCCGGAGTCGATCTTGAGATCTACTTGACACTGTCATCGTGACAGTGTCATCATTGAGCCATGGACGGCATCTGGACGATCACCGAGCTGGCGGAACGCGCCGCCGCGGCCCTCGCCGCGGACGGATCCGCACAGGTCAGCGGCCGGGTGCGCGACCTGCCCAACGAGCGGCTGATCCGCTGGTACACCACGATCGGCCTGGTCGACCCGCCCCTCGGCCGCCGCGGCCGCACCGCCTTGTACGGACCGCGCCATCTCCTGCAACTGGTCGCGGTGAAGCGCCGCCAGGCCATCGGCCGCTCGATCGCCGAGATCCAGATCGAACTCGCCGCCGCCACCGACACGGCCCTCGAACGAATCGCCTCGCTTCCGTCCCGGCCGGTCTCGGGCTCCGGCCGCACGCCGTACCCCGTGCCCGAGGCGGCCCGCGAGACCCTGCAGCGTCCCGGGCCATCCGACCGCCCTAGCGCCCACGCGGCCACACCCAACCGCTCCGCACACCAGGGCCCCCACGCCCAAGGGCCTGCCACCGGCTCGTCGGCCGACCCTGCCGGCAAGCAAGCCGACCCTGCGGCCCAGGCAGACCTCGAAGCCGCCGACAACAACCCGGCGGCGGCCTCGCCGGACGCTCGCCCCGGCGATCTCTCAGGCTCCACCACCGATTCGACAGACCCCACGCTTGCCGCCAGTTTCACCACCGCTTCGACAGGCTCCCCGGCCTCAGAAGCAGTGCCTAGGACCTCCAAGGACGCACCGGCGAACGACATGGCCGCCGCCCCGGAAATCCCAGCGGACCGAGAGGAAACGACTGGGCACCGCGGAGACGCCCCCCGCGGAACCTTCTGGAACACGCGTCCCGACGTGTCGTACAGGTCAGCGACCGTGGCCGACGACTACGGCGCACCTCTGCCACCGGTCGTTCAGGGGGTCCGGCTTGCACCCGGCGCCACCCTCCTCCTGGACGCTGCCGCGCTGAACGGCGATGACCTCGCCGCCATCCAGAACGCCGCGCGCCCGTTGCTCGACACGCTCCACCGGCGCGGTCTTCTCGTCCCCGCCGAAAGCCCCGCGATCCCGTACGCCGATCCTTCTCGGAGGTCCCAGTGACCGTGCGCATAATGCCGTTGCCCGAGACCGCGCCATCGGAGCCCGACCACGGGCTGGGCGCGCTCACCACCGACAAGGGCAACCTGCCGCTCGATTCCGTCGACGTGCACGCCTCGATCACCGGGCTCGCCGCCGGCATCGAGGTCGTCCAGGGGTTCCGCAACCCGTACGACATCCCGCTGGAGGCCACCTACATCTTCCCGCTGCCCGACCGCGCCGCCGTCACCGCCATGCGAATGGAGGCCGCCGACCGGGTCATCGAGGGAACGCTGAAAGAGCGCGGCCGGGCTCGGCAGGACTACGACGCCGCGATCGCCGCCGGTCAGCGAGCCGCCATCGCCGAGGAAGACCGTCCGGACGTCTTCACCATGCGGGTCGGCAACATCCTGCCGGGCGAACGCGTGACGATCAGGCTCGCACTCGACCAGCCCCTGCCGCACGAGTCGGCGTCCAGCGCGACGTTCCGCTTCCCGCTGGTCGTCGCGCCCCGCTACATCCCGGGAGCCCCGTTGGACGGCGAGCGGGCCGGGTCCGGAGTCGCCGACGACACCGACGCCGTGCCGGACGCCTCCCGGATCAGTCCGCCCGTCCTGCTGCCCGGCTTCCCCAACCCGGTCCGGCTGGCCGTCACCGTCGACATCGACCCCGCCGGCCTGCCGCTGACCCAGATCCGCTCGGCGTTGCACGTGGTGGCCGAGGAGGGCGACGGCGAACGCACCACGGTGCGGCTCCGGCCGGGCGAACGGCTCGACCGCGACTTCATCCTCCGGCTCGACTTCGCCTCGCACGAGAGCGCGGCCCTCACCCTGACCCCGGACGAATCCGGCGAAGAAGGAACGTTCAGCCTCACCGTGCTCCCCTCCGGGGAGACCCGCCCGAGCCCCCGTGACGTCGTGCTCGTCCTCGACCGTTCCGGCAGCATGCAGGGCTGGAAGATGGTCGCCGCCCGTCGCGCCGCCGCCCGCATCGTCGACACGCTCCGCACCGAGGACCGATTCGCCGTCCTGTCCTTCGACACCGTCATCGAACGTCCCCGCGACCTCGGCACCGGCCTGGTGGACGGCACCGACCGCAACCGGTTCCGCGCGGTCGAACACCTGTCGGCGCTGAGCCCGCGCGGCGGCACCGAGATGCTGGCCCCGCTCGACGAGGGCTGCCGCCTGCTCGGCGACTCCGCGCGCGACCGGGTGCTCGTCCTCATCACCGACGGCCAGGTCGGCAACGAAGACCAGCTCCTCGCCCATCTCGAACCCCGGCTGCCGGGCGTCCGCGTCCACGCCGTCGGCATCGACCAGGCGGTCAATGCCGGCTTCCTGAACCGGCTCGCCGCCATCGGCCAGGGGCGCTGCGAACTGGTCGAGTCCGAGGATCGCCTGGACGAGGCGATGGAGCACATCCATCACCGGATCGCCGCGCCGCTCGCGACCGGGCTCTCCCTCCGCTCCGACGGCCTGGAGATCGTCCCCGACTCCGTGGCACCGGCCCGGCTGGGCGCGCTGTTCCCCGATGTGCCGCTGGTCGTCGCAGGGCGTTTCCGCGGTGCCCCGGTCGGGTCCCTGTCCGTCCGCGGTACCGCGTCCGGTGGACAGGCCTGGGAGCAGCACGCCACAGGCACCGTCGCCAAGAATCCAGCCGCGACGTCCATCTGGGCTCGCGCACACTTGCGCGACCTCGAAGACCGCTACGCGGCTCGCGGCCTAGAAGACCTGGAAAAGCGCATCGTCGACACATCGCTCCGCTTCGGCGTCCTGTGCCGGTTCACCGCGTTCGTGGCCGTGGACAGCCGGGTGGTGACCGATGGCGACACTCCGCACCAGGTCGTCCAACCGGTGGAGATGCCGAGGGGTTGGGCGGCGCCCACAGCCCCAGCGAGAACGATGCACGCCGCCTTCTCTGCCGCCGCCCCGGAAGCTCTCCTGGCAGCCGACGCCGCGCCTCCCTTGGCTCCGGGATCCCCACCGCCGTTCGCGTATGGCGCCGCACCGCCCACCGGCCCGCCTACGCGAGGGTCCAGCCGATCCCTCGACAGGCAATCGGCCACAGGCGGAGGCCCGGTGTCGCCGCGCCGCGCCCGCTCGGCTCCCGCCGCCACCGAGTTCCAGCAGGAACTCGGCAACGTGCTCGAACGCCTCCGCCAGCTCCCCGACACGCATGATCAGCGCGCGCACCACCTGCTGGGCGACCTCCTCCCCATCCTCGAGTCGATCATCCAGCGAATGGAGGCACAGCAGCTCGACACCACGTCCCTCACCGCCCTACGCGACGACCTACGCCGCCTGCACCCCACATCGGACGAGGCCACCGTCAACGACCTATGGACCCGCGCACTCCAGGTCCTCAGCGACTACACCGGAGCCCCCGCACCCCGCCGCCCCTTCTGGAAGCGCAACCCCTAATCACCAATCCCGCATAGCCCCGGCCCGGGGGCTATGCGGAACACCACGGCTCACCACACCGCCGAGCGCAGACCACAAGGCCCGCGCACCGAGAACCCACAGAAGGGAGCGAGCGGAACCCACAGGCGGCGTGAGAGGACCGCCTCGTCCTGCGTGTGCGCGGACGCAGACGAACGGGTCTAGTCCGGCCTCGTTCCACGACGTCAAGGAATCAGGCCCCGAGTCGGGCACACGGGCTCCCGCCGCCCGCCAGGCACCGGCGGAGGTGCCGCGCCCGAAGGGGCACTCGGCTCCCGTCGGCTGGCTGCGCTGGGGTGCACGCCGTGCCCCACGGAACGCGCCGTCCCGCACCGTGGCACGCGCTGGCAAGCGTGCGCAGGCACAGCGACGTGCCGGGCCCTCGACACGACGCCGCGCCACTCTCGACACGACGCCGCGCCACTGAGGAAGGCGACTCCCGCAGCCGCCCCCCTCCTAGTTGCCGGTCAACGGTGATGGGCTCCGACGCGGCGTCAGCCATGCCCCCCGTGTAGTGGCCATGCGCCCCCGTGCAGTGGGCATCGCGCTGCCGTCCATCGGCCCCGTGCAGTGGCCATCGCCCCCGTGCGGTGGGCATCGCCCCCGTGCGGTGGTCGTGCGCCTCCGTGGGACGACGAGCACCGGCGCGCGGGCCGACCGCAGCGGCAGTACGCCCGCGCGCCTTGGCTCGGGTCGGTCGTGCAGCCGGTGGCGCACTGCGCGCGAGATCCAGCGACCTCGGCGTCCGAGCCACCGAGACCACACGCGCTCCGCGCAGGCCAGGCGCCAGCTCGACCGCAGCGGCAGCTCGACCGCGCGCCCTTGTTCGAGGTGCGGTGCAGCCAGTGGCGCACCACGCAGAATCCAGCGACCTCCGCGTCCAAGCCACCGAGACCACACGCGCTCCGCGCAGGCCAGGCACTAACTCGGCCGCAGCGGCAGCTCGCCCGCGCGCCAAATGATCGGGATGTCACGCAGCCGGTGGTGCGTCACGCAGGATCCAGCGACCTCGGCGTCCAGGCCGCCGAGATCGCACGCGGGCCGCGCAGTCCAGGCGCTAGTCCACCGCGAGCCCTGGCTCCGCAGCGCAAAGAGACCGAATTGATCGAGGAGTTCAGGAGGAGTCGTTCTGAGAGGTCTTGATTCAGCACGCCCGTCAGAGATGCGCGGGCAACGGACGTCGCCTTCGTCGCCCGTGAGCCTTCGGAGCAGTGGTCGGGGGCAGAGGCAGTCGGGCAGTAGAAGCGTTGACTTACCACTGCGGGGGAGGAGCGGGAACACCGGGCGCCGGCTTGGTCCGCCGCGAGCCACTGGAGCAGTGGTCGTCCAGGGAGGCAATCGTAGGGATGGGTGCGGGGACGCACTCTGGGTGAGTGCGTCCCCGCGTGGTGGGTCGTCGGTTCGGTCAGGCGTGCTTGGGGCGGTAGCGGCGCAGGAGCGGCACCAGGTTCAGCGCCAAGCCGACCACGGCGACGGCGCCGACCAGGTTGACGCCCGGGTTGAACTCGCCGAAGCCATCGCCACCCGCGGCCGTTCCGCCCGCGACCAGGGCGGTGACGACCGCCAAGACCAGGGCGGCGCCGACCTGTCCCGATGTCTGGACGAGACCGGACGCCAGCCCCTGCTCGGAGTCGTCGATCCCGTCCGTCGCCTGCCCCATGATCGAGCTGAACCCGAAGGCGAACCCGCCGCCCAGCAGGAGCATCGTCGGCAGGATCGTGAACAGGTAGTGCGGAGAGTTCCCGGCCGTGGCCAGGAACCATCCGTAGCCGAGGGTCAGGGACGTCATGGAGCTGATGATCAGACGGGGCGTCCCATACCGGTCGATCAGGCGGCCGACGAACGGGGAGCCGAAGGCCACGACGAGTCCGGCGGGCAGCAACGCCATGGCCATCTTCAGCGGAGACCAGCGCAGCACGTCCTGCAGGTAGAGCGTCATCATGAACTGGAAGCTCAGGTAGGACCCGAACAGGGCGACGATGCTCAGATTGGCCCGGACGATCGTTCCGATCCGCAGGATGCCCAGCCGGATCAGCGGGTGCCGCACCTTCTTCTCAGTGACGAAGAAGGCGGCCAGCAGTGCCGCAGCCAGTGTGACCGAGCCCAGCGTGACCGGGTCGAGCCAGCCCCGCTCGGGCGCGGAAACAACGGTGTAAACGGCCAGCAGCATGCCGCCGGTGAGCGTCACGGCGCCGACAATGTCGTGGCCGCCGCCCGCTGCCGGCTTGTCCCGCGGGATCAGCGCGAGGCCAGCGATAAGGGCGAGAACGGCGAGGGGCACGGGCGTCAGGAACGTCCAACGCCATCCGAAGCTTGTCAGCAGACCACCGAGGATCAGGCCGGACGAATATCCGCTGGCGCCGAACACCGAGAAGACGGAGAGCGCCCGGTTGCGAGCGGGCCCCTCGTGGAACGTGGTGGTCAAGATGGACAGGGCGGTCGGCGCGGTGAACGCGGCGGCGAGCCCCTTGACGAAACGGGTGGCGATCAACAACGTGCCGTCGTCCACCAGCCCGCCGACCAGCGACGCGAGGGCGAAAACGGCCAGCGCGGTGAGGAAGACCTTCCGGCGTCCGAGCAGATCGGCGGTGCGTCCGCCCAGCAGGAGCAGCCCGCCGTAGCCAAGGACGTAACCGTTCACGATCCACTGCAGCGACGTGGTCGAAAGGCCCAGCTCGGCGCCGATGGACGGCAACGCGACGCCCACCATCGAGACGTCGAGGCCGTCCAGGAACAACACAGCGCACAGGACCGCGAGGACTCCCCACAGCCGGGGAGTCCAGGTCTGTTCGGCCGGCGCGCTCTCGGCGGCCGGCGCACGGACGGAGGAGGCAGGTGAGGTGTCAGCGATAGTCACGTCGAAGGACGGTACATGCGCATGCATCAAATGTCTACGCACTAAATTCTGTAGAATTTAATTCTCATGCATCAGATGCGTGCGCATGCTAGGATGCGCGGCATGAAAGCGGAGGCTGCACTCGTCGGCCGCTGGCGCGAGCTGGCGACCTGCTACAACGCGGTGGCCTGCGCCCTCGACCGCGCCCTCCAGGACGCCCACGGCCTCAGCATGAGCGAGTACGAGACGCTCGACCGCCTCGTTGACGCCAACTGTGAGAAGCGCCGCATGCAGGAGATCGCCGCGGCCATGTACCTCAGCCAGAGCGCCCTCTCACGCACCGTCGCCCGCCTGGAGAAGCACGGATACGTGCAACGCGGTCTCTGCGAAGCCGACCGTCGCGGTGTATTCGTCGAGATCACCGACGCGGGCCGCCGATGCCACGCCGACGCCCGCGAAACCCACCTGAGAATCCTCGCCGAGCACCTAGCACCGGCACCCTGATCCGGCCCCTTACCGCTCGCGCCCTCCCCCGCTCACCCCTGCCCGACGTCCGCCACGCAGCTTGCACACGGGCACACGCCGAGACGTTTGACCACCCTGCCCCGAGCCCGTCCAGAAGCCCGGTTCGCGGCCCGGCCAGTCAGCAACCCGAGCACCGCCAGGTTCGCAGCAGCGAAGTCGGCGTTGGGAGCGCTGCACGGACCCGCGGCTGATCAGGTACGCAGCGCGGACGCCGCAGCTACGCCTGCCGCAACGCCGTCGGCGACCCTGCTCGAACTAACTATTCGAACAACCGACTGAGGCACAAAGCAGCCCAAGAGCCACGACCGTCGTCTCCCGGACGCATCGCGGGCGGCCAAGGCGGAGGGCCGGGTCACGTCCTGCGACACAGCGCCATGTGGGCGTTGTTCGACATCGCTATCCGCCGCCCGTAGATCGCGCTGATGGACCCGGCTCAACCGACTATCGCCGCCTTCAACCCCGCCTCACGCTTCGTCATCGCTGGTTCGGTCCTGGACCAGAGGCGACAGATTTCCGGGAGACAGGTGGTCATAGCTCCGGCCGTCCGCCGGCGTCCACCATGGTTGTCGCTCAGTTAGTCGCTCACCGAAGCCCGCCATAGGGCGGGCCGACCGCGGATAGCGGGCTGGCGCCGCTGGCGATGGACAACGTGGCGGCCGTGGGCGAAGTCGACCCTGTCGGGCAACGGGCGAGCTGCTCAACGGCGACGGCAACGCGCTCGGCCCACCCGCCTTGTTCGGCCACGCCCACCGCGGGTGTGCCGGCCGCCGGTCCGGTGCGGTCCGCAGCGGGCTGTACCACTACACCGGCAACGTCCTGCCCGGGCCGCCACCTGGCCGGGCGTGCCTTCAGCGGCGCCAGTTCGGCGCGGTTGATCGAGAAGGCGCGGACTCCGACAACCGCCTGCCCGGGCCGCGGCGTCGCCCGCCCGGCCCGTGGCTCCGGCGCCTCATTGAACAGACTCTCGCTGATGTGTCCGGAGCATGTGAACAGCAGGCACTGGTCAACTTTCGAATCTCGCGTCTGGGATACGGGCTGAAAAGCAAGGAGGTCAGTTACAGGGAAGGGACCGCGGGAGCCCGAACCACGGAAGGACGCTGTTGTCGAAACGGGTCACGGCGCTGATCCGATCGCCGGCCAAGGTGAGGACCACGAGCCCCGTCCCACGCCGGATGCCATCGCTGCCCGAGCGCAGATAAGTACCGAATGCCGGTTGGCCGTTCGCGCGCGTAGGCACCAGGTGGTACTTCCGGTTGGCGCTCATGAGCGCGGCGTAGAACCCGGAGACGGCGTCGCGGCCGAGGTACTCAAGCGGCATCGGCGGCATGGAGACGCGAGCGTCGTCGGTGAGCAGGCCGACCAGGGCGTCGACGTCGCCGGATTCGTAGGCACGGGCGAACTTCGCCACGAGTGCCTCTTCGGCTGGCGAGGCGGGCGCAGGTGGTGAATCGTCCATTCCGCTCGGCGGGATTCGCCGGTGCAGCGTGGCGCGTGCCCGTTTGAGTGCGCTGTTGACCGAATCGACGGAAGAGTCGAGCATGTCGGCGACCTCGGCCGCCGGGTAGCCGAGCACCTCGCGCAAGATCAGGACGGCACGTTGGCGTGCCGGCAGGATCTGCAGCGCGGTGACGAACGCCAGCGAGATGGACTCTTTCTGCTCATAGCGTGCTTCCGGTCCGAGCGGCGCGGCGATCGCACCGTCGAGGAGAGCGTCAGGGTACGGCTCCAGCCACACGACTTCGCTGAGCCTGCTCGGCTCCGGCGGTTCGATCTCGGGCACATCCCACTCCTTTGCCGGGCGACGGCTGGCCGAGCGAATCGCGTTGAGGCACTGGTTCGTGGCGATCCGGTACAGCCAGGTGCGGATCGAGGCACGCCCCTCGAACCGGTCAAGTGCCCGCCACGCCGCGAGCAGCGTGTCTTGCAAAGCGTCCTCGGCGTCCTGGAACGAGCCGAGCAGCCGGTAGCAATGCATGTGCAACTCCCGGCGATGTGGCTCGGTCAGCTGCCGGAACGCCTCGCCATCGCCGGCCTGCGCCCTAGCGATCAGCTCGCTCGCTGTCACGTCTCATCACCCCGCCTGGTGTCAGTTCTTGCCAGCCCTTCTCCGGTTCTGACACCGGGCCGGCCCAGAACTGGGCGCGCCACGCCCGCCCAATTCCTCCACAGCGTGGTGTCTGCACCATCGACAGCTCGATTCCACCTCATGAGGAGCACACACATGACACTCACGGGCAAGACAGTCCTGGTTACCGGAGCCAACCGCGGCATCGGAAGGGCGCTGGTCGAGGAGGCGCTGAGTAGGGGCGCCGAACGGGTCTACGCCGGCACACGACAGGCCCTGAACCCTACGGATGAGCGCGTCACGCCCCTGGTCCTGGACCTGACGGATGCCGCCCAGATCAACCTCGCCGCCGAGACCGTTGATTCGCTCGATGTCCTGATCAACAACGCGGGCGTCTACGGCTATGAAGACCTGGCCGATCGAGCCGCCCTCGAACAGCATCTCGCGGTCAACCTCTTCGGCCCCTACGCCGTCACGCAGGCCTTCCTGCCCCGGCTCATCGAGTCGCAAGGCGCGATCGTCAACGTGCTGTCATTGGCTGCGGTGGCTGCCGTGCCCATCAGTCCTGCGTACTCGATCTCCAAGGCGGCTGCCTTCTCGTTGACGCAGTCGCTGCGTGCCACTCTCGCCGGCCAGAGCGTGGACGTCCACGCCGTACTGCCCGGTCCCGTGGACACCGACATGGTGCGCGACCTCGAGATCCCGAAGGCGTCACCACAGTCGGTAGCCGCAGCCATCCTCGACGCGCTGGACAAGGGAGAGGACGAGATCTTCCCCGATCCCTTCTCACAGGCGCTTGCCGATGGCTGGAACAGCGGAGCGGTCAAGGCGCTCGAACGTCAGAACGCGGCGCTCGTCGGCGCGGCCCAGAACCAGTAGCGGAAGAGCATACCAATGACTACGAGTCTGCTCCAGGACAAGACGGCCGTGATCTACGGAGCCGGCGGCGCCATCGGTCACGCCGTCGCCAGAACATTCGCACGCGAAGGGGCACGCCTCTTTCTCACAGGGCGCACCCTGTCGAAGGCGAAGGTACTGGCCAAGGAGATCGTCGCCGACAGCGGCGTGGCCGAGGCCGCGCAGGTCAACGCGCTCGACGAGAACGCCGTGACCGAGCACCTCGACACGGTAATCGAGAAGGCGGGGGGCATCGACATCTCGTTCAATGCCGTCGGGCTCCGCAACACCACGCTGCAGGGCGTTCCGCTCGTCGATCTCGACGTCGAGGAGTTCATGCGACCGGTCAACGAGCACGTGCGCGCCAACTTCTTGACCGCACGCCTTGCCGGCCGGCACATGGTCGCCAACGGCGCGGGCGTGATCATGACCGTGACCTCGCTTCCCTCCCGGATCGCCAATCCCCTCATGGGTGGCGTGGCCTTGGCCATGGCAGCCGAGGAAGCCCTGATCAGGGACCTTTCCGTCGAACTCGCGCCGTACGGGGTACGCGTGGCCGGCGTCCGGACCCAGGCCATGCCCGACAGCGGCACGATCGAAGAGGTCTTCGGCATCCACGCCAAGGCCCACGGGATCACTCGCGAACAGTTCCAGGCCATGGTCGCCGAGCGGACACACCGCAAACGCCTGCCGAGCCTTCAGGAAATGGCCGAGGTCGTCACGTTCATCGCCTCGGACCGGGCCGCTGGTATCGCCGGAACCATGGCCAACATGAGCCTCGGAGCCATCCCCGACTAGGACGCCGGGAGGAGCATGATCATGAACAAATTACAGGCAGGACCACGGTCGTTGTCGGCGCCCGCCGCGGCTTGGGCCGCGGCATCGCCGGCGCGTTCGCCGAGGCGGACGCATCGGTGATCGCCGTCGCTCGCACCGGTGGCCAACCAGGGGTCATGCGAAGGAGTCGATGAGTTTGGCGATGGCCTCGATGAGCTTCGTCCAGTCGTCCACTGCGTAGGTTGTTCCGCCCGTGAGGGCTGGTGCTGAGCGCCTGGAGTGCTCAGGTGCTGAGGCCGTTGGCTGCGGCGCGGGTCGAACTGGTTCACACGAAAGACCGGCGCTGTGGCCGGACATACCTCTCCATAATCAAGTACGGGTTATCCGCAACTCGCAGGTCAAGTCAGGTCAACGGCGCAGCCGCCAGCGAGACCGAGGCGCGGGCAGGCCTGGAAGCCGCGGGAGATGCGGCACAGCTTCGTCTCGGTGCTGTCAGGCGCGGGTGTGCCCATCGAGGAGATCTCGCGGCTGGCCGGGCACGAGAGCACCGAGGTGACCGAGACGGCGTACTGGCACCGGCCCGCCCTGCTGGGCGGAGCGGAGGCGATGGACGAGGTGTTCCCGGAAGAAGACCGCGAGCCTTAGTCACTCACTTGTTAGCGAGGGCCCGTTCCGAAGATCGGAACGGGCCCTTGAGCTGGGAGCCGCCTATCGGAATCGAACCGATGACCTATTCATTACGAGTGAATCGCTCTGCCGACTGAGCTAAGGCGGCGCGCCGTGCGGGACACGGCGGTTGAAGTCTACCGGGTCTGCGGGGGTGAGCGTGCACTGGTTATTCAGCGGCAGGTGGTGCCGTCCTTGGGCGGCTCGCCGGTGAGGAGGTACTTGTCGGCGGCGTCGGTGATGCAGTCGTCGCCCTGCAGGTAGGCGGTGTGGCCGTCGCCGTCGAAGGTGAGGAGGACGCCGCTGGAGAGCTGGTCGGCGAGGCTCTGGGACCACTTGTACGGTGTCGCGGGGTCGCGGATGGTTCCGATGACGACGATCGGCGCGGTGCCCTTGGCGGTGATGGGTTTCGGCTGTTGTTCGTTCTGGACGGGCCAGTAGACGCAAGGGAGGCCGCCCCAGACGACGAAGGCGCCGAAGCGGGGGGCGGTCTTCTGGGCTTCGGTCACCGACTTGCCGTAGGTCTTGACGTCTGGGGGGTTGGGCTTGTCGACGCAGTTGATGGCCATGTTCGCGTCGGTCTGGGTGCTGTAGGTGCCGTCTGGCTTGCGTTCGACCATCTCGTCCGCGAGCGTCAGGAGCATTGTGCCGTCCGCGTTCTGGATGGCCTGGGTGAGGGCTTGGCGGAGGAGGGGCCAGTACTCCTTGACGTAGAGGGCTCTGAGTATGCCCATGGTGGCCAGGGATTCGGTGACCTTGCGGGAGTCTCGGGTGTTCTTGAGCGGTGTCTTGTCCGTCTTGGCTAGGAAGGACGAAACGGTGGCGACAACCGCGTCGACGGAGTTGCCGAAGCGGCAGGAGCCTGCTTTGACACAGTCGCCGGCGAAGGCGCGCAGGGCCGTCTCGAAGCCTTTGGCCTGTTCGATCAGCATGTCGGTCGAGGACTGCTTGGGGTCGACGGCACCGTCCAGGACGAGGGCGCGGACGTTCTTGGGGAACTGTTCGGCATAGACGGCGCCCAGGTAAGTGCCGTAGGAGGCGCCGAAGTAGGTGAGCTTCTGGTCGCCCAGGGCAGCGCGTAGGACGTCCATGTCGCGGGCGGCGTTGACGGTGCCCACGTGTGGGAGTTGAGTTGTCGCCTTGGTCTTGCAGTTCTGGGCGAACTGCTTACCTTTGGCGACGAGCGCGTCCGTCTCTTTCTGGTCGTCCGGGGATGAGTCGGTGGCGAAGAAGTCGTCGAGCTGCGCGCCGGTGTTGCAGCGGACAGGGGCGCTCTTGGCGACGCCCCGTGGGTCGAAGCCGACGATGTCGAACTTGCTGCGCACGTCGTTTCCGAACGTCCGAGCTGCCTGGCGGACGAAGTCCGTACCGGAACCGCCGGGACCGCCGGGATTGGTGAGCAAGGAGCCCACGCGGTCGGACTCGTCCTCGGCGGGGAGCCTGATGACGGCGATGTCGACCTTTCCGCCAGACGGTTTGGTGTAGTCGAGCGGTACCTGGACGGTCGCGCATTGGAATCCGTCCCCGCAGTCCTTCCAGGACGGTTTCTGCTTGTAGAACGAGCCCAGGCCGGCCGGGACGCTCGCTGACGCGGTCGCGCTCTCGCCACCGTCGTCGCTGCATCCGGTGACCGCCGCCATCGTCAGCACGGCGACCACGCTGATGAACTTCGATGCCCGCACTGGGACCCCGTCTCGTCGTAACGCCACGTACGCCGTCGCCTACGCTACGTCGACACGGCGTCCGGGGCTACTTCTGTCCGTAGTCGTGTTCTATGCCGTCGAGCAGCCAGTTGAGGCCCCGCTCGAAGTTCGCGCGCCCGTAGAGGCCTCGCTCGAAGACGGGCTTGAGGTGCGGGAACTCGCCGCTCTCCAAGAGCGTGCGGACGTACTCCCGCTCCAGGAGGCTGGTGTGGGCGCGCTCCAGGCCGTTCTCACCGATTTCTTGGACGTGCTGCTCCCGCAACGTGTAACCCAGCATGTAGTAATCGAGAGTGGTGATGATGGCCACCATGCTCTCTGGGTCATCGGTGAGCAGCGCCGCGGCGGCCAGGGACTGCTCTGCATGACGCAGACCGTTCGGCCCTACGCGCGGGGAACGGTGGGCGAGCTCGAACATCCAGGGATGCCTGAGGCCGGTCTCGCGCTCCTTGTGCGTGATCTGGAGGAACGCCTCGCGCCAGTCGTCCGGCAGGTCGTCCTTGATCAGCGCCTCCTCCGCGACCTCGTCGTACATGAGGTCGAAGATGTCGTCCTTCGCGTCGATATGGGTGTAGAGGCTCATCGCCCGCACGCCCAGTTCGCTCGCGATGCGGCGGATCGACACGGCTTCCAGGCCGTCGGCGTCCGCGACCTTGATCGCGGTCTCGACGATCGCCTCCCGGGTCAGCTTCGGGCGACGCCCGCCGCGCGGACGCGTCCAGACGTCGCCTGACCTCGCCGAACCTGCCACGACAAAGATCTTACGCGATACACCGTATCGATACGGTGTACGGATTCTGAGTTACGGTGTACGGTAGTACCGATACAGCGTACGGATTCGGAAAGGCGGCCGGATGACCAGCGCAACGACCGCGCCTCCCGCCGGCAAGGAGGGCATCGACCCGCACCTGCGCAACCTCGCGGTCGTTGTGCTGCTCGGCGCGATCATGACGGTCCTCGACTCCACGATCGTCAACGTCGCCGTCGCGGCGCTGGGCCAAGACTTCGACACCTCGTTGTCGACGATCCAGTGGGTCGTGACGGGCTACACCCTCGCCCTGTCCATGGCGATCCCGCTGACCGGCTGGTCGGTGCAGCGGTTCGGCGCCCGGACGATGTGGCTCGTCTCTCTGGGACTGTTCATCGGCGGCTCCCTGCTCTGCGGGCTCGCATGGTCGGTCCCCTCGCTGATCGCGTTCCGCGTCCTACAGGGCCTCGGCGGCGGGATGCTGATGCCGGTCGGGCAGACGATGCTCGTCCGGGAGGCCGGGCCTGGGCGGATGGGCCGCGTAATGAGCGTCGTCTCGGTCCCCGCGATGCTCGCGCCGGTGCTCGGCCCCCTTCTCGGCGGCGTGATCATCGACAATCTGAGCTGGCGGTGGATGTTCTTCGTCAACGTCCCGTTCTGCGCGATCGCGCTGTTCGCCGCCGTGCGGATGCTGCCGCGCGACACCGACCGCAGCGCGGACGCCCGGCTGGACGTCCTCGGCATGCTGCTGCTGTCCCCCGGTCTGGCGGCCCTGGTGTACGGGCTGTCGGAGGCCGGGAACGGGGCAAGTCTCACGGGCGCGGGTTTCCTTACCAGCGTCATCGCCGGAGGCGTCCTGGTCACCGCATTCGTCGCGCACGCGCTGCGGAAGGGGCAGGGTGCGCTCATCGACCTGCGCCGATTGAGTACGCGGGCGTTCACGGCCGCCACCGGGGGGCTCTTCCTGTACTGCGGCGCGATGTTCGGCCTGATGATCCTCATTCCGCTGTTCGCGGTGATCGTCCGCGGCGAGTCGGCCCTGGACGCGGGCTGGCTGCTGGCCCCGATGGGCGTCGGCGCGATGATCACGATGCCGGTGTCGGGACGGTTGGTCGACAGGTTCGGTGGACGATGGTTCGCCGTGGGCGGCGTCCTGTGCGTCCTCGCCGGCGCCCTGGCGCTCACCGCCCTCGCCCCGGGGACCGGCCGCGGCATGATCATGAGCACGATGTTCCTCGTCGGGCTCGGCCACGGCATGATCGCCCCCAGCCTGATGTCGATGGCCTATCAGGGCCTGCCTCGCGAGGCGGTGCCCGCGGCGACCACCGGTGCGAACATCCTGGTCAGGGTGGGCAGCTCGTTCGGCACGGCGGCGATGGCGGTCGTCCTGCAGATCGCCATCCGCGACGAGATCTCCGGCGCATCCGGCAACCTTTCCGAAGCCGCCGCACAGCACACGGCACAGACGCCCGCCCTCCTGACGAACGCCTTCACCGAGACGTTCTGGTGGGCGGCGGCGATCCTGCTCCTCGCCCTCCTCCCAATCCTCGCCGTCCCCCGCAGGCCAAAGGAGGTCCCGCTGACCAAATGAGAACACCCTTCGAGGTGAAGGACTCTTCGAGACCACGGCCGACGGTGGCATCGGATGCCAGCCCCGAGTGACTCCGGGGGAAGCAGTGACCAGCGTCGTTGCAGGCCAACCATGTGCCGGGCTAGCGGCGACCTCCTCGTCGCGGATGAGGTGCTCGCACTCCCTGCCGCAGCGGACTCGTCCACGCGCGAGGTCCTCATCAGGTCAATCACTGACGTCGAAGATGGCGACCACCAGCTCTAAAGGACAGGATGCGGGGTCCGATGCGGGGACGACCGCGGGGGCCACGGTCACGCCCTCGCCGCCGCAGCGGACGCGTCCGCGCGAGGTCCTCGTCAGGTCCTCACTTACGTCGAGGATGGCAACGACCAGCACAGGGACATGTGCGGGGCTCGATCCGGGAGGACGACGACGGCGGTCACGTCCCAAGGCGCGCTGGGCAACGTCCAAGGCGCGCTAGGTGACGTCCAAACCGGGTTAGGAGCCGGAGGCAGCCGCGGCCCGGCACCCTCGCGCACGTATGCCGGGCCGCGACGTCTAGGCGCGCCGGCCGCGCCGTGACCTGTTTGGGGACAGCACATCCGCCACCGGCACGCGTTCATGGGCGCAGGAACCGCGCGGCAACGTCCGGCGGGTCGGCTGCAGCGACGAATAGCCGCCGAACCCGCGCCAGCTCGTAGCCGCGCCAGTATCCCGGCTCGTTCTCCTCAGCGTGGAAAGTGTCCGCAATGTCACCGGATGGGCGTGCAGCAATGACGTACGCCTGGCTGCGGTCTGCCTGCGGTCTGACTCGCGACCTCGTACCCGTTGCCGCGGATCATGACGGCTGTCGTTGTATCGCCCGTGATCGTCTGGCCCGGTTGGGCAGGAATCGCACCCTCGACGTGGGGCTCGCCGGGCGAGCGGGGCTCACCGTCGCTGGGTGGCCTGGGTGGCCTGGGTGGATGCGGTGGCTGCGGTGGCGCTGCCGCTGTTGCGAGAACTGGCGTTGGGTCGGGCTTCAGCGGTGACCGGCTCGTTGGGGCTTGTATGGCCGTATCTGGGCGGGTTTCTCGAAATAGGTGATGGAGCGGCGAGGTTGCCCAGGCATGAGCACATCTCAGAAGACCAGGATTCGGATCGAGAAGAGCGGCAAGCGCGTCCGGGCTTATCTCGGGGGTCGGCTGGTGGCGGACACTACAGGGCCGTTCCTGGTGTGGGAGGTCCCCTACTATCCGACCTACTACTTCCCTGAGGCGGACGTGCGGGCCGAACTCGTCGAGGAAGGGCCGGGCAAGCGGTCGCCGAGTCGGGGCGACGCAACCGCCTACACGGTGAAGGTGGACGGCGCCGAAGCTCCGGGCGGGGCGCTCCGGTATGCAGAGTCGCCCATCGAGGAACTGCGTGGTCTCGTCCGCCTGGACTGGGAGGCGATGGACGCCTGGTTCGAGGAGGACGAGGAGATCTTCGTCCATCCGCGGGACCCGTATACGCGCGTGGATGTTCTGGCGGCTTCGCGGAATGTCCGGGTCGAGGTTGACGGGGTGACGGTCGCGGAATCGTCCAGCCCGAGGCTGCTGTTCGAGACGGGACTGCCGGTGCGCTACTACCTGCCGAAAACGCATGTCCGGATGGATCTGCTCGAGCACACGGAAACAGTGACGCGCTGCCCTTATAAGGGCACTGCTGAGTACTGGTCGGTGCGCGCGGGCGGGAATGTCCACGAGGATCTGGCGTGGTCGTATTCCACCCCGCTGGACGAGAGCCGCAAGATCGCCGGGCTTGTCTGCTTCTACAGCGAGAAGGTCGACATATTCGTCGACGGCGTCCTGCAGCCCCGCCCATCTGCGGGGTAGCCGATTGTTGTCACTTCGCCGACGATCAGACTGTGCGCGCGGTGGACGCAGACCCGGTCCGCCGCGCGTGAGGTGAAGGCGGTGCAACGATCGCCAGCAGCGCGCCAGCCCCGTCGTCCATGGCGACCTTAGGGGTGCAGGTCGGCCGTCGAGAAATCGTGAGCGCGTGGAGTTTGCTGCGGTTCGCTAGAACCACCCGGCCATGAACTGCACGCGGCGGATGGGCGGGCTGGTCCTTGCGGCGACGGCCGCCATCACCTCCAGCGCGCCGGCCCGCCGTCCGCCCCTGCTGAGGTCATCGCCGAGGACGCGATGGAACGCGGGACGACTGCTGTGTATCGGAGGCTTGGGTCACAAACGACATGGCGGACGTGCGGAGTGGGTGAATTGACCATCGAAGAAACCGCCGAGGCGCGGATGAAGGACGCCCCGGATGGTGCCGAATGTCGATGCGCCGCTCGATCCAGGGTGGGTCCAGGCCCAGCGAGCGCGACACCTCCTCGCTGGACACCCGCCGGTCGCGAGGACGCGAGTCGTCTGTCGAAGAACGGCTTGTGCGTAGGGGTTGCGGGTGTGTTGAGGGGCAACAGACGTACTGCGTGTGGGGC
>NZ_SMKT01000055.1 GCF_004348735.1 Actinomadura sp. KC06
CCCGAGGCGCGCGGCGCCGACGTCGCCGGCACGCGCGTCCACTCGGTCCGGCTGCCCGGCTTCGTCGTCGCCACCGAGGTCGTCTTCGGCGGCGACGGCGAACGCCTGGTCATGCGCCACGACCCCGGCCTCACCCCCGACCCCTACGCCGCCGGCACCCTCCTGGCGATCCGCCGCGTCGCCGAGACCCCCGGCGTCCGCCGCGGCCTCGACACCCTCCTGTTCCCCGCCGACGCCCCCGAATGACCCACCGGCCCGGCTAGAACCGATCCGGCGGGACGCGGCCCCCGGATCGGTACAGTGGGCGACCGCCCATCCGACCGCCTGGCCCACGGGGAAAGGGGGGCGCTGTGCCGACCGGGGTGCACATACGCGACGTGCGCGAGCAGCTGTTCGGCGCCGCCGACCGCGTCCTGCTCCGCGCGGGGCCGAGCGCGCTGACCAGCCGCGCCGTCACCACCGAGGCGGGCTGCGCCAAGGGCGTCCTGCACCGGCACTTCGCCGACTTCGACGACTTCCTCGCCGAGTACGTGCTGGCCCGCGCCCACCGCATGGACGCGCAGGCCGCCGCCCTGCGCCGCGCCGCCGGGACCGGCACCGTCACCGGCAACCTCACCGCCGCGCTCACCGCCCTGTTCGGCCCGGCCGCCGTCGCGATCGTCGCGCTCGTCACCTTCCGCGACGGGCTGCGCGCCCGCCTGCGCCGCACCTGGCCCGCCGGCGTCCCGGTCCTGACCGAGGCCGCCGGGATGATCGCGTCCTACCTCGACGGCGAGCGGGAACTGGGCCGCCTGGACCCCGCCGCCGACGTCGACACGCTCGCGGGCACGCTGATCGGGGCCGGGCACATGCTGTTCGCCGACCGGCGATCCGCCCCGCCGGACGCCGAGACCGTCCGCAAGACGGTGACCGCCGTCATCGCCGCGGCCCTGACGCCGCAGCCCCCGCCCTGACCCGGGGTGAGCGGCGGCCGCCGGGCGCCGGTACCCTGCTCATATATCGGATCATCGACCTGTCTCCCTGTCGCTCCGTCCAACGGAATGCCCACCCCGCAGACGCACCGCGACGAGGAAAGGTGACCGATGAACGAGCACGGCGCGCTGGCCGAGCGGTTCGAGGCGCACCGCGGGCGGCTGCGCGCGGCCGCCTACCGGATGCTGGGCTCGGCCGGGGAGGCGGACGACGCCGTCCAGGAGGCCTGGCTGCGCCTGTCGCGCACCGACCCCGCCGGCATCGACAACCTGGAGGCCTGGCTGCGCACCGTCGTGTCCCGGCTGTGCCTGGACATGCTGCGCGCCCGCACCGCCCGCCGCGAGGAACCCTACGGATGGCACACGCCCGTCCAGGCCGGCGACGGCGACCCCGAGCGCGAGGCCGAGCTGATCGACCAGGTCGGACGCGCCATGCTCGTCGTGCTCGACACCCTCGGACCCAACGAACGCGTCGCGTTCGTCCTGCACGACGTGTTCGCCGTGCCGTTCGAGGAGATCGCCGCCATCGTCGACCGCACCCCCGCCGCCGCCAAGAAGCTCGCCAGCCGCGCCCGGCACCGCGTCCGCGGCGCCTCCGCCGTGCCCGCCGCCGAACTCGCCCGGCAGCGCCGCGTCGTCGAGGCGTTCCTGGCCGCCGCCCGCCGCGGCGACCTGGACGCGCTCCTCGCCGTCCTCGCGCCCGACGTCGTCCGCCGCGCCGACGCCGCCGTCCTGCCGCCCGGCCGCGACCCGGTCGCCCGCGGCGCCGGCGCCGTCGCCCGCGAGATCCAGCTGTTCGGCCGCCGCGCCCGCCACGCCGAACCGGCCCTGGTCGACGGGCGCGCCGGCGCCGTCGTCGCCCCGCACGGCCGCCTCCTGCTCGCCCTGGCGATCACCGTCCGGGACGGCCGCGTCGCCGAGTACGAGCTGATCGCCGACCCCGGGCGGCTGCGGCGGCTCGACCTGGCCGTCCTCGACGACCACTGACCGGCCCGGCCGCGGTCAGGGCGGCCGCGGTCGGGGGGCGCCGCGGCTCCGGGTGCGGGCACTTCCGCCGGACGGGATCGGTGCGTGATGCTGGGGCGATGATGCACTTCGCGGACGCCGCCCAGTGGGAGGCGTGGCTGGCCGACAATCACGAGACCGAGGGCGGCGTCTGGCTGAAGATCGCCAAGAAGGGCGCCCCGGTCGCCGCCATCACGATCCGGGAGGCGCTGGACGTCGCGCTGTGCTACGGCTGGATCGACAGCCAGCGCAAGTCCTACGACGAGCACAGCTACCTGCAGCGGTACTCCCGCCGCCGCAAGGGCAGCCCCTGGTCGCGGGTGAACGTCGAGCGCGTGCAGGAGCTGACGGCCGAGGGGCGGATGCGTCCCCCCGGCCTCGCCGAGGTCGCCGCCGCCCAGGCCGACGGCCGGTGGGAGGCCGCCTACGCGCCCCAGCGCAACGTCACCGTCCCCGACGACCTGGCCGAGGCGCTCGCCGCCCGCCCCGACGCCGCCGCCCGCTTCGACGCGCTCGACAAGACCCGCCGCTACCAGATCATCCTGCCGCTGCTCAAGGCCCGCACCCCGGCCGGACGCCGCGCCCGCCTCGACAAGGCGATCTCCGAACTCCTGGACGACCGCCCGGCTTGACCATCTGGCCTGGCGACGCGCCTACCGTGTGGCGGCATGGACGCGGACACCTCGGCCTGCAACGGGCGCGGCCGGGAGCACAGGCACCCCGCCGACGAGGGCCCGGATCGCCGGGACGCCCCGCGACCCGCCCGGCGGGGCGGCGGACCGTGCCGGGTCGCGGCCCGGGTCCTCACAGCTGCCGCAGGGCGGCGTCCAGGCGGTCGTAGCCCTCGGCGACGCCCTGGGCCATCGGGGACTCGATGACCAGGTCGCGGATCCGCTTGGACTCGAACAGGAACGTCGTGGAGAGCGTCGTGGTCCCGTCCCGCTCGGTGAGGTCGTGGGCGACGAGCGCCTGCCCCGGATACCAGGCGTCGTCGAACGCCTCGGTGTAGACGAGCCGGGCCGGCGGGTCGATCTCGCGGTAGACGCCGCCGGCGGCCATGCCCGCCCCGTCCGGCCCCCGCCACACGAACCGCCAGGCGCCGCCGACCCGCAGGTCGATCTCGGCCGAAACCACGTCCCAGCCGTGCGCGCCGTACCAGCGCTCGACCAGGCCGGGCTCGGTCCAGGCCGCGAAGACCAGCGCGCGGGGCGCGGCGAAGTCGCGGGACATGACGATCGCCCGGTCGGAGGGGGTGGCGACCGTCACGGCCGCCATCGCGGATCCCTGCCGATGAAGGCCAGCAGCCGGTCCTGCGCGGACGCGTCCGGGCCGACCTTCACCTCCGGGCCGAAGACCTCCACGCCCGGGCCGAACGCGCCCGGCGTCCGCAGCATCCGCAGCGTCTCCTCCGGGATCGCGTCCATGCTGGACGAGGCCTCCTCGACGTCGGCCGGGTCGATCGTGTCGTCCTGCCCGGTGGCCTTGGCCAGGTCCCAGCCGTGCAGCGGCAGGTCCCGGCTGACGACCTGGTCGATGTGCTGCAGCGCGGTCAGCCGCCCGGACGGCGTGTCGCACTCCTGTCCCGACAGCGCGGGGTCGGCGAGCACGGCCTCGACGTCGGCGCGGGCCGCGCCGAACGCGGCCGCCGGGTCCTCGGCGACGCCGGGCGCGGCGCTGAGGCGGCGGCCGAGCGGGGTCAGCATCACCTCGTGCATGTCGACGATGTGCTGGACGACGTCCCTGGCCGTCCACTTCTCGCACGGCGACCGGTTCCCCCACTGGTCGCCGCGGACGGCGGCGACCTTCGCGCCGAACGCGTCCGCGCGGCGCCGGTAGCGCTCCGCGATCTCCTCGGCGCCGGACGCGTCGGCGCGCCGCCGGTACTGCTCCTCGAACTCACTCATCGCCGGTCCCCTTCAACTCCTCGAGCAGGACGTCCAGGTTCTGGAAGCGGTCCTCCCAGAAGGCCCGGTAGTTCTCCAGCCAGCCCGCCGCGTCCTCGAGCGGGCCGGGACGCAGCCGGCACGGCCGGCGCTGCGCGTCACGCCCCCGCGTGATCAGCCCCGCCCGCTCCAGCACCTTCAGGTGCTTGGACACCGCGGGCTGGCTCATGTCGAACGGCGCGGCCAGCTCCGACACCGACGCCTCGCCGCTGCGCAGCCGCGCCAGGATCGCCCGGCGCGTCGGATCGGCCAGCGCCGCGAACGTCGCGTCGAGCGCGCCCGTGGCGACATCGCTCATGACCACCTGCTTTCATGACCAGGGTTGTTAACCTAGTGGTTCTATAACCGTCCGGTCAAGTAGGGGGTGCGGCGGGCCGGGCGGCGCGGGCGGGGCGGCTGAAATCCCGGCAAAGGTTGCGGCCGCGCCGGGCCATGCGCGCCGGGACGGGCGGGCCCGCGCGGTTAGCGTGCGGGGATGCCGCAGACGCCGGGCGACAGCGCCGCCTACGCGCCCGCCGACGTCCCTCCCGACGCCCCCGCAGGGCCGCCCGCCGCAGGACGCGGCCGCGCCGGGCCGCCCGGCCGGATGCCGCCGTGGCTGCCGAAGGCGTTCCTGCTCGCCGGCGCCGTCGTGCTGCTGTTCCTGGCCGGGCTGTGGCTGCTGGAACGGCTGCGGGAGCTGCTGCTGCTCCTGCTGACGTCGCTGTTCCTGGCGTTCGCGATCGAGCCGGGCGTCAACTGGCTGGCCCGGCGCGGCTGGCGGCGCGGCCCCGCCACCGCCGTGATGTTCCTGGTCATCGCCGTGCTCGTCGGCGGGTTCCTCGGCGGCATCGGGTCGCTGCTGGCCACCCAGGCGATGAACCTGATCGACGGGTTCCCCGGCTACGTCCGGCACCTGATCGGCTGGATCAACTCCACGTTCGGGACGAACCTGTCGCAGGACACCCTCTTCCAGCGCCTGCCGACCGTCACCGACACCCTGACCCGGCACCTGTCGTCCCTCGCCGGGAACGTGTGGGGGATCGGCGCCACCGCGTTCGGCGTCATCTTCAAGGGCCTCGGGGTCCTGCTGTTCACGTTCTACCTGTCGGCCGAAGGCCCGCAGTTCCGCCGGACGGTGTGCTCCCTGCTCCCGCCGAGACGGCAGCGGCAGGTGCTGTGGGCGTGGGAGATCGCCGTCGAGAAGACCGGCGGCTACATCTACTCCCGCGCGCTGCTGGCGCTGCTGTCGGGTGTCGCGCACTTCATCGCCATGATCGGGCTCGGCATCCCCTACGCCGCGACGCTCGCGCTGTGGGTGGGCGTGGTGTCGCAGTTCATCCCCGCCGTCGGGACGTACCTGGCGGGCGCGGTCCCGGTGCTGATCGCGCTGACCGTGGCGCCGTCGACCGCGCTGTGGATGCTGCTGTTCGTCATCGGCTACCAGCAGCTGGAGAACTACCTGCTGCAGCCCCGCATCACCGCCCGCACCCTGGACATGCACCCGGCCGTCGCGTTCGGGCTGATCCTGGCCGGCGCGGCCGTCATGGGCCCCATCGGGGTGCTGCTCGCCCTGCCGGTCGGGGCGAGCGTGCAGGCGTTCGCGGGCGCGTACGTGCGGCGCTACGAGATCGAGGAGCACCCCCTCACCGAGCCGGACGCGCCCGCCGGCGCGATCTGGCGATGGCTGCGCCGCAAATGATCGTTTAACGTCGGGGCATGGTGCAGTTAGCGCGGTTGGCGGGCGTGGCGGAGTTCGCGCGGCGGAACCGGTGGCTGCTGCTCGCCGTCGCCGCCGCGGTGACCGCGTCGGCGGCCTGGCACGCCGCCGCGGGCCCCGACCGGGTCGACTGGCTGCCCCCGCGCACCACCGGCCAGGACTGGTACCCGGTCTGCGAGGGGACGGCGTTCACCCGCGCCGCCCCCTACCGCGGCCCGGGGCCGCACCCGATCGTCATCTACGGCGGGGGAGGGCCCGGCGGCGGCGCCTCGGCCGATCCGGACAAGCCGCCGTCGGACTGGCGGCCCACCGCGCCCGGACGGGTGCGGCTGGTGTCCTGCGCCGAACCGATCGACGACGGTGCCGGGCTCGGCGAGGAGGCGGCGCGCTGCCCCCGGTACTCGCGGGTCACCGTCCTGGAACGCCGCCGGACCGGCGAGGTCTCCCTCTACCGGACGCGCTATCTCGTCCGGCTGCTGGAGGCCCGCACCGGGCGGGAGGTCCGCCGGTTCGAGATCACCGGCGCCGACGAGGTCTGCCCCCTCTACGGGCCGCAGCCGGCGGTCCTGTATCGGTCGGGGATTCTGCCGTCGCAGTACCGGGCTGTGCTGGCCCCGTACGTCGAGGGCCCCGCACCCTGAGCGCACGCCGGCGGGCCGCCGTCCAGGCGGGGGTGCGGCGCGGGGCGCGGGCGGCGAGCGGCAGCAGCGTCACCGCCGTCCACGCCGCCGCGGCCGCCGGCGCCCACGCCACCGGCGCGCCGGTCACCGCGAACTTCACCAGCACCGCCGTGACCACGCCAAGCGCGCCGAGGACCACGGCCCACCAGCCGCGCCGGTCGCGGCGCGCCGGGCGGATCAGCGCGAGCGCCGTCACCGCCGCCAGGGCCAGCGTCCATGCCAGCCGCGGCCAGTACAGGGCCGGGTCCCGGCCGGTGCACGCCAGCGCCGCCACCCCCGCCGACACCGCCAGGACGGCGGTCAGCCGCAGCAGCGCACGGTCTCCGCTCACCCGTCCCGGCGCCCACGGCGGGAGCGGGTCGCCGGGCTGGTGGCCCAGCCCGGGGATCAACAGTCGCCCCGCAGCACGCACGGTGGCAGCGACGGCGTGAACCCCGGCGGCGACAGCAGCCGCGACGGGTCCAGCGTCGGGACCCGCGTGAGGGTCGGCGCCGGGTCGGGCGTGGGCGTCCCCGCGCGGGGCGCCACGGTCGGGACCACCTCGGCCGGCGGGGCGCCGCAGCCGCGCAGCGGCACCGACGCCACCGCCAGCACGCCCACCGCCGCCACCGCGACCCGGGCCGGCAGCCACCACCGCGGGACGCGCGCCGGCGCCGCCGGGGCGGGGCTGGTCAGGTCGGGGTCGGCGAGCGCGTCGGCGGCCTGGTCCGCGGTGGTGCGGCGGGCCGGGTCGGGCGCCAGCAGCCCCATGATCAGGCCGGTGAGGCGCGGCGGGCCGTCCGGCGGGGGAGGGGAGTGGGTGAGGACGGCGCCCAGCGCGGCCAGCGGCTCGCGGCGGCTGAACGGCGCCGTCCCGGTCAGCGCCGCGTACAGCAGCACGCCGAGCGCGAACAGGTCCGACGGCGGCTCGGCGGGCGCGCCGCGCAGCCGCTCGGGCGCGATGTAGCCGGGCGTCCCGATCGGCAGCCCGGTCCGGGTGATCCGCTCCTCGTCGTCCATCGCGGCGATGCCGAAGTCGGTGAGCACCACCCGCCCGCCGTCGCGGCAGAACACGTTGCCCGGCTTGACGTCGCGGTGCACCACGCCCTCCGCGTGCGCGGCGCGCAGCGCCCCCAGCACGCCGCGGCCGATCTCGGCGACCCGCCCGGGCGGCAGCGCGCCGTGCTCGCGGATCTCCACGTCGAGGCCGTGCCCCGACAGCAGCTCCATCACGATCCAGGGCCGCCCGCCGGAGGCGAACACGTCGTGCACGCGGATCGCGTTCGGATGGCGGACCCGGGCGGCGGCGCGCGCCTCCCGCAGCGCCCGCTCGACCATCACCGCGCGCCGCTCCGGCGACGTCCCGTCCGGCAGCAGCAGCTCCTTGACCGCCACCTCCCGGTCCAGGACCGTGTCGGCGGCGCGCCACACCGCGCCCATCCCGCCTCGGCCCAGCAGGGCCTCCAGCCGGTAGCGGTCCCGCAGCACGGTCACCAGATCTCCATCCTCAGCGTTCTGCGGCGCGCAGGTGCGCGGCCACCGCCCCGGCGGTGGCGATCAGCTCCGCGCGGACGGCCGCGGCCGGTTCGTCGAAGGGCTCGGTCCGCACGCTCAGCACCACGTTGGAGTCGCGGAAGACGACCTCCATGAGGCGGACGGGGCCGTCGGCGCCCGTCCGGTGGCCGTGGACCTCGCGGATGAACGCCTCGTCGGCGACGCCGCCCAGCGGCCGGGGACGGCGCGCCTTCCGCTCATCCCCGATACCGGACGAGCCGGACGCCGCCTCCCGGTAGGTGAACGGGTAGCGCTTCTCGTGCTCCAGATCGAAGCCGCTCAGGAACCGCAGCCAGCGGTGCGCCCCGCCGACCGAGGAGAACCGCAGCGCGGCCGGGCTGCCGTGCTCGCCCCGGTACCCCTGATACCAGCGCAGGCTGTACCGGCCGCCGGTGCAGGTGCGCACGCCGGACGCCTCCGCCGCCGCGGCCTCGAACGCGACCCGCCCGGCCTTCAGCGGGCACAGCGCGAGCCCCGCGCGGTAGGCGCCCGCGCCGCGCGGCCCGGTGACCGCGCCCGGCAGCAGGAACACCGCGGCGGCCACGGCCATCGCGGTCAGCCACGCCAGCTCCGGCAGCAGCAGCCCCCGCAACCGGGGACGCCGCGACCGGCCGTCCGCCACCCGCCGCAGCGCCCGCTCCACATCGCCGGGATCCGGGCGATCGGCCGGGTCCTTGCGCAGCAGCGCCGCCAGCACCGGCCGCAGCGGGCCCGCCCGCCGGGGACGCGGCGGCGCCTCGGTGAGCGTCGCCGCCAGCGCCGCCGCGTCCGGCGCGCGGTCGAACGGCCCGCGCCCCTCCACCGCCGCGTACAGGGCCGCGCCCAGGGAGAACAGGTCGCTGCGGCCGTCCACGACCCCGCCGTCCAGCCGCTCGGGGGCGATGTAGCCGGGGCTGCCGATCACCGTCCCGGTCCGGGTCAGCGCCGGGTCCCCGGCCATCTCGGCGATGCCGAAGTCGGTGAGCACCACCCGCCCCACCCCGCCCGCCGGATCTGGGGCGAGCATGATGTTGCCCGGCGTCACGTCCCGGTGCAGCACCCCGGCGGCGTGCGCGGCGCGCAGCGCGCCCAGCACCGCCGCGCCCACCCGCGCCGCCTCCACCGGCGGCAGCGGCGCCGCCTCGCGCAGCGTCACGCCCTCGACCAGCTCCATCACGATCCACGGCCGGCCCCCGTCGACGAGGACGTCGTGCACCACGACGATCGACTCGTGCTCCAGCAGCGCCGCCGCCCGCGCCTCCCGCACCGCCCGCGCCATCAGCCGCCGCCGCTCCTCCGGCTCCAGGCCCTCGGGCGGCAGCACCTCCTTCACCGCCACCGGACGCCGCAGCACCCCGTCGACCGCCTCCCACACCCGGCCCATGCCGCCGCGCCCCAGCTCGCGCACCAGCCGGTACCGGCCGCCGATCTCCACGGTGCCCAAGCTAACCGCCGCGCCCGGACCAAAGTGATCATTGCCCTGTATCGGCCACGCGGCCGGTCCCGGCGCGGCCGCGGGTGGTGGACGGGCGCGCGGCGCGGGGTTAACTTGCCAGGGACAACCTTGATCGTCGGGACTGCTCGGGGGACGGGAGGGAGCCGACATGTACCGTCCCCGCACACGCCTTCGATGGCTCGCCGGGCTCACCGCCGGGACGCTCGCCGCCACCGGCCTCGCCGCCCTGGCCGCGCCCGCCGCGCAGGCCGACACCGGGCAGACCGGCGGGCACGGAAGGAACCCGCACCTGATGCGCGTCCTGCGGTCGATGACGCTGGAGGAGAAGGCCGCGCAGCTGTTCGTCCTGCAGATCTACGGCAAGAGCGCCGACACCGCCGACCCGGCCGCCGTCGCCGCCAACCGCCGTCTGTACGGGGTCGACAACGCCGCGCAGGTCATGGCCCGCTACAACCCGGGCGGGTTCATCTACTACGGCGAGAACGTCACCGACCCGCACCAGCTCGCCGCGTTCTCCAACGGCATCCAGCGCGCCGCCCTCGCCCAGCGCCACCGGATCCCCGCGACGATCGCGATCGACCAGGAGGGCGGCATCGTCGCCCGCGTCCAGCCGCCCGCCACCCAGTCGCCCGGCGCGATGGCGCTGGCCGCCGGGCGCAGCACCGGCGACGCCCGCGCCCTGGCCCGCATCACCGGACGCGAACTGCGCGCCATCGGCGTCAACCAGGACTACGCGCCCGACGCCGACGTCAACGTCAACCCCGCCAACCCCGTCATCGGCGTCCGGTCCTTCGGGTCCGACCCGGGGCTGGTGTCGTCCATGGTCACCGCGCAGATCGGCGGATACCGGTCCGGGGGCGTCACCCCGACCGTCAAGCACTTCCCCGGGCACGGCGACACCACCACCGACAGCCACACCGGCGTCCCGGAGATCGACCACACCCGCGCGGAGTGGGAGCGGCTCGACCTGCCGCCGTTCCGCGCCGCCATCGCCCGCGGCGCCGACTCGATCATGACCGCGCACATCGTGGTGAAGTCGCTGGACGCCTCCGGCGACCCCGCCACCCTGTCGCGGCCCATCCTCACCGGCATCCTGCGCGACCGGCTCGGCTACCGCGGCGTCGTCGTCACCGACGCGCTGGACATGGACGGCGTCCGCGCCAAGTACGGCGACGAGCGCATCCCCGTCCTCGCCCTCAAGGCCGGCGTGGACGTCCTGCTCAAGCCGCCCGCCGACGCCGGCGGCACCGGCGTGTTCCCCCGCCAGCTCGCCGCCGTCGTCGCCGCCGTGAAGTCCGGCGAGCTGACCGAGAGGCGCATCGACGAGTCGGTGTACCGGATCCTGGAGCTGAAGCACAAGCGCGGCCTGTTCCGCGACCCCTACGCCGACGAATCCGAGATCGACGACGTCGTCGGGACGCCGGAGCACCTGGCCGCCGCGCAGCGCGCCGCCGACCGCACCACCACCCTGGTCAAGAACGGCGCGGGCGTCCTGCCGCTGCGGCCGGGCACCCGGAATGTGCTCGTCACCGGGTGGGGCGTGTCGACCACGGCGGCGCTCGGCACCGAGTTCGCCCGGCGCGGCGCCACCGCCACCGTCCGGCAGACCGGCCTCAGCCCCGGGCAGGCCCAGATCGACCAGGCCGTCGCCGCCGCCGAGGGCCAGGACCTCGTCGTCGCCGTCACCAACCGCGCCTGGGACGTCAAGGACGAGCCCGGCCACAACGGGCCCGGCCAGATGAACCTGGTCAAGGCCCTCGTCGCCACCGGCAAGCCCGTCATCGTCGTCGCCGTCCGCGACCCCTACGACATCGCCTGGTTCCCCGAGGCCGCCACGTACCTGGCCACCTACTCCTACACCGCCGAGGCGCTGCGGTCGCTGGGCAAGGCGCTGTTCGGCGAGCTGGGCCCGCGCGGACGGCTGCCCGTCACGATCCCCGTCCGCGACGAGCCCGGCACCGCCCTGTACCCGTTCGGCCACGGCCTCGGCTACGGCCGCTGACCCCGGCCCACCCCGGCCCCCGCGACCGACCGGCGACCGACCGGCGGCCGACCGGTGCTGTCCGCCGCTGACCGGGCCCCCGCGACGGTCAGCGGCGGGCAGGGGTGGGCAGCGTCCCAGCCTGGCGGGCCTAGCCGAGCGCGGCGAGTTCGTCCAGCAGGGCGGCCAGCTCGCGCGGCTCGGAGAACATCGGCCAGTGGCCGGTGGGCAGCTCCCGGTACGTCCAGCCGGGGCCGGTCATCATGGCGAAGACCGGGTGGCCGTCCTCGCCCATCTGCCGGGCCGCGGCCAGCGGGATCGTGCAGGCGATCAGCGTGCGGGGCGTGTCCGGCACCGGGTCGGGACGCGCGGCGGGCTGCGTCGCCGTGCCGAACGGCTGCGGGGTGCCGCGCTCGCGCATCTCGGCGAGCCGCTCCCCGGTCAGCCCGGCGAGGTTGACCGGGTCGGCGGCCGGATCGAACGGCGGCACCGGGATCAGCCACCCCTCGCCCTCCTCGGCGACCTGCTTCTCCAGCGCCGCCCGCGCCTCTGGGTCGTGGAAGTCGATCCCCGCCATGCCCGACGGCATCGGCCCGGTGTCGACGTAGACGATCCGCGCGATCCGCTCGGGGATCCGGTCGGCCGCGGCGGTCGCGGCCATGTTCGCGCCGCTGTGCGCGACCAGCACGACCCCGGTCAGGCCGCCGCCCTCGATGACCTCGACGATGTCGGCGGTGTGGGCGTCGACGTCCACGTCCGGCGCCGCCTCCCCGGCCCGCTCCGCCATCCCCCTCAGCGTCACCGCGTGGACGTCGTGGCCCGCGGCGCGCAGCGGACCGGCCACCTCGTCCCACGCCCACGCGCCGAGCCAGTATCCGGGGACCAGTACGAACGTCGCCATGTCAGCCGTCCTTTCTCGGTGGTGTCACCACACGCTACGGTCGATACCGGACAGAAACCGCCCGGATTAGGTGAGCGACCCGTGTCACATCCCCTGCCGTCCGGGTCGTCGCATCCGACGACCCGTGTCCTGGCCATGCTCGAACTGCTGCAGGCCAACCACCGCATGCGCGGCGGAGAGCTGGCCCGGCGGCTCGGCGTGGACGAGCGCACAGTCCGCCGGTACGCCGCGCGGCTGGAGGACCTCGGCGTCCCCGTCGTCGCCGAACGCGGCCGCCACGGCGGGTACCGCCTCATGCCCGGCTACAAGCTGCCGCCGCTCATGCTCACCGACGACGAGGCCACCGCCGTCGTCCTCGGGCTGCTCGCCGGGCGGCGGATCGGGCTGCCCGCGCAGGCCACCGAGAGCGCCCTGGCCAAGGTCCAGCGGGTGCTGCCCGCCGCGCTGCGCGACCGCGTCCAGGCGCTGCGCGACACCCTGGAGTTCACCCTCGCCGTCCGCGACCCGGCCGCGCCCGACACCGGCGCGGTCCTCACCCTGGCCGCCGCGGCGCGGGAGCGGCGCCGCGTCCGGCTGCGGTACCGGTCGTGGCGGGACGCCGAGACCGAACGGGACCTGGACCCCTACGGGCTGGTGTTCCACTCCGGCCGCTGGTACGTCACCGGCCACGACCACCGCAGCGGCGAGATCCGCACGTTCCGGGTCGACCGGGTCGTGTCCGCCGAGCCGGGCACCGCCCGCTTCGAGGTCCCCGGCGGCGTCGACCCCGTCCAGCACGTCACGCGGTCGCTGGCGCGCGTCCCGTACGCGCACGAGGTCGAGGTGCTGCTGGAGACCACCCTCGACCAGGCGCGCCGCCGCGTCCCCGCCACCACCGCCACGCTCACCGAGCAGGACGGGGGAGTGGTGATGAACGCGCGGGCCGAGCGGCTGGACGGGATGGCGCGGATGCTCGCGGGGCTCGGGTTCCCGTTCGTCGTCCGCCGGCCCGCCGAACTGCGCGGCCACATTCAGGACCTCGCGCGGACGCTGGAGGAGCAGGCCCGGCGCTGACCCGGCGCCCGGGGGTCAGGAGGAGGCGGTGCGGGCGTCCCACTCGTGCCGCAGCATCGCGTACACGACCTCGTCGCTCCACTCGCCCTTGACGATCTCGTTCTGCACCAGGTGCGCCTCGCGGCGCATCCCGAGCCGCTCCAGCACCCGGGCGGACGCGGCGTTGCGGCCGTCCAGCCGCCCGCACACCCGGTGCAGGTCCATGCCCTCGAACCCCAGCCGCAGCACGACCTCCGCGGCCTCGGTCGCGAAGCCCTTGCCGTGGTAGGCGGGATTGAAGATGTAGCCGATCTCGCCCTGCCGGTGCTCCCTGCTGCGCCACTGCAGGTTGACCTCGCCGATCAGGTCGCCGGTCTCGCGCCACACCACCGCCAGGACGAGCCAGTCGCCCTCCTTCTCCACGGTGGACGCGCTCATCTTCTGCTTCAGGAACTCCCGCGACTCCTGCAGGTTCCGCGGCTCCCAGTACAGGAACCGCGCCACCTCGGGCAGGGACTGGTAGGCGTACAGGCCCTCCAGGTCGCCCTCGCGGAACGGCCGCAGGGTCAGCCGCTCGGTCTCGATCGGGTAAGCCGGACGCAGCATGCGATGATCCTATTCACCGTGTCCGGTCTTGTGCGACCCGTGATGTCCGCAGATTAGGCCCGGCGGGCGCCGTGGCCCGTGCTGGCCCCGTCGCCGGTGCGGCTCCCATCCTCGGTGCGGGGCCCGTCGCCGGAATCCTCCGCGATGCCCGCCGCGCGGCGCTCGTCGTCGTCGAACCCGCGGGTGTCGCGGAACTCCACGTACGGCTCCTCGCCGGGACGCTGCCCGCCGGCGATGGCGCGGCCGCGCTCCAGCTCGGCGTTCAGCTCGGCGCCCAGCAGGATCGCCAGGTTCGTGATCCACAGCCACACCAGGAACACGATGATCCCCGCGAGGCTGCCGTAGGTCTTGTTGTAGGACGAGAACCCCGACACGTACAGCGCGAACAGACCCGACGCCGCCAGCCACAGCACGATCGCCAGGACGCCGCCCGGCGTCACCCACCGGAACCGGCGCTTGGCGTTGGGCGCCGCCCAGTACAGCAGCGAGAACAGGAACGCGATCACCACCAGCAGCACCGGCCACTTGGCGATGTTCCACACGGTGACCGCCTGCGAGCCGAGCCCGAGCAGGTCGCCGGCCTCGCGGGCCAGCGGACCCGACACCACCACCGCGATCACCGACGCCGACAGCAGCACCAGCGTCACCAGGGTGATCATGACGCGGAGCGGGACGGTCTTCCAGAACGGCCGCCCCTCGGGGATGTCGTAGACGACGTTGGACGCGCGCATGAACGCGCCCACGTACCCCGACGCCGACCAGATCGCCGCCGCCAGGCTCACCAGCGCGATGATCCCGGCGCCGGCGCGGTTGCCCTGCAGCTGGGTGATGGAGCTGATCAGCAGGTCCTTCACCGAGCCTGGCGCCATGTCGCCGGCGCTGGCGATCAGGTCCTGTGTCACCGACGTGCCGGCCAGGCCCACCAGGGACACCACCACCAGTATCGCCGGGAAGATCGACAGGATGGAGTAGTAGGTGAGCGCGGCGGCCCAGTCGGACAGGTTGTCGTTGCGGTACTCGCCGGCCGTGCGTTTCAGGGCCCGTCCCCACGAGGTGGCGGGCAGGTCGGTGGGTGCGCCGGGTGCGCTCATGGCCGGGCTCCCTCCCCCTTCAGAGGATCGATCGGCGGCCGCGCCGGATGCGGACGGCCCGCCGCTGCCCGGCACGGAACCGCATCCGCACTGGCGCGCCCCGTCCCCACGGCGCCTTCGACTTGCCGCCCCATGGCGTCTTCGACGTGCCGCTCCAGGGCATCTTCGACTTGGACGCGCGGCCCCAGCCGGGCTTGGACGGGCGGCCCCAGCGCGTCCCGGACGAGCGGCGCCGCCGCAGCCACACCGCCCCCAGGGCCACCGCGCCCGCCGACGCGACCACGATCCCGCCGCGTTTCGCCTGCTCCGTGCCGCCGGCGTCGCGGGCCCGGGCGGCGGCGTCGCGCGCCCGCTCCTTCGCCTGCGCGGCCTTCTCCCTGGCCATCGCCTTCACGTCGGCCTTCGCCGCGAGTTGCTCGACGGTCTCGCCGAGGTCGTGGCGCGCCCGGTCGACCTCCTGGCGCAGCTCCTCGGTCCCGGCGGCGGCGCCGTGCTTGCCCCGCGCCGTCCCGTGCTTGTCCTGCGTGGTCATCGGTGCGTCGCCCTCTCCTTCAGCTCGGCCACGGTCTGCCGGGCGCCGTCCATGGCCTGCTCCGGCTTGGGCGGCGTGGCCTGCCTGGTCTGCGACCGTCCCAGCACCGCCAGGACGCCCGCGACCAGCATGAGGAACCCGCCGACGATCAGCGCCGCCGCCCACACCGGCAGCGCCAGCGCGATCGCCGCGACCACCGCCGCCAGCAGCACCGCCAGCCCGTACAGCGCCACCAGCGCGGCGCCGCCGAACATCCCGGCGCCGGTGCCGGCGTGGCGGCCCTTGTCCTTCAGCTCCGCCACCGCCAGCCGCAGCTCGGCGCGCATCAGGTCCGACACCTGCTGGGTGGCCTGCTTGACCAGTTCGCCGGTCCCCGGTTCGCGGCGGTGGCCGTCGAACTCGGGGGCGCGCCCATAGTCGTGCCGGTGCGCGCCCGCGGTGACGGGCGCGTTCTCGGGCGCGGTCTCGGATCCGGCCTCGGTTTCGCCGTTGTGTGCCGGCCGCACGATGCTCATGATCTCCGGCCCCCTCCGCGTGTCCGCTCGTCTAGAAGCCTGGGTTAAGCCGTTCCCCGTGCGCGCCGCCTAAACTCAGGCGGTGGTGAGCCAGTGGACGCGGTGGGCCTCGGTCGGGTCCGGGGTCTCCCAGCGGCGGACGAGCCGGTCGATCACCGCGTCCGGCACGGGCGCGGACCGTCCCCGGTTGCGGTCGCGGACCACGCGCGGCGGCGCCTCCAGCGCGACGACCTCGACCCGTCCCCGGTAGCCGGCGATGAGGCCGGTGCACGCCTCGCGCTGCGTCCGGGACACGTTGGTGGCGTTCCACACGAACGACCGCCCGGCGCGCAGGTGCTCGCGGGCCAGGTCGTGCGCGGCCGCGGCCACCGCGCGCTGGTCCCCGGCCGGGGACACGCCCAGTTCGGCGCGCAGCCGGTCCAGGCTGACGACCGGCACGTCCGGGCGGTTCGCGGCGATCCAGTGGTCCTTGCCGACGCCCGGCAGCCCCGACAGGACGGTCGCGGTCAGCCGCGTGTCGTCGTAGGCGGCGTAGCCGGGGTCGCGTCCCGGCTTGCGGAAGTACCAGAACCGGGCGTGGTCGGACGGGAACGCCCGCGGGCCGTCTAGGCAGCCCTGCTCGGCGCAGTACTCCCCGTACAGGCCGACGTTCTCCAGCAGCTCGGCGGTGTCGGGGCACACGCGGCCGAGGATGTCGGCCGACGCCAGCAGCTCCAGGTCGTCGTTGCGGGCCAGCAGGCTGACGCGGAAGGCGATCTGCTGCAGGTCGGGGCGCTCCAGCGCCCAGAACGGCACCTGGTGGTGGCGGATCAGCGCGGCGACGTGCTCGCGCCACTCCACGGGCGCGTCCAGCTCCCACAGGATCCGGCGCACCATCAGGTCGCCGCGCCGCGAGTGGCCGCGCGCGGTGATGCGGCCGTCGCCGTCGATGGCGGTGCAGTGCGGCTTGGCGATGTCGTGCATCAGCACGGTCGCGAACAGCCGCACCCGCTCGGCGTGCGGGCGGGCCCGCCACCGCGGCAGCGACGCCAGCGCCTCGCACGCCATCCGGGTGTGGGTCTCCACGTCGCCCTCGCCGTGGAAGACGGCGTCCTGCGGGACGCCGGCCATGTCGCGGACCCAGTCGAACGCGTCCCGGATCCGCGGCCAGTCGAGGTCCCAGTGCGGCGGCGCCGGGCACAGCTCATCGAACACCCGCATACAGCACCTCCGGGTCGGCGAGGCCGTTGGCGACGATGGGACGCTCCTGCCAGTGGGTCCCCGCGTCCAGGATCGCGGTCAGGAAGCTCGGCCGGACCCACTTGTAGCGGTCGACGGTCTTCCCGCCCTCCTCCACCTTGATGTAGAGGCCCTCCATGTCGTCGGAGGCGTCGCTCTCCCCGGCGACGCGGGCGGGGTCGGCGCCGCCCGCCTCCGCTGCCGCGCGCAGCGCGTCCCGCCAATCGGTGGTGCGGCAGGTGGACGGTCCGGCGAGCGCGGTCAGCGCCGCCACGTCGGGCAGCGGGCCCTCGTGGAGGACGGGCACCGGCACCACCGGCGTGCCGTCGAGCAGCTCGCGGCGCGCCGCCGTGGACAGGAACGTCCCGTCGGACTGGTCCAGGACGTCGAACTCGCAGAAGTAGTGGGGGAGCGCGTCGTAGAAGACGGTGTGCTTGGCGTACAGCCACTCCCCGTACAGGACGTACCGGTCGCCCAGCCGTTCGCGCAGGACGTGCTGGACGGACGCCGCCCACGCCTTCAACGGCCCGAACTGGCGCTCGCGCGGCCCGCCGGTCAGGTAGTGGCCGCGGCTCTGCAGCCGCAGCTCGCCGTCCGGGCCGAAGCTGATGCCGGCGTTGGCGCCGTCGAGCTTCTCCTCCACGACCAGGTACCGCCCGGCGATCGCGGCGAACGGCACGGAGGCGAGGTCGTGGTCGCCCGGCTGCAGCCGGGAGCCCTCGATGTGCCGGGTCCGGGGGTACTTGCGGAGCATGCCGACCGTTCTAACGAACGCCGCCGACCGTGCCAACCGGTTTTCGCCCCTGGCCGGGCGGTTCCGGGCGGGTTCAGCTGACGGTGACGCGGGCGAGCGCGCCGGTCTCCAGCGCCACCCACAGCGCGCCGTCCGGGCCGAGCGCGATGCCGTGCGGCTCGCAGCCGGGGGTCGGCAGCGGGTGCTCGTCCATGCGGCCCTCGGGCGTGATCCGGGCGACGTGCGCGGTGCCCCACTCGGTGAACCACAGGTCCCCGCCGGGGCCGGCGGCGATGGCGTGCGGCCGGGCCGCGGGATCGGGCAGCGGGAACTCGGCGACCTTCCCGTCGGTGGTGATCCGCCCGATGTGCCCGGTGCCGATCTCGGTGAACCACAGCGCGCCGTCCGGGCCCGCGGTGATGCCCACCGGCGCGGACCCCTCGGTGGGCAGCGGATGGACGGTCACCTCCCCGTCCATCCCGATCCTGCCGATCGCGTTGCCCTGGTTGAGGGTGAACCACATCGCCTCGTCCGGGCCCAGCGCGATCATCGACGGCAGCGCGTCCCGGGCGGGCAGCCGGTGGTCGGTGACGTGCCCGTCGACGGTGACGCGGCCGATGCTCCCGGCCTGCATCCGGGTGAACCACAGCGCGCCGTCGGGCCCGGCGGCGATCCCGCACGGGCCGCCGCCGCCCGGGACCGCGAACCCGGCGACCTCGCCGCCGGAGGTGATCCGGCCGATCGCGCCGCCGCCGTAGGCGGTGAACCACAGCGCGCCGTCGGGGCCCGCCGTGATCGTCGTCGGCCCGGCCGGGACGGGCCCGTGGACGGTGAGGTCCCCGTCCGGCGTCATCCGGCCCACCCGCCCCGCGTGGACGAGCGTGAACCACACCGCGCCGTCCGGCCCGGCGGCGACGCCGTACGGGCCCGCGTCCGGGCCGGCGACCGTGAACTCCCTGATCGTGGCGTGTGAACCCTGCGGCATGGATCGTCCCCCCTCGTCCCCCATCTGCTGTTTCCGTCCGACGGCGAGGTTAACGCAACCGGTGTTGCGTTACGATCGGGACGTGAGATCCCGCAGGCAGGGCAGGCAGCGCGAGTGCAGGCGGGGCGCGTGACCGCCGCCGGGCCCGGGAGCGTCCGACCCGGCGGCCGCACCGCGCGGGTGCGCGAGGCCGTCCGGCGGGCCACGCTCGCCGAGCTGTCCGAGCACGGCTACCGGGGGCTCAGCGTCGAGAACGTCGCCGCCCGCTCCGGCGTCCACAAGACCACCGTCTACCGGCGCTGGGGCGGCGCCGACGGGCTCGTCGCCGCCGCGCTGGACGCCGCGGCCGGCGAACCGTGGCCCGTCCCCGACACCGGCAGCCTGGACGGCGACCTGCGGGCCATCGCGCGGCTCGTCCTGACCGGCTTCACCGACCCCCGGCAGGGGCCCGTCACGCGGGCGTTCGTGTCGGCCGCCGCGCAGAGCACCGAGGCCGCCCGCGCCCTGCACGCCTTCTTCGCGCGGCGGCACGAGCAGGCCGCGGCCGTGGTGCGGCGCGCCGCCGAGCGGGGCGAGGTCCCCGCCGGGACCGACGCCGCCGACGTCGTCCGCGCCGCCGTCGCGCCCCTGTACCACCGGCTGTTCATCACCGGCGAGCCCGTCGACGAGGCCTGCGCGGACCGCGCCGCGGCCGCCGCCGTCGCGGCCGCCCGCGCCGGCGTCTTCCACGAGCACGCGACCAGTGCGGGCGCGACCAGCGCCCGCGTGTCCGGTGCGGGCGCGTCCGGTGCCGGTGTCAGGGGGACAGGCGCGCCGCCCGCGAGTTGAGGTACCGCTGCTCGGGGACGCTGTGCGTGCGCCCTGCCGCCGCCAGGTAGGACTCGCGCGCGGCCGCCGCGTCGCCCGACATCTCCAGCAGGTGCGCGCGGACCGCGTGCAGCCGGTGATGCCCCGAGATCCGCCGGTCCGAATCCAGCTCCTCCAGCAGGTCCAGCCCGGCGGCCGGGCCGCGCGCCATCGCCACCGCGACCGCGTGGTTCAGCGCGGCCATCGGGTTGTCGGACATGCCCAGCAGCACCTCGTACAGCGCGGCGATCTGCGGCCAGTCCGTCTCATCCGCCGACGCGGCCTCGTCGTGCAGCGCCGCGATCGCCGCCTGCACCTGGTAGGGGCCGGCGGGGCCGCGGGGGAGCGTCGCGGAGACCAGCTCCAGGCCCTCGGCGATGTCGCCGTCCCGCCACAGGCTGCGGTCCTGCTCGGCGAGCGGGACCAGGGCGCCGTCCGGGGCCGTCCGGGCGGGACGGCGCGCGTCGGTGAGCAGCATCAGCGCCAGCAGCCCGGCCGCCTCGCCGTCGCCGGGCAGCAGCCGGTGCACGATCCGCGCCAGCCGGATCGCCTCCGCCGACAGGTCGGGACGGTACAGGCCCGGCCCCGCCGTGCTCGCATACCCCTCGGTGAAGATCAGGTACAGGACGTGCAGGACGGCGGCGACCCGGTCCGCGCGCTCGTCCGGCGCGGGCGGCCGGAACGGGACGCGGCTGTCCCTGATCCGCCTCTTGGCGCGGCTGATCCGCTGGCCCATCGTCGGCTCGGGGACGAAGAACGCGCGGGCGATCTCCCCGGTGGTCAGCCCGCCCACCGACCGGAGCGTCAGCGCGATCCGCAGGTCCGGCGACAGCACCGGATGGCAGCACATGAACAGCAGGATCAGCGTGTCGTCGGCGTCGCGCGGCGGGCTGTCGGCGGCGGGTGACAGCCACTCGTCCGGCAGCCGGAACGCGGCGGCGGCGTCCTCGCGGCGGCGGCGCGCCTGCTCGGCCCGCAGCAGGTCGGTCAGCCGCCGGGACGCCACGGTGATCAGCCAGGCGCGCGGGTCGTCGGGCACGCCGCCGTCCGGCCACTGCGCCGCGGCGGCGATCAGCGCCTCCTGGACGGCGTCCTCCGCGGCGTCGAAATGCCCGTACCGGCGGACCAGCGCCCCGAGGACCTGCGGCGCCAGCGGGCGCAGCAGGTCCCCGAACCCGGCCCCGTGCCGGCCGCCGGTCATGGCGCGGTCATCCCTCCAGGTCGGCGCGGCCGTCGACGATCGGACGCAGGTCGGCGTAGGCGCTGCCCTGCGCGCCCGCGGGGACCGGGCACTCGCCCAGCCGCGCGGTGATCTCCGACGCGCGGTCGAAGCTGTCGCACTCGATGATCGTGTACCCGGCGAGGACCTCGGCGGTCTCGGGGTAGGGGCCGTCGGTGACGACCGGCACCCCGTCCCTGGAGTGGAACCTGCGGGTGTGGACGGGCGCGGCCAGGCCGTTGGCGTCCACGAACTCGCCCGACTCGACCAGGTCCTGGTTGAACCTCTCCATGAACGCGCCCATCGCGGCCAGGTCCTCGGCCGTCCAGAGCGCCTCGCCCTCGGGCACCTTGCCCGCCATCTCGTCGTAGTCCCGCTGCGACGCGTACAGCATGATCATGTACTTCACGGCCGTTCTCCCTCTCGTCCCGGCGCCCCTTTTCGGCGCCTCTCACCGGAGACGTCGGAGCCGCCGCGCCCCGTTCGACACCTTCACAGCCTGCACCTCGAATTTTTCGTCCCGACGCCCGCACCGGGGCGGAAGGGTTGCATCCGGGACCGTGGTACAGGGTTACCGTCGAATCATGGACGTGAACCAGGCCTGGGCGCCCGAGGGGCCGCGGGCGTGCACGCTGCCGACGGCCCAGCGGCCGCTGCGGGAGGCCGAGTTCGACAAGCTGTTCGCCGAGGCGGCGACCGGCGTGGAACGCGCGGGACCGGGCCGGACGCGGGTCCGGCTGCGGCCCGGCCCGGAGACGGCGGGACGCGCCGCCTCCCTGGCGGCCCGCGAGAACGCCTGCTGCTCCTTCTTCACCTTCACCCTGACCATCTCCGGCGGGGACGGCCTGACGTTGGACGTCACCGTCCCGGCCGCGCACACCGGCGTCCTGGACGCGCTGACCGCCCGCGCCGAGAGCGTGATCGACGGCGGGCAAGCCCGGCGCGGGGAGCGGGCGTGACCGGCGGCGTCGCGGCGGGGCTGCGCAGCGGGCAGGTCGCGGCGGCCGCCGGGGTGAACCCGCAGACGCTGCGGTACTACGAGCGGCGCGGCCTGCTCGACGACCCCGTCCGCACCCCGGGCGGGCACCGCGTCTACCCGCCGGAGACCGTCACCCTGCTCCGCGTGATCAAGACCGCGCAGCGGCTCGGCTTCACCCTCGACGAGGTCGCCGGGCTGCTGGCGGCGGGCGCCGGTGGACGGGCCGCGCCGGGCGCGGGGCTCGCGGGACGGGCGCGCGCCAAGCTCTCCGGCATCGAGGCCAGGATCGACGAGCTGGCCGCCGTCGCCGCGACGCTGCGGGCCGCGCTGGCCGCCGGCTGCGACGACCTGGTGACCTGCGCCGCCGAGCCCGACTGCCCGCTGCCCTTCCCCGCGGAGTAGGCGCCACCGACCGGCGCGGGGACCGGTCAGGCGAGGCCGGCGTCGTGGGCCAGCAGGGCGATCTGGGTGCGGTTGTCCAGGTCGAGCTTGGTCAGGACGCTGGAGACGTGCGCCTTGACGGTCGCGACGCCCATGAACAGCTCGGCGGCGATCTCGGCGTTGGAGCGCCCTTGGGCGATCGCGAGGACGACGTCGTGCTCGCGCGGGGTGAGCCGGGCGAGCGCCGCGCGGGCCCGCTGGTGCGCGCCGGCCTCGACGGCCGCGCGGTCCATGAGCCGCCGGGTGATCCGCGGGGACAGGATCGGGTCCCCGGCCGCGACCCGCCGGACCGCGTGGACGATCTCCTCCGGCGGGGTGTCCTTGAGCAGGAACCCGCTGGCCCCGGCGCGCAGCGCCCGCAGGATGTTCTCGTCGGAGTCGAACGTCGTCAGCACGACGACCTCGGGCGGGTTCGTCCGGGACCGGAGCCTGCGGGTGGCGGTGATGCCGTCCACGCGCGGCATCCGCAGGTCCATGAGGACGACGTCGGGCGCGTGCGCGTCGGCCGCAGCGGGCACCTCGTCGCCGTCGGCGGCCTCGCCCGCCACGGTGATGCCTGCGGTGCCGTCCAGCATCATCGACAGCCCGGCGCGGACGAGCGCGTCGTCGTCCACGATCAGGACGCGCAGGGGCCGGGTCACGCCGGCCATGGTAGCCAGGCGCGCAGCCGGAACTCGTCCGCGGTGGCCTGGTGGTCGAGGCGGCCGCCGGCGAGCCGGACCCGCTCGGTCAGGCCGACCAGTCCCGTCCCGCTGCCGGGCGCGGCGGGCCCGGCGCCCGGGTCGCTGGGCAGCGGGTTGCGGACGTCGATGACCAGCCGGGTCCCGGGCCGCCCCCGCAGCTCGACGCGGACGGGGCGGCCGGCCGCGTGCTTGCGCGCGTTGGTCAGCGCCTCCTGGACGACCCGGTACGCGGTCCGCCCGGCGGCGGCGGGCAGCGCGCCGGGGTCGACGACCTCGTCGCGCAGCTCCACCCGCCCGCCCGCGTCGCGCGACTCCTCCACCAGGCGGGACACGTCGTCCAGCACGGGTTGCGGGCGGCCCTCCTCCGCCTCGTCCTCCCGCAGCAGGACGATCACGTCGCGGAGCTCGTCGAGCGCCTGGTGCACCCCGTCGCGGACCACCCCGGCGGCGTGCGCGAGCTTCTCCGGCGGCGCGTCCGGACGGTACTCCAGCGCGCCCGCGTAGGTGGCCAGCAGCGACAGACGGTGGGCCAGCACGTCGTGCATCTCCCGCGCGATCCGGGCGCGCTCGGCCATGCGCGCCTCGGCGACCCGGCGGCCCTGCTCGGCCTCGGCGCGGCGGGCGCGTTCGCGCAGCGACTCCAGCAGCGCCCGGCGCGCCCGCGCGAGCGCGCCCCAGCCGATCAGCGCGCCGTATCCGAGCGCGATCAGCAGCAGCCACCAGCCGAACGAGATCCCGGCCGCCGGCTGCCACCACCCCTGCACGGCGTGCGCGCCGACGCCCGCCACGGCTATCCCGGCGGCGACCGGGAACGGGCGCCGCTGGGCGACCTGCAGCGCCGCCAGCGTCGCCGGCGGGGTCGCGGCCGGGGACACCGCCGCCAGCGCGGTCAGCGCCACCGCGACCGCCACCGGACGCCACAGCAGCGCGGGCGACAGCAGCCACGCCGCCACCCCGACCGCGACCTCCAGCGCGAGCCGCCTGTCCGGCACGTCCGCGCTGTACCGGCCCCAGATCGTCAGCGAGACCAGCGCGCCGGTGACGGCGAGCACGATCGCGACGGTCGCCCGCCTGCCGCGCCGCCCGCACGGGGCGGCCTGTTCGAAGCTCTTCTCGTTCACGTGCGAAGGCTAACCCCGCAGGTCACAGCGCCGACACCGACCAAAGTCGGTGCCCGCCCCGCCCGCGGACGGAGCCGCCGCGCCCCGGGGGCTTTCGGCTATCGCGGCTTCATGCGGAGAACGACCGACCCCTTCGAGGCCGAGACCACGGAGATCACGACCCCGTTGGCCTTGACCTGCGCGCCGGGATGCGCGGTGATCTTCGCGTTCCCGGACGACCCGGCCGCGGGGCCGACGACCATGGTCTGGCAGCGGGGATCGCCCTCGCAGTTGAAGTCGAACGCGCCCGAGGAGGGGAGGCCGACCTCGAAGGAGATCGCGTCGCCTTCGAGCGAGGTCACCCTGATCGTGCTGACCTCGAGCTTCTCCTCGTCCATCGGGATGGTGACCCGCCGGGTCACCTTCACCTCGCAGGTGCCGTCCTTGCAGGCGCGCAGGTTCGTCCCGTCGGCCGGCGGTGCCGGGCTGGGCGGCGGTGCCGGTGGCGTGGTCGGAGCCGTCTTCTTGGCGGTGGGCGATCCGCTCGCGGATGCGGCGCCGTCGTCGTCGCCACCGCAGCCGGCGAGGCCCAACGCGGCGGCCGCGGCGAGCCCGGCGGCGGCGTGAAGGCGGAAACCAGCGCGTGGACGAGCCATGACGGGACTCCTTTGCTCTGCGCGCACGTCCGATCCGTGCAGCCGGGATCCTCAAGATAGGGACCGGGCACGGGACGGGTCCCGCCAATCGCCCGATAGGCCCGGCCCGTTCCGGAGACCGCGGATATCCGTGCGTGTGAAATGCGGCAGTTCGTCAGCATTCGGCGCGTGGACTCCGTTCCTGGACGCGGACCGCCTCATCGTGCGGCCCGCCGAGCCGGAGCTGCGCCCCGTCCGCGTGCTGCGTGCGCCGGAGCCGCCGGACGCGCCGGACGGCCTCGGCGACACCGGCCGTGACGAGCGCGGCCGCCACCAGCAGCGCGCTGAGCCACAGCGGCGACCGGTAGCCGAGCCCGGCCGCGATGGCGGCACCGCCGAGAGCGGGCCCGGCGGCCGCGCCGACATTGAGCGCCGAGGTCGCGAACGCCCCGCCGAGGGAAGGCGCCCGCGTCGCCGCGTACAGGACCCGCGCGATGAGCGTCGAGCCGACGGCGAACGACAGCGTCCCCTGGACGAAGACGAGCAGGAACGCTATGACCTGGTTTCCGGCCGCGGCCGTGAAAAGCGTCCACCCGGCGAGCAGGGCGATCCCGCCCGGTACCAGGACCAGCATGGGCCGCGTGTCGGACATCCGCCCGCCGATGGTCGCTCCGGCGAACGACCCGAGACCGAACAGCGCCAGCACCGCCGGCACCCAGTCCTCGGAGACCCCGCCGACCTCGGTGATCAGCGGACCCAGATAGGTGTAGGTGCAGAACGTCGCGGCGTTCACCAGTGCCGCCAGCAGCAGCACGAGCAGCAGCCGAGGGCTGCGCAGCGCCCGCAGCTGGCTCCGGGCGCCGGCCGGGCGACCGTCCGCGCCGCCGTCCGCGGGGCCGTCAGGAGTGCCGGTCGCCGGGGCGCCGCCGGGTACCGAGCGCAGGACGGCGAAGACGGCCGGCAGGCAGATCAGCGCCACCGCCCAGAACGCCGACCGCCAGCCGAGGGCCTGGCCGAGCGCGGCGCCGGCGGGCGCCCCGGCGACGCATGCCAGCGTGATGCCGCCCAGCAGGACGGAGGTCGCGCGTCCCTTGGCGTCCGGCTTGACCATGCCGGTCGCCGTCGCGAGCCCCACGGCGAGGAAACCGGCGTTGGCCAGCGCGCCGAGCGCCCGGGTCGCCAGGAGCACGGTGAAGCTGGAGGTGACCGCCCCGACGACGTGCACGAGCATGAAGGCGACCAGGAAGACCAGCAGCGCCCGGCGGCGCGGCCAGCGCAGGCTGAGCACCGCCATCAGCGGCGCTCCGACGATCATTCCGGCGGCGAAGGCGGACGTCAGCGCGCCGGCCGCGGAGATGGAGATGTTCAGTTCGCGGGCGATGTCCGGGTTCAGTCCGGACAGCATGAACTCGGACGTTCCCTGGGCGAAGACCGCCAGTCCGAGGACGTAGATGGCGAAGGGCATGGGAGAGGAACTCCACGGTCGTGTCGTGAGGCATCGAAGAAGAGGCGCGGACGCACCGTCGCGACGTCCCGGACCAGCCGTGCACGACGGCGAGCATGGCGGGACGCGGCGAGTGCGGTAGCGCGCGTGGGAGCCCGAGAGCCCCGGCAGCCCGAGCAGGGCAGCGCAAGGCGGCGGAACTCCGGGGAAGACTCAGCCCGAGTGACGATGATCAATGGCCACCGAGGAACCGGTGGCTAGCGTCTTGATGCCTCAGGACTGGACACGGGCCACACGATAGACAAGCGCCGCGAAACCCGTCCACCGCATTTCACGCCCGTCGACCCGCCCACGGACGACCTTTTGCCGTCCCGGCAAAGAGTTTTGCTTCCGCGCCCGCGCGAACGCATAGTCGGCGTGGAGGTGGTCACGATGACCGATCAGCTGAGAGGCGGCTATGACGTGGTAGTGATCGGCGGTGGCGCCGCGGGCTTGAACGGGGCGCTGATGCTGGCCCGCGTCCGGCGGACCGTCGCGGTGATCGACGCGGGCGCGCCGCGCAACGCGCCCGCCGACGGTGTGCACGGGCTGCTGGGCCGGGAGGGGATCAGCCCGGCCGAGCTGCTGGAGCGCGGCCGGGCCGAGGTCCGCCACGACGGCGGCTACGTGGTGCGGGGAGAGGTCGCCGCGGCGGTCCCGGACTCGGGCGGGTTCACCGTGACGCTGGACGGCGGCGCGACCGTCCGCGCGCGCCGCCTGCTGGTGACGACCGGGGTGGTGGACGAGCTGCCGGACCTCCCCGGCTTGCGGGACCGGTGGGGACGCGACGTCGTGCACTGCCCGTACTGCCACGGCTGGGAGATCCGCGACAAGGCCATCGGCGTGCTCGCCGGCGGTCCGATGGCGGTTCACCAAGCGCTGCTGTTCCGGCAGCTGAGCGACGACGTCGTCCTCTTCTCCCACACCATGCCGCCGCCGACCGGCGAGGAGGCCGAGCAGCTGGCCGCCCGCGGCGTCCGCGTGATCGACGGCGAGGTGGCGTCCCTGGTGATCGTCGGGGACCGCATCGCGGGAGTGCGGCTGGCCGGCGGGACGGTGGTCGACCGCGAGGCGCTGGCCGTCGCGCCGCGGATGACCGTGCGCGCCGCCTTCCTCGACGGGCTCGGGCTGCGGCCGGTCGAGCATCCCGCCGGGGTCGGCGAGCACGTCCCGTCCGACGCGGCGGGACGCACCGACGTGCCGGGGGTGTGGGTCGCGGGCAACGTCACCGACCTGATGGCCCAGGTCGGCGCCGCCGCCGCGGCGGGCGCAGCCGCGGGCGCCCAGATCAACTCCGACCTGATCGCCGAGGAGACCCGCCAGGCGGTCGCCGCGCACAGGCCGGGGCCCTCGTCCGCGTCCGAACCCGCGGCGTGAACGCCTGGCGGACGACCGGTCCCGGCGGCCGGCCTACGGTGCGCGGCCGGGCCAGGCGACGTCGTCGACCGCCAGCCACGGCTCGGCCGCCACCGCCGCCGGGGTCGCGCCGGTGAACGCGACGACATCGCGATGCAGGTGGGGCTGGTCGGCGTAGCCGGTCTCGGCCGCGACCCGGGCCGCGTCCTCGCCCGCGGCCAGCCGGTGGGCGGCGTGGTCGAAGCGGACGAGCCGCGCGGCGCGCTTGGGCGGCAGCCCGATCTGCGACTGGAACCGCGACCACAGGCGCTTGCGGCTCCACCCGACCTCGGCCGCCAGCTCGTCGACCCGGACCAGGCCACGGCCGCCGACCATCCGGTCCCAGGCCCAGGCCACCTCCGGGTCGACCGGGGTCCCCGTCTCGCGCCGCCGGGCGAGGAATGCGTCCATCAGCGCGAAGCGTTCGTCCCACGAGGGGGTCTCGCTCAGCCGCTCGCCGAGCCGGGAGGCGTCCGGGCCCCACAGGTCGTCGAGTGCGACCACGGCGCCGTCCAGCCCGGCGGGGGAGACGCCCAGGATCTGATGCGCGACCAGCGGCGACAGGCGCACCTGCACGGCCTCGAAACGCTCGCCTCGCACCCACATCGCACCGGAACCGAACCCGAGCCCGGCGACCACGCTTCCCCGCCGCCTGCGTCCGGCGGCATCGTCCACGATCAGCGGGCCTGCGCCGAGCTCCAGCGCCAGCGACACCGCCGGGTGCGGGACCGCCCGATGCCCGGCCGCGGACCCGCCACGGTCACGGAACCCGGCCATGCTGACACCGGCCACCCGGCTGGGCCGCTCCGGCCGCGCGACGTCCCACACCAGCACATCGGCACGCTCGCGCACGGTGGACCGCATCCTCATATCGTACGGCGGGCACCCGCCGGGAACATTCGTTCAAGCCACCGCCCCGCCCGGACGGCGACAGTGGCCCCATGACGACAAAAGACCGCCGCCGGGTGTCGCGGCAGGAAACCGAAGCCACCGGAAGCTCGACCCTTCCTTTGGACGGCGGGAGCGTTCACGTCCGCCAGGACGGCCCCGGCGACGCCCCGGCGCTCGTGCTGATCCACGGCCTCGCCGGATCGACCCGCTGGTGGGACTCGCTGGTTCCGATGCTGGCGGAGTCCTTGCGCGTCATCCGGATCGACTTGCTCGGGCACGGCCGGTCGGCCAAACCGTCCGGCGGAGGGTACGCGATCCCGGAGCAGGGACGCCGGGTCGGCGAGGCACTGGACCGGCTCGGCGTGCGGCACGCCATCGTGGTCGGCCATTCCACCGGCGGGTCGGTCGCCACCGCCCTGGCCGAGCGGCGCCGCGATCTGGTGACCGCGCTGGCGCTCATCGACTCCGGCCCCCGCCTGGACGCCTTCATCTCCGACGGGTTCGTCGGCCGGCTCCTGTTCGTCCCCGGCGTCGGGCGCCTCTTGTGGCGGCTCCGCACCGACAAGATCATCCGCCGGGGGCTGGACACCGCGTTCAGCCGCCCCGGCTACGAGATCCCGCAGCAGCTCGTCGACGACGTGCGCGGCGTCACCTACCACGCGCTCACCGCGACATCACGCGCCGTCGACGACTACCTGGAGCAGCGCACGCTCCCCGATCGGCTCGCCGCCCTCGGCAAGCCACTCCTGGTGATCTTCGGGGAGGACGACCGGAGATGGCGAGCCTCGTCGGCCGCCGACTACCGCACCGTCCCGGACGCGAAGGTCGAGGTGCTGCCCGGCCTCGGACACTCACCCATGCTCGAAGACCCTCCAAGAACCGCCGCACCTCTCATGGCCTGGTGCGAGGAGCAGGCCTCAGCGCGGAAAGGACGCTGAACACCACTCGTCCGCGACGGGGCACCCCCGCCGGGAACCCGCACGGCGCGTCCGACTTGAAACCCGCAGGCAGGCACGCGACGTGGTGTTACCGCTTCCTCGGTGTGCATCGCGGCCGCGTCCCGATCTACGGCAGCGGGGCGCCACCGACGCGATGAGCGTGGACGAGCTCCTGATCGACGGCTCCACGGCGTACGTGTCCGAGGGCTACGACGCGGTCAAGCTGCGCGTCGGCGCGCGTCCGGCCGCGGAGGACGTGGAGCGCGTCGCCGCCGTCCTGGCCGCCTCGGTGACGGGATCCGGATCATGTGTTCGGCGGCGGTGGCCGGCGAGGATGCGGGTGAGGTCGGTGACCGGCGACGCCGCCAGCTTGTGGTTGGTGTCGTCGTATCCGCGGGTGGTGCGGGGGTCGGCGTGCCCGGCCAGGTCCTGGACCTTGGCGAGCGGGACGTCGTTGCCGAGCAGGGTGGTGATGACGGTGCGGCGGCCGCTGTGCGGGGTCAGCCGGTGGGCCGCGGGCAGCCCGGCCAGTTCCGCCTGCCGCCGCAGGATGTTGGTGACGTCGCGCTGGGTGAGGCGCTTGCCGCCGGGCTTGGCGGGGTCGTAGGGGTGCGGGGCGGTGACCAGCAGCGGGCCGGGAGGGCAGGTGCTGTCCGGGTGGCGGCGAGCGCGGACGGCGAGGTAGGCGTCCAGGACGCGGCAGAGCTCGCCGTCCAGCCGCACGAAGTCGCGGCCGCCGGGCCCCTTGCCTTTCACGCGGTGGCGCAGGACCCGGTAGCCGGCCTCGGTGTCCAGGTCGGCCAGGTCGGCCTGGGTGAAGGCCGACACCCGGAGCGCGGTGTAGAACAGCAGCCCGATCACGGCCGCGTCCCGCCAGGCGGTCTCCGTCCCGCGGTCCGCGGCGCGGGCCTCGGCGGTGTCGAGGAGCCGGGCGGTCTCGGGGACGCTGAGCGTTGGGGCCTTGCGCGCGGACGCCGCGATCTCCGCGCCGGAGGGGCGCCTGACCAGCAGGGTCGGGTTGCGGTCGGCGACGTCGTTGGACTGCAGGTAGGTGTACCACGACGACACCGCCGCCAGCCGCCGGGCCCGGGTGGCGGCACTGGGCGGACGGACCGCGCCGCCGGCGCCGACGGTCATCGATGCCGACCAGTCGTCGACGTCCGCGCGGCGGGCGGTGCGCGGATCAAGGCTGGTGCGGGCGCAGTAGTCCAGCCAGGCGGCGAGGTCGCGGTAGTAGGCGCGGCGGGTGGCGTCGCTGTTCTGACCGCGCAGCCAGGCCGCGGTCAACGCCCTGATGCCGTAGCGGTCGCCGTGCTCGTCGGCGGGCAGAGCGGGCAGCAGCCCCACAGACTCGGCGATCGGATCGAGCCCCGACGCCTGCCCTGAGAGGACACGCGACGCCGAAGCGGGGGCCGCGGGCATCACCTCCCCGGCCATCACCCCTGGCGACGGCTCCTGCGGTGTGCTCATGCACTGCCTCCTGTCGGGCCCCGGTGAAGCCAAGGTTCGGGAGATCACGAAGAGGCACCAGGATAACCGTCCTTATCCCGGAGCATCGCTGTGCCGTATTCAACGCGTTTCGCGCGTCGCGTAAATGATTTCGCGAGGAGAAACGCGATTCTGGATCGCCAGGGGAGTAGGGTGGGGCGTGTGAGCAGCGACGACACCGCCGCAGAAGCAGCGGCTACCGCCGTCCCGCAGGCGGACCGGGAAGGGGAGTGCGCGTTGGCCGGCTGCGCGCAGCCGCTGCCGCCGCCCGGACGCGGCCGTCCGGCCAAGTACTGCAGCAAGGCCCACGCCGACCAGGCCAGCCGGGACCGTCGCGCCGCCGACGCCGCCGCGCTGGACGAACCGCTCCGCCGCGCCGAATCCCTGGCCGGACGACTGCCCGAGGCCATCGGCGGGCTGCAGGAGCAGCTCACCGTCCTGACCGACGCCCTCGCCCAGGCGCAGGCGGGCGCGCTGGCCCGGGTGCAGCGGGCCGAGGCCGAGGCCGTCGCCGCCCGCCAGGCCGAGGCCGACGCCGACGCCCGCGCGGCGGAGGCCGACCGCGTGCGAGCCCGGGCGGAGGCCGCCGCCGCGGACGCCGTCCAGGCCCGGCGGGCCGCCGAGCAGGAGGCCGAGCGCGATCGCGCCGCGCTGGCGCAAGTCCGCGCCGACACCGCCGAGACGATCGCCGCGCACACCCAGCTCCGCGACGCCGCCCGCGAGGCCCAGGCCGCCGCGGAGGCCGCCCGGGACGCCAAGACCGCCGAGTTGCGCGAGGCCCGCCAAGCCCACGAGCAGGACCTGGCCCGCCGGGACGCCGCCATCCGCGCCCAGACCGACCAACTGGACGCCGCCCGGACCGATCTCGCCCGCACGATCGAGGCCCTGACCGCCGCGCGAGAGGCGCTGGCCACCGCCAGCGGCGAGGCCCGCACCCAGCGAACCCGCGCTGAGGCCGCCGAGCACGCCCGCGACGCCGCCCTGCGCGAGCTGCAGACCACCGAAGCGCGAGCCGCCGCGCTCGACCGCCGTGTGCATGAGCTGCAGACCGCCGCCGACCAGGCCGCGGGCGAGGCAGCCGACACGCGGGCCGCCCTGAGGGCCTGCGAGGCCGTGTCCGACCGCCTCGAAACCGCGCTGGAAGCCGCCCGCGCGGAGGCCGCCGAGCAACGCGAACGCGCCGCCCGCGCCGAGGCCGCAGCAGCCGCCGCCGAGGCCGCCGAGGCCGCCGCGGCGGCGCAAGGCCCCGGCGACGACCGGCACGACCAGGACGACGGGCAGACTCCCCGGCCCGAAACCCGGCCCGACAACCCTCGCTCTCCCCAGCAACCCACCTGATCCCGGCCCACCTTCGGCCCGCCGGACCTGAGTTCGCGGTAACCGGCTCAGCGTCGGCGGTGGGAGTCGCGGCGAACGTGCCAACGGTGCGTGGCCCAGCGATTCCTTCGCCTTCAGTCCGGGGGCGGCGCGGGCCTCGTATGGATCCGGGATCAGCCTCTCGGCCCGGCCCGGGCGGTTGAGCGGCCTTCGGACGGTCTGTCGTGTCGGCTTCGAGGGCGGCGGTCTTCGGGTCGCCGCCGGGCCGTAACTCGGTTGCGCGGACGCGGGGGGCGTGGCTGTACTGGGGGCAGAAGCCGGAAGAACGAGGAACAGGGGAAGCGATGCGCCGCACGTTCATGTCCACCCAGCAGGTCATCACCACCAGCTACGCAAGGGGCATGAACGTCAGTGCGAACACTGAACCTGGGGATTCTGGCGCATGTCGACGCAGGTAAGACGAGCCTGACCGAGCGGCTGCTGTACGCCGCCGGAGTCATCGACGAGCTCGGCAGCGTGGACGACGGCAGTGCCCGGACCGACTCGCTGGCGCTGGAACGGCGGCGCGGGATCACCATCAAGTCCGCCGTCGTGTCCTTCGTCGTCGACACGGTCGCCGTCAACCTGATCGACACTCCCGGCCACCCGGACTTCATCGCCGAGGTGGAACGGGTGCTCGGCGTGCTCGACGGCGCGGTGCTGGTGGTCTCGGCGGTGGAGGGCGTCCAGGCGCAGACGCGGGTGCTGATGCGGGTCCTGCGCCGGCTGGGCATCCCGACGCTCGTCTTCGTCAACAAGGTCGACAGGCCCGGGGCGCAGGACGAGGACCTGCTGCGCAGCATCTCCGAACGGCTGACCACGGGCGTGATCGCGATGGGCTCGGTCGCCGGGCTCGGTACCCGCGACGCCCGCTGCACCCCCTACGGCGAGGCCGACCCCGGCTTCTCCGCCCGGCTGCTCGAACTGCTCGCCGAGAACGACGACGGCCTGCTCGACGCCTACCTGGAGGAGCGTCCGCCCGCCTACCCGCGGCTCCGCGCGGAACTCGCCGCGCAGACCCGGCTGGGCCTCGTCCATCCGCTCTACTTCGGTTCGGCGATCACCGGTGCGGGCGTCCCCGACCTCATCGGCGCCCTCACCGAGCTGCTGCCCGCCGCCGAGGGCCGCTCCGACGGGCCGGTGTCGGGCACCGTCTTCAAGATCGAGCGCGGTCCGGACGGAGAGCGGATCGCCTACGCGCGCCTGTTCTCCGGCACGGTCCGCGTCCGTGACCGGCTCCCCATCCGCCACGCCGAGCCGACGGCCGAGGAGGGGAAGGTCACCGCGATCGAGGTGTTCGACCAGGGGGAGGCCGCCGCACGGTCCGAGGCCGGGGCCGGGCTGATCGTCAGGATCCGCGGCCTGGACGGGGTCCGGGTCGGCGATCCGATCGGGACCATCGCGCCGCCGAACCCGCGGGCCCGGCAGTTCGCTCCGCCGACCCTGGAAACGGTCGTCGTCCCGGGGGAGCGGGCGGACCGGGGCGCACTCCACCTCGCCCTCTCCCAGCTGGCCGAGCAGGACCCGCTGATCGCGCTCCGGGAGGACCCGGTCCGGCGGGAGATCTCCGTCTCGCTCTACGGCGAGGTCCAGAAGGAGGTCGTCCAGGCCACGCTCGCCGACGACTTCGGCATCGAGGTGACCTTCCGGGAGACGACGACGATCTGCGTCGAGCGTCCGCGGGGGAGCGGGTCCGCACTGGAGATCATCGACACCGGGGCCAATCCGTTCCTCGGCACCGTCGGCCTGCGGGTCGACCCGGCGCCGCCCGGCTCGGGCGTGGAGTTCCGGCTCGGTGTGGAGCTCGGGGCGATGCCCTACACCTTCTTCCGCGCCGTCGAGGAGACCGTCCGGGAGACCCTGAACCAGGGCCTGCACGGGTGGCGGGTCACCGACTGCCTGGTGACCATGACCCACTCCGGCTACTGGCCGCGCCAGAGCCACGCCCACGGGACGTTCGACAAGAGCATGTCCAGCACGGCCGGCGACTTCCGCAATCTCACCCCGCTGGTCCTGATGGCGGCGCTGACCGAGGCAGGCACCGAGGTTCTCGAGCCCGTCCACCGGTTCCGGCTGGAGGTCCCCGCCTACGCCTATGGCGCGGTCCTGCCCGTTCTCGGACGCCTCCGCGCCGTGCCCGGGGAACCCGTGCCCATGGGCGACGTCTATCTGATCGAGGGCGAGATCCCGGCCGCCCGCGTCCACGACCTGGAGCAGCGGCTACCCTCCCTGACCAGTGGTGAGGGTGTCCTGGAGTCGGCCTTCGGCCATTACGCACCCGTCCAAGGTCCCGCCCCGACTCGTCCCCGGACCGACCACGACCCGCTGAACAGGGAGGAGTACCTGCTGCGCGTCCTCCGCCGTGTCCGCTCCGACGGGTCGAGCCACTGACGCGGGACCGGAGTCCGCCAGGGGTCAGGGTTCGCTGAGGGCCCGTGAGCGGGACGCGACAGCGGCCCGGCCTGGCCTACGCGGCCAGCTTCTCGAGGCCGGTCCGGACCCAGCTGAGGCCCAGTTCGTCGGCCAGGTTCCGAGCGGTCTCGATGAGCGTGGCGCGTTCAGGATCGTCCTCGGGCAGCTCACCGGCGAGCAGCAGTTGGGCCGCAGCGATCTGCGGACGGATGCCGGCCGCGGAGCGCAGGTGAAGCGAGCGCCGCAGCATGCGCAGCCCCTCGTCACGATCGCCGTCGTTGATCACATGCCAGGCCAGGTGGCGGAGCACGATGGACTCGAGGATCAAGTCGCCTTCCTGGTGGGCGGCCTGTAGGGCCTTGGCGTAGTGCGCCTTCGCGGCAGCGCTGTCTTCGCGGACGTTGTCGAGGAGCGCACCCCAGTGGAACTGGGCCCATCCGTGCGTCGTCGGGTCGGCGGCGGCGAAACGGTACCCGGCCTCTGCGGTCTCGTAGTCCCCTTGCAGCGGGTCCAGCTGGAAGAGCAGACGGGTGTAGGCGAGCCGGGCGGTGAGTAGACGAGCTTGCAGCGATTCCGGATCGAGGGCCGCTATCGCGTCGGCTGCGGCTTCGATTCCGTCGACTCGGAACAAGAACCGCTCGTACAGGATCTCGGCCTTCAGTTCGAGCGCTTCGGTGCCCTGTTCTTCGGCCAGCAGCGCGGCGGCGTGATCCCAGTCACCGAGCACGAAGAGGCGGCGGGCCACGTCAAGGTGTGTGTAGGCGTCATTAGCGATCATGCTGCCTACATTAAGAGCCGAGAATGTAGGCGGTCAAGCACACTACGACGACTACATGCGCGACCGGGGTTGGACGGCCAGGCAGGTCGGATCAGCGACGTAGGCAACGTTGCGCACTTGACCACCTACCTCTGACGCCCGCATAGTAGGCGGTATGAGGACGAATGCCGCCTACACGTCCGGTGAGGATGCCGCGCGGGCCAAGAAGAGTTCCTTTCTCGCCGACATCGACTTGGGGCAGGGGCTGCGGCTGCGCACCTTGACGGCACATGACGTCGCCCTCGTGGTCGAGGCCACCGGCGCCGAGACGGCACAGGCCCTCTGGGGGCCGCGTCCGGCCGGTCCCTACACAACTCGCGACGCGCGCGAGGCGCTGACCGCCTGGGATCCAGAGGCGGGACGCCAAGCGTCCTACGGAATCCTCAAGCACAACCGCCTGCTCGGTGCCCTGGGGCTGATGATCGACGGCCCGCAGAGCGCAGAACTGGCCTACTGGGTGCGTCCGGAAAGCCGACGCCAAGGCCTGGCCCTGCGCGGTATCCGAGCGCTGACCCGCTGGACGCACGACGAACTGGGCCTAAGCCGGATCTGGCTTGAGATCAACCCCGCCAACGCTCCCTCGCTGCGTCTGGCCGACCGCGCCGGCTACCGGTACGAACAACGCCTCCCACACCACTGCCGTACCTGGACCACAGCCGACCCCGACCACGACACCTGGCACGACTGCATGATCTGGGCGCACACCAACCCCATGACGCCACCAGCCAGCTGAACCCAATCCACCACCGACGCCTGGTCTATCGCGTTGTCGGTACCGGGACCAGTTCCGGCTGCAGGTCGACGGTCCTCTCGGACGGAATGCCGGGAACGGAGAACAGTTCCGACATCGAGGGCCAGCTCCGATAGGGCCCTTCCTGAGCCCGTCGAACCTCGAGCTCTCGCCGCCGCGATCGCCGCGACCGAGAAGGCGGCGTGCTTCCCGAACTTGTCGTGCACGCCGGGGGCAGCCAGGCGCGACCCATGACCTGCGGTTCGCGTCCGCCTCTGTTCGGCGCTGCAAAGGAGCGGTGGCCGGGACCGTCCGGCTGCTGCCTTGTCTACTCGGGGGACGGGCGGCTCGGCGGCGTGTTCCGCGCCACGCCTCCTGGCCAGTCTCGGCAACTGCGATGGCTGTTTCCTGAGTAGGGTCTTCGGTCTGGTGTTCTGGGGAGCCGGTCTGTGCGCGTGCCGGCGGGCCTCGTCCGGTGCGGGCACCCTGGGCGGTGACGGCCCGAACGAAGTCCTGGAAAACTCAGCGCTCTTCCGGTGTCGAGAATGTGGCGCCGGCTCCGTCCTAGGTGCATCAGCGGCCGCAGGGGCCGCACGACGAGGAAGGAATCGCCATGACGATCCGGCGGATGGACAACGTGCTCATCGTTGTCGAAGATCTTGAGGCCGCTATCGCGTTCTTCGCCGAACTGGGCATGGAGCAGGAGGGCAGGACGGTCGTCGAGGGGGACTGGGCCGGGCGTGTCATCGGGCTCGAGGGCGTCCGTACCGACATCGTCATGATGCGGACCCCGGACGGCCACGGGCGGGTCGAGCTATCGAAGTTCCACACGCCGGCGGCGATCAGCAGTGAGCCACGGAACGCTCCGGCGAACACGCTGGGCATGCGACGCATCATGTTCCTCGTCGAAGACCTCGACGACGTCATCGCCCGCCTGCGCACGCATGGTGCCGAGCTCGTCGGCGAGGTGGCGCAGTTCGAGGACAGCTACCGGCTCTGTTTCATCCGCGGCCCCGAGGGGCTCATTCTCGGGCTGTCCGAGCAGCTTGGCTGACGCCCCGCTCGCAGCCGGCCCGCGACCAGCCAGAAAACGACCCGCTGGACGGACCAAGGAACAACGACGAAAAGGGCTGACCGTGCAACCGAACGAGATCACCGAAGTTCTCAACCGGCCGCTCGCGCAGGAGCTGCTGGCCCGCGACGTGACCCGCATGGCCTACGTCGCCAAGGACGGCACACCCCGCAACATCCCGATCATCTTCGCCTGGAACGGATCGGAGATCGTCGTGTGCACGCCGAAGAACTCCCCGAAGCTCCCTGCCTTGAAGCAGAACCCGATGGTCGCCTTCACCATCGACACCGAGGCGCACCCGCCCAAGATCCTGCTCATCCGCGGCCGGGCCGAGCTGGACTACGTCGACGGCATCCCGGACGAGTACCTCCAGTCGACCAGCACCTATGACATGTCGCCCGAGCAGCGGGTCGAGTGGGAGGCGGAGGTGCGTTCGCTCTACCGGGACGGCATGGTCCGGGTCGTCGTGACCCCGACGTGGGCGAAGCTGATCGACTTCGAGACGACCCTGCCGAGCGCGGTCGAGGAACTGATCCAGCAGCGGGCGGAACGCCAGCGCGGCTGACCGGCGCACAGCCCCGCAAAGGGAATCCCCGCGCCTCGGCCCCCACCGCGGTACACGGAATCTCCAAAATCCGCCGAAAATGTCGCGACGGGATGTCGAGGATCCGCGTCCGGTTCCGTCCCCGCAGTGAACACGGCCGGCACGGGCCGTACCGCACCAAGGAGAACCTGATGGCCAAGTACCTGCTGCTCAAGCACTACCGGGGCGCGCCGGCGCCGGTCAACGACGTGGCGATGGACCAGTGGACGCCCGAGGAGATCTCGGCGCACATGAAGTACATGGAGGACTTCGCCGCCCGGCTGGAGACCACCGGCGAGTTCGTCGAGGCCCAGGCGCTGGCCCCGGAGGGCGCGTTCGTCCGCCACGACGGCGAGGGGCGGCCGCCCGTCACCGACGGCCCGTTCGCCGAGACCAAGGACCTGATCGCCGGCTGGATGGTGATCGACGTCGACAGCTACGAGCGGGCGCTCGAGCTGGCCGGGCAGCTGTCGGCGGCCCCGGGCGCGGGCGGCGAGCCGATCCGCGAGTGGCTCGAGGTGCGCCCGTTCATGGCCGCGCCCCCGACCATCACGGAGTGACGTACGTGGACGAAGCACGGCTGCGGGCCCTCACCCCCGCCGTGATCGGGATCCTCGGCCGCCGCGGAGCAGACTTCGCGGCGGCCGAGGACGCCGTGCAGGACGCGCTGGTCGAGGCGGTGCGCGTGTGGCCGCGGGATCCGCCGCAGGACCCCAAGGGCTGGCTGGTCACGGTGGCCTGGCGCAAGTTCCTGGACGCCGCCCGCGCCGACACCGCCCGGCGGCACCGCGAGGAGCGCGTCGAGGCCGAGCCCGTGCCCGGCCCGGGTGAGGCGGTGGACGACACGCTCCAGCTGTACTTCCTGTGCGCGCACCCGTCCCTGACACCGGCCTCGGCCGTCGCGCTCACGCTACGCGCCGTCGGCGGACTGACCACGCGCCAGATCGCGCAGGCCTACCTCGTGCCGGAGGCGACCATGGCCCAGCGCATCAGCCGGGCCAAACGGACGGTGGCGGGCGTCAGGCTGAACCGGCCCGGGGACGTAGCGACGGTGCTGCGCGTGCTGTACCTGATCTTCAACGAGGGCTACTCGGGCGACGTCGACCTCGCGGCCGAGGCGATCCGGCTCGCCCGCCAGGTGGCGTCCAAGACCGGCCATGAGGAGGCCGCGGGGCTGCTGGCGCTCATGCTGCTGCACCACGCGCGGCGCCCGGCCCGCACCGGCCCCGACGGCAGGCTCGTCCCGCTGGCCGAGCAGGACCGCGGCCTGTGGAACACGTGCCTGATCAGCGAGGGCGTCGGCATCCTGCAGGCGGCCCTCGCCCGCGACCGCCTGGGCGAGTACCAGGCCCAGGCCGCCATCGCCGCGCTCCACGCCGACGCCCCGGCGGCCGAGGAGACCGACTGGGTGCAGATCGTCGAGTGGTACGACGAACTGGTGCGCATCACCGCAAGCCCGGTGGCCCGCCTCAACCGGGCGGTCGCGGTCGGCGAGGCGGACGGCCCGCGCGCCGGTCTGGCGGCCCTGGCGGAGCTCGACCCCTCCCTGCCCCGCCACACCGCCGCCGCGGCCTACCTCCACGAGCGCGCCGGCGACCCGGACACCGCGGCACGGCTCTACGCCGAAGCCGCCCAGTCAGCGACAAGCCTCCCCGAACGCGGCCACCTCACCCGGCAAGCCGCCCGCCTCAACGCCCAACGACGCGCCTGACCAGCCGAACCCACCCCATCCGCCGAAACCGCGGCATTCGAAGGCGGACGCCGATGTCCCCGGTGGCCAGCGATTGCTCACCGTCCAGCACCGCGCGTCCCGGTCCCAGGAACCGCCTCGTCCGAAAGACGACGTCGCCGTGCGAGCGCCGTCCGGCGGACGGGTCAGCGCAGGGCGGTGAAGAAGGCGCGGATGTCGCCGGCCGGGAGGGCGGGCCGTTCCATCGCGGCGAAGTGGCCGGCGCGGTCGAACGCCGTCCAGTGGACGGCGACGCCGCGCGTCGTGCGCGATGCGGGGCTCGCGGGGGTGGAGGTCTCAGGCCTGGGTGCTGCTGCGCGCGCTCCGATCGAGGCGCGCCGAACGGCTCACGCCTGCGGCGGGCCTGCTGCAGAGCCTGGACGAGGAGACGGCCGTGCTGGAGACGGGCGGTGACTCGCTGCACGATCTGGCCGGGTGCCTGGGCAGCCTCGATGTGGAGTTCACCGTCCTGGAGCCCGCGGAGCTACGCGGCCACCTGCGCGTCCTCGCCCGCCGTCCCGCCTCTGGACCGGGCTTGCGGCGGCGCGCGGGCGGTCTGGGTGGTGCGGACACGGCGGGGTCTCGTGATAGGTCTCGACCGAGGCTATTCTCGGGCCCTCGTCTGAGAGGCACGGGAGGCTGCGGTGGCCGGGACGACGGTGAACGAGACGACGGTGGCCGAGGTGATGGCCGAGCTGGCCGCGCTGGAGGACCCGAGGATCCGCGAGGTGAACGAGAAGCACGGCGACGACCACGGCGTGAACCTCGGCAAGCTGCGCGCGGTGGCCAAGCGGTTGAAGACGCAGCAGGAGCTCGCGTGCCGGCTGTGGGAGACGGGTGACAGCTCGGCGCGGCTGCTGGCGCTGCTGATCTGCCGTCCGAAGGCGTTCGGGCGGGACGAGCTGGACGCCATGATGCGCCAGGCGCACAGGCCCAAGGTGCACGACTGGCTCGTGAACTATGTGGTGAAGAAGAGCCCGCACGCCGAGGAGCTGCGCCTGGTCTGGTTCGCCGATCCGGATCCGGTGGTGGCGAGCGCCGGCTGGGCGCTGACGACCGCGCGGGTGGCGAAGAGGCCCGAGGGCCTTGACCTCGCCGGGCTGCTCGACATCGTCGAGGCGGAGATGAAGGACGCCCCCGACCGCCTGCAGTGGGCGATGAACGAGTGCCTGAGCACCATCGGGATCGAGCACGCCGGGCTCCGCGCCCGCGCCGTCGAAATCGGCGAGCGGCTGGAGGTGCTCAAGGACTATCCGACGTCGCCGGGCTGCACGTCGCCGTTCGCGCCCGTCTGGATCGCCGAGATGGTGCGGCGGCGCGGCGCGTAGGGGGTCCGCGGTCGCGCCGGCGGGATAATCTCAACGTTGAGATTGTGGATCGAGGAGGACCCATGGCCGACGCGGTGGACGCGATCCTGGCGCAGTGGGAGCGCGAGCGGCCCGACCTGGACTCGTCGCCGATGGGCGTCATCGGGCGGATCTCGCGGGCGCAGCAGCTGCTGGGCCGGGAGCTGAAGGACTTCTTCGCCGCGCACGGGCTGGAGCGCTGGGAGTTCGACGTGCTGGCGACGCTGCGCCGCCACGGCGCCCCCTACGAGCTGACGGCGGGCGGGCTGCTGCGGGCGGCGATGGTCACCTCGGGCGCGATCACCAACCGGATCGACCGTATGGAGGCCAGGGGGCTGGTCGAGCGGGTCCGGGACGCCGGTGACCGGCGGTCGGTGCGGATCCGGCTGACGGCGCGGGGGCTGGAGGTGGTGGACGAGCTGGTGGGCCTGCACGTCGCCAACGAGGAGCGGCTGCTGGCGGGGCTGGACGCGGCCGAGCGGGAGCGGCTGGCGGGGTCGCTGCGCACGCTGCTGGAGTCGCTGGGCGACACCTCCCTCGGCTGATCCCCGGGCCCGCGGACCGGCCGCGCCCGGGGGCCCGGGCCGCCGCCGGGCCGCCGCCGGGGCGGCGGTCAGGGCCGGGTGAAGAGGCGGATGGCCCGGGTGGCGCGGGTGGCGATGGCGGCGAGGTGGTCGGCGAGTTCGGGCGGGTCGAGCAGCGTGTAGTCCACGGTCAGCAGGGTGACGCGGTAGGCCAGGAACCGCAGCGAGTCCGACTGGGTGTGCAGGAGGCAGGTGCGGTCGTCGACCGGTTCCAGGACGCCCTGCCAGGCGGTGACGTGCTGGGCGGCCTCCTCGGCGGGCAGGTGGAGCCGCAGCCGGGCGCGGATCGTCCCGGAGCCGCCGGCGAGGGCGTCCATCGCCCAGGTGACGGCGTCGGCGCCGCCGGGCAGCTCGCGTTCGGGCCCGCGGACGCCGGTGCGGTGCGGGCCGGTGATGCGGTCGGCGCGGAAGGTGCGCCAGTCGGCGCGGTCCTCGTCGTAGGCGACCAGGTACCAGCGGCGGCCCGCGGCGACCAGGCGGTGCGGCTGCGCGTGGCGGCGGGTCTCGCGGCCGGCGGCGGCGGTGTAGGTGAAGCGGACCTTCTCGCGGGTGACGCAGGCGGCGGCGAGCTGCGCCAGGACGCCGGGGTCGGCGGCGGGCGGGGCGGCGTCCTGCGGCGGGAGGGACACCGCGGCGGCCGACAGCGCGGCGACGCGGCTGCGCAGCCGGTGGGGGAGGACCTGCTCCAGCTTGGCCAGGGCGCGCAGCGAGGTGTCCTCGATGCCGGTGACGGCGCCGGCGGCGGCGGTGCGCAGGCCGATCGCGATGGCGATGGCCTCGTCGTCGTCCAGCACGAGGGGCGGCATCGCGGCGCCGGCGGTGAGCCGGTAGCCGCCGGTGTTGCCGTGCGTGGCGTGGACGGGGTAGCCGAGCTCGCGGAGCCGGTCGACGTCGCGGCGGATGGTGCGGGCGGTGACGCCGAGCCGGTCGCCGAGTTCGGCGCCGGACCATTCGCGGGGGGTCTGCAGGAGGGACAGCAGCCGCAGCAGCCGTCCGGACGGATCGCGCATATTTCCCATCCTGCCGCCCTAATAGGACGTTCGTTGACCTATTGGCGGGATAGCGTCGTAGACGTCGGGCCGGGAAGGAGATCCCGGCCCCGGTGAAGGAGGCAGGACATGCTGCGTGGATTCGCCACCCTCAACTTCTGGGCCGACGACATGGAGGCCGCCAAGGACTGGTACGCCGAGCTGCTGGGCGTGCAGCCGTACTTCAGCGTCCCGGGCCCGGGCGGCGGGGTCGCCTACTACGAGTTCCGGGTCGGGGACTACGAGCACGAGCTTGGCCTCATCGACGCCCGGTTCCGTCCCGGCGGCGCGGACGCGGCGGGCCCGGGCGGCGCGATCATGTACTGGCACGTCGACGACCTGCAGGCGGCGGTGGCGCGGCTGCTGTCGCTGGGCGCGACCGAGCACGAGAAGATCACCGAGCGGGGCGAGGGGCGCGGGTTCGTCACCGCGTCGGTCGTCGACCCGTTCGGCAACATCCTGGGCGTGATGTCCAACCCGCACTACGTGGAGACGCTCGCCACGACCGGGCGGGGCTGAGACCCGGCGGCGTCCGGGCCGCGGGCGGGGGCTACCGTTGGGCTTCCCGATCAGGAGGAGGCCGCGATGCTCCCGCCCGCCCGCACGCCCGAGCAGCGCAAGCACGACGTCCTGGACCGGCTCGGCCGCGACGTGGACGCGTGGGTGGCCACCGCCGACCCGCGCACCGGCGCCCCCTACATGGTGCCGCTGTCGTTCCTGTGGGACGGCTCGTCGCTGCTGGTCGCGACACCGTCGCAGAGCGCGACGGGGCGGAACCTGCGGTTGTCGGGGACGGCCCGCGTCGGGGTGGGCGGCACACGCGACGTCGTCATGATCGACGGGGCGGTGGAGGCGCTGGAGGCCGCGGAGCTGCAGGCCGGCACGGCCGACGCGTTCGCCGCCAAGACCGATTTCGAGCCGCGGTCCGAGTCCCAGCACTACTTGTACTTCCGGGTGCGGCCGTCGCGGATCCAGGCGTGGCGTGAGGTCAACGAGCTGCCGGGCCGCGACGTCATGCGCGACGGCCGCTGGCTCGTGGCCGAATGAGCGCCGTCCACCGAACCGGGGGCTGCGGGCCTTCGCGTCCGTTCGATAGATTAGGCCGTAAAGAGATCCGTCTCGGCGCGCTGTTTCATGGCCTAAGGAGATGCTAGGTGGTCGTCTTCGCGGGGCAGGGCGACGCTCGCCGCTCGATGGACCTGCTGTGGCACGGCGGCCCCGGCGAGGCCGGTGAGCCGGAGGGGGCGCGGCCCGGGCCGCGGCCGGGGCTGAGCGTGGCGGTGATCGTGGACGCGGCGATCGCGGTCGCCGACGCCGAGGGCATGGCGGCGCTGTCGATGCGCGCGGTCGGCGAGCGGCTCGGCCGCACCGCGATGGCCCTGTACACCTATGTGCCCGGCAAGAGCGTGCTGGTCGACCTGATGTACGACCGGGCGCTGGGGGAGCTGCCCGGCGGCTATGACGCCTCGGCGGGCTGGCGCGCGGCGCTGGAGGCGTGGGCGGAGGACTCCTGGGCGTTCTACCTGCGGCATCCGTGGATGCTGCAGGTGTCGCAGGCGCGTCCGGTGCTGGGGCCGGGGGAGTACCGGGCGCTGGAGGCGCTGCTGGGCGTCCTGGCCGGGACGGGCCTGGCGGCGCCGCGGGTGCGGCGGGCGGTGGCGGCGCTGTCGAGCGTGGTGCGGGGCGCGGCGCTGACGCTGGCGGAGTCGCGGCAGGCGGTGCGGGCGACGGGCCTGTCGGAGGAGCGGTGGTGGACGGGGCGCGCGGGCGTCCTGCAGGACCTGGTCCCGGGGTTCGCCGAGCGGTTCCCGCTGGTGGCCTGGCTGCAGGCCGAGGACACCTCCACCGGCGCCGCGGGACAGGGCGGGGACGTGGGGGAGGTGCCGTTTCTGGAGCGGGCGGCGCGGGAGGCGTTCGAGGGCGGGCTCGTCCTGGTCCTGGACGGTATCGAGGCCGCCGTCGCCGCCCGTCCCTGACCCCGCCGGCGGCCTCCACGGGCAGGACGGCGGGTTGGTGTGAGTTGGGTCTCTTGCCGCGCCGGGACGTCACATCCGGGGGGTCGGAAGTGCTCTTACTTGTATGGAAGCATTCGCGATTCAGCCGCGCGAGATGACCTGCCACACGATCCTGCGCGCCGCGCACGAGGCGTTCCTGCGGGACGTGGACCGGCTCGCGGCGGCGGTGGCGGCGGGCAAGGGCCGGGCCGCGCACGTCCGCGCGGGCTGGGAGAACTTCAAGGACCTGTTCCGCGCGCATCACGACCTGGAGGACCGGGTGCTGTGGCCGCGGGTGGAGCGGGCGGTCGGGGGCCGCCGGGTGGAGCTGGCGGTGCTGGCGGAGGTCCGCGCCGAGCACGCGAGGCTCGAGCCGCTGATCGTCCGGGTCGACGCGGTGATGGAGCAGGACGGCGGGGATCTGCGCCCGGCGGTGGCCGAGCTGCGCGCGGCGCTGGAGGTGTACCTGCGGCATGAGGAGACCGGCGCGCTGCCGCTGGCGGAGTCGGTGCTGGCCGACGAGGAGTGGCGGGCGCTCGCCGAGGAGGCCAGGCGGCGCTGCGAGGCCAGGACGCCGATGTTCGTGCCGTGGGTGGTGGACGGGATCGCGCCGATCGAGCGGAGCCGGTTCCTGACGGCGCTGCCGGCGCCGCTGCGGGACCTGAACCGGGTGATGTGGGAGCCGCACTACCGCAAGCGCCGCCTCTGGAGCGTCTGACCCCGGCGGCGGCGCGCCTTCCGCCGCCCCTGGGTGGGGTCAGAAGCGGGCGGTGAGCAGGGCCAGGACGGCGACGCCGGCGGTGAGCCAGGCGGCGTAGTCGCCGATGTGGCCCGAGTGCAGGGCGCGCAGGCGCGCGGCGGTGCCGGCGGCGGCGCGTCCGGGGAGCCGTCCGGTGCGAAGGCGCCGGGGGGCGCGGTGGACGGAGGCGGCGGCGACGGCCGCGGCGAGCAGGAGCGTGACGGCGGATCCGGCGAGGCCGGGCAGGGTCCACGGGTCGGCGGGCGGGAGGTGCGGCGGCGGGTGCGCGACGTGGCCGTCCAGGACGAGCCCGGCGTAGGCGTCCCGGCTCGCGAACGCCTCGGCCGCGGCGGCGACGGGCCCGCCGGGCGTCAGCCCGAGCAGCAGCCCGGCGGCGAGCAGGACGATGCCGGGGGCGAGCATCGTCCAGGGGAGGGAGCGCAGCGTGACGGGCGTCTCGGGGTCCTCGTGCCCGTCCTCCGGCGCGGAGGATCCGGGGCCGCCGGGTTCGGGGGCGCCGGGTTCGGGGGCGCGGCGCCACACCACGAGCCACACGCGCAGGACGGCGCCGGCGGTGAGCGCGGACGCGGCGACCGACAGCGGCGTGTACCACCACCATCCGATCGCGAGGGCGGCGTGCTCGGTGACCGCGTGCCCGGCGAACAGCCCCGACGGCGGCAGCCCGGCCAGGCACAGCGCGCCGGTCAGGAACGTGACCCCGGTGACGGGCATGCCGCGGCCGCGTCCGCGCAGCTCGCGGGCGTCGACGGTCTCGTGCCGGTTGAGCAGGGCCCCGGCGCCGAGGAACAGCGCGCCCTTCACCCCGGCGTGCCCGGCCAGGTGGTAGGCGGTGCCGGCGAGCGCGTCGGGGGTCGCGGCGGCGACGCCGACCAGCAGCAGCCCGGCGTGGCTGATGGTGGAGTAGGCCAGCAGGCGCTTGACGTGGTGCTGCAGGACGCACATGACCGCGCCGAGCAGCGCGGCGGCCGCGCCGAGGACGGCGATGGCGCGCAGTGGGACCAGGCCGGGGAACACCGCCCAGTAGGTCCGCGCGACCCCGTAGACGCCGAGTTCGACCATGACGCCGGAGAACAGGACGCAGACGGGGGTGGGGGCGACGGCGTGGGCGTCGGCGAGCCAGAAGTGGAACGGGACGGCGGCGGCCTTGACCAGGTATCCGGTGCAGATCAGCACGAACGCGGCGGTGACCAGCGCGTCGGCCTCCCCCGAACCGGTGCCGGTGCCGGTGCCGGTGAGGTGGCGTCCGGCGGCGGCGAGGCCGAGCTGCCCGGTGCGGCCGTAGACCAGCGCGATGCCGGCGAGGGTGAGGTAGGCGCCGATCGACTGGACGATCCCGAAGTTCAGCGCGCCGTGGACGGTGGCGGGCTCCTCGGACCGGTACCCGGTCAGCGCGAACGCCACGACGCTCATCAGCTCGAAGAACACGAACGCGTCGAACAGGTCGCCGGTGTAGGTGAACGCGCACATCGACGCCAGGAACAGCAGCACCAGCGCGTGGAAGATCGCCTGGATCTCGGTGAAGTACCGCCAGGAGAACGCCAGCGCGGCCAGGGTGAGCGCGGCGGCGGTGCAGGCGAGCGCGGCGGCGAGCGGGTCGGCGGCCAGCGGGATCCCGACGCCGGTGCCGGGGCCCCAGCCGCCGAGCCACACGACCTGCGGGTCGCGGCCGGAGCGGGCGAGGGTGAGCGCGGTGAGCGCGGTGACGGCGGTGGCGGTGGCGAGGGCGGCGACGTCGACGGCCAGGCGCGGCAGCCACCGCCCGGCGGCGGCGAGCAGCGCGGCGACCAGGACGGGCAGGGCGACGGTGAGCTGCAGGATCACGGTTCGAGGGACCGCAGGGCGCCGGGGTCCAGGGTGCCGCGCCGCTTGGCGACCTGGACGGTCAGGGCGAGCAGCAGCGCGGTGACGGTGGCGCCGACGACGATGTCGGTGAGGGCCATGGCCTGGACGACGGGGTCGGTGACGGGCCCGCCGGCGGGCGGCGGTGGCCGGTCGGAGAAGACGGGCGCGGTGGCGCCGGACCGGTACCCGATGGCCAGCAGCAGCACGTAGGTGCCGGACTGGGTGACCGACAGGCACACCACGGCGTGGATGAGGTCGCGGCTGGTGACGATCCCGTAGACGCCGACGAGCATGATCCAGCCGGCGGTCAGGTAGGGCAGGACGCTCACGGCCGCTCCCGGGAGTCGGCGGGGCCGGTTTCGGGGGCGGGGTCGCGGACGAGGAGGGCCTGGTCGAAGAACCTGCCGAGCAGCAGGACCAGGGCGCAGCCGACCTCGGCGCCGACGGCGCCGTTGAGGGCGGGCACCCGCCCGGTCGCGGCCCACGCGCCGGCGGCCAGCACGATCGCGACGAACACGGCGGCGGCGACGGCCTCGGCGGTCTCGAACAGCGGGATGGGGCGCAGCCGCTGCAGCGCCGGGTAGTCGCCCGCCAGGTAGAGCAGGTGGATGGCGGTGCCGAGGACGACGCCGCCCTGGAATCCGCCGCCGGGGGACTGGTGCCCGTGCGCGACGATGTACACGCCTGCGGTGAGGGTGACGGGCAGCAGCAGGTATCCGATGATCCGCAGCGCGTCGGGCACGTCGGCGGGCCCGTGCCGGTGGGAGCCGCCGGCGTCCTCCTCCTCGCTGCGCACGGCGCGCAGCAGCACGACGGCGGCGATCGCGGCCGACAGCAGGATGATCTCCTCGCCGAGGGTGTCGAAGGCGCGCTGGTCGAAGGTGACCGACGCGACGGCGTTGGGGGTGCCCTGCGCGACGGCGTGGCGGACGGCGCGGTCGGCGTAGGGGTGCAGGGCGCCGCCGAAGGCGGGCAGGCCGAGGGTCCCGGCGGTGAACAGGGCGGCGGTGCCGGCGGCGCCGGACGCGAACAGCGCGACGCGGGTGCGGGCCTTCACCGGCGTCCCTCCGTCTCCCCGTCCCGCCGTCCGCCCGCGGTGCCGCGGGCTTCGTTGTTCGGGCCCGCGGTGTTCCGGGTTTCGGGGGCGCGGTGGCGGCGGGCGGCGTGCAGTGCCAGGACGACGATGAGCGGCAGCAGGACCGTCCCGACGCCGATCTGGGACATGGCGACGTCGGGGGCCTGCAGGATGAGGAACAGCAGGCCGAGGACCAGCCCGTATCCCGACAGGACGATCGCCTGCCGGACGGTCTCGCGCGTCAGCACGACCGCGGTCGCCATGAGCGCGGCGAGGGCGAGCGCGAGGCAGATGAGGGCGTCGGCGAGCGGCCCGGACAGCGCGTCCGGTGTCACGGCGGGGCCTCCCCGCGTTCCTCGGGCTCGGGCTTGTGGGCGGCGCGCTCGACGGCCTGCGCGGCGGTGACGACGGTGGCGGGCCCGGTCGCGGCGAGCAGGACGGCGATGACGGCGAGCTTGGCGACGTCGTGCCAGGACGACCAGGGCCGCAGCGCCGTCCCGGCGATGAGCAGCGGCGCGGCGAGCACGGTGACGGGCGCGGCGGCGTGCAGGCGGGCCGCGGCGTCGCGGGTGGCGGCCAGCCGCAGCCCGGCGGCGCCGGCGACGGCGACTCCGGCCCAGGTCAGCGCGCCGGCGAGCAGGTCGAGCAGGTCGAGGGGCATCGGCGTCCTCCGGGTCACAGGGTCCGGCTGAGGAACCGCGCGAACACCAGCGACCCGGCGAACGACAGCAGTGCCAGCACCAGCGCGACGTCGAGGTAGGCGGGACGGCCGTAGGCGGCGGCGAGCAGGACGAGGACGAGGGTGACCAGCGGCCCGGTGACGATGAGCCCGGCGAGCCGTGCGGCGGGGCGGCCGTGGAGGGTGGCCGACAGCGCCGGGAGCAGCGCGCCGGCCATGAGGATCAGGGCGGGCACCGCGGTGCCGAGCGCGTCGGTCTTCACGGCGCCTCCCCGGCGGGGTCGGTGATGAGCCCGGCGTCGCGCAGGCGCCGTTCGGCCGGGGACGCGCGGCGGGCGAGGCGGTGCACGCGCAGCAGCCCGCGCCCGGGGTCGACGGCTCCGGCGTAGGCGCCGGGGGAGGCGGACATCAGCAATGTCGCGGCGGCGCGGCCGGCGGGTCCGGGCGCGACGGCCAGGTCCGTCCAGCGCCCGCCGGCGGCGCCGCGCACGGTGATGCGGGCGGTGTCGGCGGCGATCTGGCCGGGCAGCAGCGCCAGCGCGGGCAGGAGCCGGGCGGGCGGGACGGTCCGCCGGTGTCGGTCCTCGGCGTCGCGGGCGGGGAGCAGGGCGCGGCGTCCGGCGACGGCCGCGGCGGCGCCGGCGGCGGCCGTCAGGGCCCCGACGGTGATCTCGGTGGGGGTGATGCCGGACGCCAGCGCGAGGTACCCGGCCAGCAGCGCCGTCCACCAGGCGAGAGGCTCGGCGGCGCGCCGCGCGGGCCCGGGGCGCGGCCGTGGAGCCGGGCGTGCGGGCGGGTTGTCGGGCATGGCCTCCGGCATACCCGGCGGGACGGTTCCAACCGTGCCCGCCGCCCGACCAGCGCGTCCGGCCAGCGCGTCCGTGCGGGGGCGTCCGGGGAGCTGTGT
>NZ_SMKT01000419.1 GCF_004348735.1 Actinomadura sp. KC06
GCGGGCGGGGCCTCGCGGGCGGCGGAGGCCCTCTTGCGGCGGCGTGCCTCGCGCGCGGCCACGACCACCGCGATCAGGATCGGCGCCCAGAACTTCGCGGACGCCAGGATCACCGCCAGCCACGGCGGCGCAGACACGTCCGGAAGATCGGGAAGATCCGGCCAGGGGACGTCCGGCCACGGGATCGACGGCGCGTCGACGTCCGGGAACGGCACGTCCGGCCGCGGGATCCACCCCAGCAGCACCCTCACCAGCACGCCCAGCCCCAGCAGCGGGAACACCACCCGGCCGGCCGCCGCGACCACGTGCCGCGAGGCGTAGAGGACCGGATGCGCGCGGGCCAGCGCCTCCCGCCTGGCCGCCCGCGTCCCCTCCGCGGGCCCGAACGCGATCCTCTCCGGCCTCCCGCCCCTCCCCGCGCCCTTCACCAGGC
>NZ_SMKT01000056.1 GCF_004348735.1 Actinomadura sp. KC06
GGTGGTGGGGTGGGCGGAGGATGCCGGTCATGTCTCCGGGGGGTCTCATCGGGTACGTGCACGTGGGAGCACGGCGACTCTAGTCGCCGATCGGGGGCGGCCGTGGCCTGATGTCGTGAGGCGGCACGCTAGCGCATCCGTCCCCCCGGTCTGCGCAGGGGTGTGAAAATCCAGGTCATCTTGGGCTCCAGCGCCCAGCTCATGGACCGGACGACCGGCCTTGTGCACAGCGCCGTCCCGACCGCGAGCGCGCCGCCGAGCACGATGACGACGCCCGGGACGGTGTGCATCCAGGCCGAGTCCCACCAGCCGGTGAACTGCAGCAGGCGGGTGACGAACCCGTGCAGCAGGTAGGCGTACAGCGTCGCCGCGCCGAGCCCGGTGAACCAGTGCCGGCGGCGCGGGATCTGGGTGAGGAACGCCGCGACGAGGACGGTCGCGCACACGAACATGGCGAGCCGCATCAGCGTGCCGGTGAAGTTGCCGACGCCCATCTCGAAGTGCGCGTGCTTCCAGTAGATCCAGTTGCGGGCCATGCGGTCCATGACGAGGTAGGAGCCGCCGAGCCCGGCGGCGAGCACGACCGCGCCGATCGGCCGCGCCACGGGCTTCTTCAGCAGCTCGAAGTGGTGCGGCTTCAGCGTGAGCCCGAGGACGTAGAACGGCAGCAGCCCCAGCACCCGGTGGATGTCGAACGTTCCACCGAGGTCGCTCATGTACGACAGCAGCGCGAACCCCACCGCGACCGCGAGCGGCCAGCGGATCTGCTGCCAGACCGGGGTGGACAGCCGCCACATGAACAGCGCGCACAGGAACCACGTCAGGTAGTACGGGTTCAGCAGGCTGATCTCCAGCTCATTGCGTCCGGCGAGCCAGTCGTACAGCGAGTAGGCGAATTCGAACACCACGTAAGGAACGCCGACATTGGTGATCAGCTTTCGGGCCTTGCCGCCGGCGAACGTCCAGTTCCGGGAGAAGTAGCCGGTGATCACGATGAACAGCGGCATGTGGAACATGTAGACGAAGAGGTACAGCCCCTTCGCCAGCGGGACGTTCAGCAGGTTGGCCAGGGAATGCCCCGCCACCACCAGGAGGATCGCGAAGTACTTCGCGTTGTCGAAGAAGGGGTCGCGCTGCTTGCGCGGACCGGCCTCCGGGCCGGGTCCGGGGCCCCGCGCCTGCGGGACGCCGCCAGGCGCTTCCGGGGAGGGCCCCGGTGCCTCCGGGAACGGACCCGCCGCGGGGTCCTCGGTGAGCGGCCGGTCTGCAGGGTGTGCCGTCTCGGCCCCGGAGGGCCTGGTGGTAGAGCTCATACGGGGTGCCCGGTCACGTCTCCTTGCAGATGTTGTCGCTGGCGCGGATCTCGCCCTGCTGCTTGGGGATGCCGCCGCCCGCGTTCTTGAGGTTCGTCCAGTCGCTGCCGACGATCAGGTCCACGACGCCGGGCGTGCCGCCGCTGGTCCGCGCGGCGGGCTGCGGCCCGCTCGGGATCAGCGCGGCCAGCGACTGGGCCTGCTGGTCGGCACCGGAACCGTACATCACCTTGGTGGCGGTCGTGGGGGAGGAGGCGTTTCCGCCGACCGTGACGTGGAAGCCCTGCGACTCCAGGTCGTCGGCGACGCGGCCGGCCTGCCCGTCGATCCCGCTGCCGTTGTAGACCCGCACCCGGATCTGGCTCGGCGGGATCTTCACGGCGCCCGGCTTCTGCTCCTTCGGGATGGTCTTGTCGTTGCGGATCGCGGCGAAGAACGGCTGCGCGGCGGCGTTGAGCGCCACCCGGTTCGGGTCCTGCGGGTCCGGCCCGGACGGGACGGTCACGAACCGCAGCTTGCCGGAGGTCATGCCCTGCATCTCTTTGGCGATGTCCATCATGACCTGCGGCGTCAGCTCCTTGTCGGTGGTGAGCGACTTGGTGACCGCGTTCATCAGGTCGAGGAGCTTCTTGGGGTTGCTGAGCACGCCGGCGCTCATCGCCTTGTTGGCGAGCGCGCCCATGAACTTCTGCTGCCGCTTGATGCGGTCGAGGTCGGAGCCGTCCCCGAGGCCGTGCCGGACGCGCACGTACGCCAGCGCCTGCTCGCCCTTGATGTTGTGCTGGCCCTTGCCGAGCTTGAGCTTCGACTTCGGGTCGTTGACGGCCTTCGGCAGGCACACCGGGACGCCGCCGACCGCGTTGGTGATGGCCTTGAAACCGTTGAAGTCGACCTGCATGAAGTGGTCGACCCGGACGTTGGAGATGCTCTCGATCGTCTTGATGACGCAGGTCGCGCCGCCGTTGGTGAACGCCGAGTTGATCTGCGCGCGGGCCTGCGCCGGGATGATCTGGCCCTTCCTGCCCTTGCAGGACGGCATCCGGACCATCAGGTCGCGGGGGAAGCTGATGCCCATCGCCTGGCCGCCGCCGGGGGACAGATGCAGCAGGATCATCGTGTCCGAGCGGGGCGGCTCGCCCTTCATCGAGCGGCCGTACTTGGCGTTGGCGCCCTCACGGGTGTCGGACCCGAGCAGCAGGATGTTCAGCGCGCTGTTCAGCTTCTTCGGCCGGTTCGGGCCGAGCTGGGCGTTGACGTCCTCGTGCGCGATGTTCCCGAACGCTCTGCGGTACAGGCCGTAGGCGGTGAGGGAGCCGGCCACCATGACCGCCGACAGCCCGATGCACACCCATCCGAGGATGCGCCAGCCGCGTCGAGGCGCCGCCGGCTGCTGCCGCGGGTCGGCGTCGTCGACGTACTCCATGTACATCGGGTTGCTGTTCATCGGCTCCGAGGTCCGGGGTAAAGGCAGTTCCGGGGGTGTGGGGGTCGTCCCCTGCAAGGGGAGCGGCCCGCTTTTCGGGGTCGGGATGGGCGTCTGGTGGGCACGGGGCGTCGTCGGGCAAGGGAAGCGTAGGTCAGGCGAGCCGGCGCGGAGGCCCGGATGCTTCATTCCGTCCGGGCGGGCCGGCCACCACCGTCACATGTTCCAGGGTCAGGCGCCGCTCTAGTACGGCTTTGTCGAAGTTTCGTTGGATTATGACGGAAGCACCCGAGGCTAGTGGTGCGAGCAAGCCGGTCAGTACCCCGTCCAATGTGGTGAACGACATGTCAACCAGAAGGCGGTCCCGCGCGTCAAGATCCCACTTTTTCGCGGCCTCGCGGGCCGCGCCGACCAGCTCCGCAGCACTGAATGTGGCGTTTGTCACAGTGAGCGCGGGCGCCTCCGGCGTCACTTCAGGACCGGCGACGAACCTGTCTCCGTAAGCGCGGACTTCCACCGCGTAGTCGGTGACGCCGGGCGGGCAGTCCGCGAGCGGGCCGCCCAGCGCGTGCAGCGACAGGCCGACGATCTCCTCGGCCCCGCCCGCCGCCGCGTCGTCCGCGATCACGTCCAGCACCTCCTGTGCCGCCGCCAGGATGTACGGCTGAGAGGTGTCGGACGGTTCGGCGGACGCGCCGTTTCGTACCGACTCGGGGTCGACGGGCTCCGCCACCAGGCCGGCCGACCAGCAGGCCATCAGCCACACGGCCGTCTGCCAGTGCGGCGGCAGGACGAGAACGACCCGCGTTCCGGGTTCGGCGGCGAGACCGTCCACCAGGAAGTTCGCGGTCTTGGCGACCCAGTTGTCGAACGTCCGGGCCGACAGCTCGACGCGCTCGCCCGACGCGTCGTCGTAGAAGGTCACCAGCGGGCTGGACGGGTCGTCCGCCACCCGCCGCCGCAACAGCCCGGCGGGCCCGACGTCTGCGCTCATGGGTCAGAGCGTATGCCCGCATGATCGTCCTGGAGCCATCACCCGGCCGGTGCCGCTACGCTCCGCACGGAACAGGGAGTCTTCCACGGGGCGGAAATCATGGACGCGGGTCGGCTGCTCGTGCGGGTCACGGTGGCCCCGGCACTGCTCGTCGCGGCGTGGCTGTCCGTTTCGCTGCCGCTGCTGATGGCGGGCGTGTTCCGTCCCGTCCCGGCGATCGCGCTGTTCGTGCCCGTCGCGGCGGTCGCGCTGCGGCTCGGCCTCCGCGGCCGGACCGACGTTCTCCGCGGCCGGGCCGACGAGGCCCTCCGCGACGTGCCCTGGTGGCCGGTTCTCGCCGTGCTCGGGATCACGGTCGCCTTCCTGGTGCTTCAGGTGGTGATGTGCTCGGAGCAGATCATCGTCCGCCGCGACCCGGCGTCCTACGTGCAGTACGCGGTCTGGCTGAAGAACGACGGGTCGCTGCCGATCCCGCTGATGGAGCAGGCGTTCGGCGGCCCCGACCGGGCGCTGAACTTCGAGAGCCCCGCGTTCTACCAGCACGGCGGCGCGATCGTCCCGCAGTTCATGGCGGGGCTGCCGCTGGTGCTGGCGCTCGGCGGCTGGCTCGGCGGCACGCACGGCATGCTGCTGATGGCGCCGCTGCTCGGCGCGTGCTGCGTGCTCGCGTTCGCCGGGCTGGTGGCGCGGCTCGTCGGGCCGCGCTGGGCGCCGGCCGGGGCGCTGCTGCTGGCGCTGACGCTGCCGATGCTCTACGTCTCCCGCAGCACTTTCAGTGAGCTGCCCGCGATCGTCCTGCTGCTGGGCGGGCTGTCGCTGATGCACGACGCCCGGCGGGAGGACGGCCGGGCCGCCGATCTGAAGGCGTTCCTGGCGGGCCTGGCGCTCGGGCTCATCGTGCTCGTCCGCATCGACGGGCTCCGGGACGTCCTCCCGGTGTTCGTCTTCGCCGGGCTCTACGTGGCGCACAGGCGGGGCATCGGGTACTGGGCGGGCGGCGGGCTCCTGCTCGGCGTCGGCGCCGGGCTCGTGCAGGGCTTCACGATGTCGCGGCCGTACCTGACGTACCTGGGACCGTCCCTCCGCCCGCTGCTGGCCATCGCGACGGCGGTCGTCGTGGCGACGGGGATCATGGTGGCGCTGCTGACCTGGGACCGGACCGCCCTGCGGCTGCGCCGCGCCGGGGCCGCGATCGCGCGCGGGAGGCTGCCGGGCGCCGCCGCCGTCCTGACCGTGCTGGTGATGCTGGGGTTCGCGCTCCGGCCGCTGGTGCAGACCGTCCGGCGTGAGCCGTCCACGCGCGACGACGAGCTGAACGTCCAGTTCATCGAGACCGTCCAGCGGATCCAGCACCTTCCGGTGGACGGCACCCGCCAGTACTCCGAGAACACGCTGTACTGGGTGTCCTGGTACATCGGCATCCCCGCGCTGCTGTTCGCGACGCTCGGCGCGGCGCTGCTGGCACGGCGGCTCATGCGCGGGCACGCCCCGGAGTGGCTGCTGCCCTACGCCATGATCGTCTGGACGACGACGCAGGTGCTGATCAGGCCCGGGATCACGCCCGACCATCCGTGGGCGTCCCGGCGGCTGATCGGGCTGGTCGTCCCCGGGCTGCTGCTGTTCACCGTGTTCGCGGCGGCGTGGACGGTGAAGCGCGTCCGCCGCCTCGGCTACGGGCGCCGGGTGGTGCGGACGGGCGCGGTCGCCGGCGTCGTCGGGATGCTGGTCCCGATCGTGCTGACGTCCGGCGGCTTCCTGGTGACCCGGACGGAGCAGCACGAGGTCGCCGCCGTCGGCGGCATGTGCGACGCGCTGGGGCCGCGCGGTTCCGTCGTGGTCGTGGAGCGATCGACCGCCGACCGGTTCCTGCAGGTCGTCCGGGGCATGTGCGGGGTGCCCGCCGCGCGCACCACCGGCCGCGCCGCGCCCGCCGACGTGAAGCGCGTCGCCGCCGCCGTCGCCGCGGCCGGACGGCGCCCGGTGGTCATGGCGGCGAAGGCCGATCAGGTCGCCCCGTACGGGACGCCGAAGCGGGTCCTGTACCTCAAGACCCGGCAGGACGGACGCACCCTCGCGCACCCGCCCGGCGGGACGTGGGGCCTGGCCGTGGAGGTCTGGATCGCCGAGCCGGGACCGCGTCAAGGCGGACGTTAAGGCGGACGGAGCCCGTCCGGGCGAGTATCCTCGCGCTGCGTGAGCACCCAGTCTGCCGAGCCGACGCACCAGCCCGCTCCCGAGACCGCCACGGAGCCGCCGCCCGTGCACGTGCCAGAACCCGTGCACGTGCCCGAGTCCGCGCACGTGCCCCGGACCGAGGCGGTGCCCAAGCCCGCGGAGCCGGAGTCCGGGCCCGTCCACGTCACGATCGTCCTGCCCTGCTACAACGAGCAGGACCACGTGATCGACGAGGTCGAGCGCATCTGCAAGGCGATGGACGGCAGCGGCAAGACCTACGAGCTGCTCGCCGTGGACGACTGCTCCACCGACGACACGCTCGCCCGTCTCGAGGAGGCGGCGCCTCGCTTCCCGCACATGCGGATCATGGCGTTCCAGCACAACAGCGGGTCCGGGACCGTCCGGCGGATCGGCTCGCAGCAGGCCCGCGGCGAGATCGTCGTGTGGACGGACGCCGACATGTCCTACCCGAACGAGCGGATCCCCGAGCTCGTCGACGTCCTGGACTCCGACCCGTCCGTCGACCAGGTCGTCGGGGCGCGCACCAGCGAGGAGGGCTCGCACAAGGCGCTGCGCGTGCCCGCGAAGTGGTTCATCCGGAAGGTCGCCGAGCGGCTCACCAACACCAAGATCCCCGACCTGAACTCGGGGCTGCGCGCGTTCCGCCGCGAGGTGTCGCTGCCGTACCTGCGGCTGCTGCCGCCCGGATTCTCCTGCGTGACGACGATCACGATCGCGTTCCTGTCGAACCAGCATCCGGTCCGGTACCTGCCGATCGACTACGCCAAGCGGGCCGGGAAGTCGAAGTTCCACTTCACCAAGGACGCCTACCGCTACATCCTGCAGGTGCTGCGGATGGTGATGTACTTCAACCCGCTCAAGGTGCTGATGCCGCCCGCGCTGTGGCTGATCGTGATCGGGCTGCTCAAGGGCGTGTTCGACATGGTGGTGCACTTCGGCTACTTCGCCAACAACACCATCATGATCTTCGTGACGGGGTTGATCATCGCGTCGCTGGCGCTGCTCGCGGACCTGATCGTCCGATCGCGCGGCGACGTCTAGCGGCCGCGGGATGCGCATCGCGATCGTCGGCCCGGCCTTCCCCTACAAGGGGGGCGGCGCCCACCACACCACCGAGCTGGCGCACCGGCTGGCCGCCGCCGGGCACGACGTGGTCATCGAGTCGTGGCGGGCCCAGTACCCCGGGTTCCTGTATCCGGGGCAGCAGACGATCTCCGAGCCGGAGGGCGAGCCGTTCCCCGGCACGCACCGCCGGCTCGACTGGCGCCGCCCGGACGGCTGGTGGCGCACCGGCCGCGCGCTGCGCTCCTGCGACCTGGTCGTGCTGGCGGTGCTGACACCGGTCCAAGTCCCGGCCTATCTGGGGATTCTGGGTGGTCTTCGCCGTCGGACGCCGGTGGTGGCGCTGTGCCACAACGTCCTGCCGCACGAGCGCAAGCCGTACGACGAGCCGCTGATGAAGCGCCTGCTGCGCGGCGTCGACGGCGTTCTCGTCCACTCGGAGGCGCAGGCGGATCTGGCGCGGACGATCACGGAACGTCCGGTGAGCGTCGCGGAGATGCCCGCCCACCTGCCGACTTCTGAGGCCCCGCCGGAGCACGACGCCAAGGTCAGGCGCCGGTTGCTGTTCTTCGGGATCGTCCGCCCCTACAAGGGCCTGGACGTTCTGCTCCGCGCTCTCGCCGAAGGCCCGGACGACGTCGCGCTGACCGTCGCGGGCGAATTTTGGGGCGGCCTGGACGGCACGCGCGAGCTGATCGACTCACTCGATCTGACGTCCCGCGTGGAACTGCGTCCCGGCTACGTCCCGGCCGCGGACGTTCCGGGCCTGTTCGCCGCCGCCGACGCGCTAGTCCTGCCCTACCGGACGGCCACCGCGTCGCAGAACGTCTGGATGGCCCACGAGTACGGCCTCCCGGTCATCGCCACGGACGTCGGCGGTTTCGCCGCGCAGATCCGCGACGGCGTGGACGGCCTGGTCTGCACGCCCGACGACGTCCCGTCCCTGGCCGCCGCCCTGCGCCGCTTCTACTCGCCGGGGGAGCCGGAGCGCCTGCGCTCCGGCGTCCGCCCGGTCGATCACGGCCCGCTGTGGGCCGACTACCTCGACGCGCTCACCGCGCTCACAGGTGCGGTTCGATGACCTTCAGCAGGGCGCGCTTCGGCTTGGCGCCGACGACCTGCTCCACGACCTCGCCCTTCTTGAAGAGCAGCAGGGTCGGCAGGCCCATCACGCCGAACTTGGTGGGCGTCTCGGGGTTCGCGTCGTAGTCCAGCTTGGCGATCTTGATCTTGCCGTCCTGCTCCGCCGCGATCTGCTCCAGCACGGGGGCGATCATGCGGCAGGGCCCGCACCAGTCGGCCCAGAAGTCGACCAGTACCGGGGTGTCGCTGCTGAGGACCTCGTCCGCGAACGTCGCGTCGGTCACGGTGATGGGGGCCGTCACGGTCTCTCCTTCGTAGGCTGCGTACCCCTCACAAGCTCTTTCGAGGGCTGTTCATTCCCGGCGTCCTGGCTCCCGTCCGAGCCGCCGTCCGGGGCCTCGTCCGGGGTCGTCCGGCCGAGGAGGAGCGCGACGCCCGCGTTGATGAGATCGGCGCCGGTCAGCAGCACCCGGGACGCGATCGCCACGACGACCGGCGCGCCCGCGGGCAGCACCGGCGTCAGCACCACCGTCAGCACGGCCTCCCGCGCCCCGATGCCGCCCGGCGCGATGAACACCAGGAAGCCCGCGACGAACGCCAGCGCGTACGCGCCAGCCGCGACGAACGGCAGCCCCGTCCCGTCACCGCCCACCGCCAGGCACAGCAACCACGTGTGGACGCCGAACAGGACCCATCCGAGGACCGTCCACCCGACCGCCTTCAGCGTGACGCCGAGGCTCACCGGACGCTCCAGCGCAGGCCGCCGGATGATCTTGAGCATCAGGCCGAGGCACCACGTCACGACCCTCGGGTGCAGCAGCGCCAGCAGGACGGGCGCCAGCAGGAACAGCGGCCAGTACCTGTCGCGGGCCGCGGCGGACGTCAGCGGCAGCGTCACCGCCGCGACCGCGAGCCCGCACGCCACCGACGTCGCCACCGCCAAAAGCGTCGACCCGAAGCTGCGCTCCGGCGGCACCTTGTGCTCGCGCGTCATCTCGATCTGCGTGACCAGCGCCCACACCTTGCCCGGCACGTACTTGCCGAGCTGGGAGATCCCCGAGATCCGGAAGATGGCCCGCACCGGCAGCGGGGAGCCGAGGCCGCCGAGGAACTCCCGCCAGCCCAGCATCCAGACGAAGAGCCCCGCCAGGCCCGCGGCCAGCGCCCCGGCGAGCGTCGCCCACGACATCTGCCGGAACGCCTCGACGGTCGCGTCCCACTGGGACGCCACGCTGTAGGCGCAGAAGGCCAGCGCGAGCATCACCAGCAGTACGCGCAGGGCCCGCACGGCGACGACCTTCATCTTCACGCGCCCAGCGTAGGCGAACGTGGCCGCGCGACCCGCCGCGCGGCCTACAGTTGGGGACGATGAAGATTTCGGATGTGGTCGCCTTCATGGGCCACCAGGTGCACGTGTGCCGGTACCGCGAGGCGGGGACGCTCCTCGCCTGGATGGGCCGTGAGCTGCACGGCAAGCGAGTTCTCGACGTCGCCGGCGGCGACGGCTACTGGGCGGGCCAGGCCCGCAGGCGCGGCGCGGACGCCGTCTCGATCGACCTGGCCCGCGGCAAGATGGTCTACGGCCGGACGCTCGCGCACGCGCCCGCGCTGATCGAATGCGACGCGCTGCGCCTCCCGTTCGGCGACGGATCGTTCGACGCGATCCTGTCCGTCTGCGCGATCGAGCACTTCGACGACGGCGGCAAGTCGCTGGACGAGATGGCGCGCGTCCTCAAGCCCGGCGGCGAGATCTTCATGTCCGCCGACGTGCTGAGCCGCGCCGACGCGTGGCCGAAGCTGCGGGACGCCCACAAGGCGAAATACCACGTCCAGCACACCTACACGCATGACAGCCTGCGCAAGCTGATGGACGAGCGGGGCCTCGACCTGGTCAGGCACAGCTACCAGTTCCGCACGGCCGCCACCGAACGCCTCTACCTGTCGCTGTCCACGTACGGCGGCAAGGTCGGTTTCAACGCGGCCGCACCGCTGACTCCGCTGGTCGCCCTGGCTGACCGCAAAGCCCCGAACGAACGGGGGAGCATCGTTTTGGTTCAGGCCCGCAAACGCTGAATGAGGTCCCGCGAAGCGGGCATCGGCGGGCGTAGGCTCGAAGAGTAAAGAGTGATCTACGCCACCGCGCTGGATGGGGGAGTGGACCGTGGCGCCTCGGATTCTGCTCGACGCCACCGCCGTGCCGGCCGACCGCGGCGGTCTCGGCCGGTACGTCGACGGCCTGCTGGTCGCCCTGCACAAGCTGGGCGCCGATCTCGCCGTCGCCTGCCAGCGCGCCGACGAGGAGCGCTACCAGGGCCTCATCCCCGGCGCGCGCGTCGTGGCGGGCCCGGCGACGCTGTCGCACCGCGCCACCCGCCTGGCCTGGGAGCAGTCGGGCCTGCCGCGCGTGGCGGAACGCGTCGAGGCGGACGTCATCCACCTGCCGACCTACACGATGCCGGTGAGCGCGGTCCTGCCCACGGTCGTGACGATCCACGACGTCACGCTGTTCGCCGAGCCCGAGGTGCACGACCCCGTCCGGACCAGCTACATCAAGTCGGCGACGCGCACCGCCGCGCGCCGCGCCACCCGGCTGATCGCGCCGTCCCGCGCGACCCGCGACGAGCTGGTCCGCGTTCTGTCCGCCGATCCCGGCCACATCGACGTGGCGTACCACGGCGTCGACCACGAGGTGTTCCACCGGCCGTCCGAGGCGGAGATCAAGCACGTCTCCGACCGGCTCGGCCTCCACGGCCGCCCGTACGTCGCGTACCTGGGCGCGCTCGAACCGCGCAAGAACGTCCCGAACCTGATCCGCGGCTGGGTCCAGTCCTGCAAGGACCGTCCCGACCCGCCCGCGCTCGTCCTCGCGGGCAGCGGCGGCTGGGACGACGAGGTCGACGCGGCGCTCGCCACGGTTCCGCTGGAGCTGCGCGTCCTGCGCCCCGGCTACCTGCCGTGGTCGGCGCTTCCCGGCTTCTTCGGCGGCGCGCTGGTCGTCGCCCTCCCGAGCCGCGGCGAGGGCTTCGGCCTGCCCGTCCTTGAGGCCATGTCGTGCGGCGCGCCCGTGCTCACCACGCGCCGGGGCCCCCTCCCCGAGGTCGGCGGCGACGCGGTCGCCTACACCGAGACGGAACCGGCCGAGATCGGCACCGCGCTCGGCGGCCTCATCGACGACCCGTCCCGCCGCGCCGAACTTGCCGACGCCGCGCACGCCCGCGCGCAGCAGTTCTCCTGGTCCGCGTCCGCGAAGGAGCACATGGCCTCCTACCAGCGGGCGGTGGACACGCCCCGCTAGGCTCGCTCGCACCCGAGAAAGGAACCGAGTGGAAGCGATCCTCCTGGTGGGAGGGCAGGGCACCCGCCTGCGCCCCCTGACCATCTCCACCCCGAAGCCGCTGCTTCCCACGGCCGGGGTGGCGTTCCTCGCCCACCAGCTCGCCCGCGCCCACGCGGCGGGCGTCGACCGCATCGTGTTCGCCACGTCGTACCGGGCGGAGATGTTCGAGGCGGCCTTCGGCGTCCATGCCCACGGCGTCGACCTCGCCTACGTCAGCGAGGACGAGCCGCTCGGCACGGGCGGCGCCATCCGCAACGCGTCGGGCGCCCTCACCTGCGGCCCGGACGACCCGGTGCTGATCCTGAACGGCGACATCCTGTCCGGCCACGACGTGCGCGCCCAGGTCAAGCTGCACGAGGAAGCCGGCGCCGCGGTGACGCTCCACCTGACCGAGGTGGACGACCCGTCCCGCTTCGGCTGCGTCCCCACCGACGCCGGCGGCCGCGTCACCGCCTTTCTGGAGAAGACGTCCCATCCGGTGACGAACCAGATCAACGCCGGCTGCTACGTGTTCCGCCGCTCCGCCATCGACACGATCCCCGAGGACGAGGTCGTCTCCGTCGAGCGCGAGACGTTCCCGTCGCTCATCGCGTCCGGCGCGACGGTGATGGGCCACGTGGAGGCGGGCTACTGGCTGGACGTCGGCACTCCGGAGGCGTTCGTCCAGGGGTCGCGCGACCTCGTCATGGGCGCCCTCAGTTCCCCCGCGATGCCCGGCGAACCCGGCGAGCGCCTCACCCTTCCCGGCGCGACCGTCGCGCCGGGCGCGGTCGTTCGGGGCGGCACCACCGTGGGCCGGAACGCGGTGATCGAGGCCGGTGCGACCGTGCTCGGCAGCGTCCTGCTGGACGACGCGTTCGTCGCCGAGGGCGCGACCGTCCGCGACTCCGTCCTCAGCCGCGGTGCCCGCGTCGGCCCCGGCGCCGTCCTGGACGGCGTCGTCCTGGGCGACGGCGCCATCGTCGGCCCAGGCAACGAACTCCGCCCCGGCCTGCGCGTCTGGCCCGGCGTGGAACTCCCTCCGACCGCCATCCGGTTCTCCACCGATGCCTGATCCCGCTTGCGAGCCGCTTCTTGCGTGATACGCCGTCCGGTGCGGCCGGGGAGAAGACCGCTGGGCGTCTCCCCGGCCAGGTCCGGGAATGGCGGCCGTCGTGGCCGCTCGATCTTGTAGGGGTGCTTTCGCCGCACAGGCGGGGGGCTCGTGATCCGGCGTTCCGGATCGAGCGGGACGGGTCCGTGTGGCGCACGTCCCACACGCCGGACGGGGCGGGAACGTTGCGACTCCGGTGGAGCGGGGACGTCGTGGAGGCCACGGCCTGGGGCGCGGGCGCGGAATGGCTGCTGGACGGGGTCCCGGAGCTACTCGGGGACGCCGACGAGCCGGACGGGTTCGTCGCGCGGCACGACGTCGTCCGGGAGCAGGCGCTGCGGCGGCCCGGGCTGCGGATCGGGCGGACGCGACGGGTCTTCGAGGCGCTCGTCCCGGCGGTGATGGAGCAGAAGGTGCTCGGGCTCGAGGCCTGGCGGGGCTGGGCGTACCTGCTGCGCAGGTTCGGGGAGCCCGCGCCCGGCGCACCGCACATGCGGGTTCCGCCGCCGCCCGGGGTGTGGGTCCGGATTCCCTCGTGGGAATGGCATCGGGCCGGGCTGGAGGCCGTCCGGGCCCGGACGATCATCGGCGCCGCGCGCGTCGCCGGGCGCCTGGAGGAGGACGCCGCGGAGGCGCGGCTGCGGTCGCTGCCGGGCATCGGGGTCTGGACGGCCGCCGAGATCAGGCAGCGGGCGGTCGGCGATCCCGACGCCGTCTCCGTCGGCGACTACCATCTGCCCGGCCTCGTGGGCTGGGCGCTGGCGGGCCGCAGGGTCGACGACGCCGGGATGCTCGAACTGCTGGAGCCCTACGCCGGTCATCGCTACCGGGTCACCCGGCTGCTGGAATCGTCCGGCAGGCGTCCGCCGAGGCGCGGCCCCCGTTTGCCCGTCCGGGACTATCGCTCCTTTTGACCGAGTCCGGGTCGGGGCGGCGCCGCAGCCAGAAGTGGTTCGGGGTCCAGTCGAGGCCGTCGCGGCTGTCCGCGCCGAACAGCGGGCCGAGGACGGCGAGTACGGTGATGAGTCCGAGCACGTACAGCATGGTCTTCTTCCTTTGGGATCGCAGTTTGCAGCGTCCCGCGCGGGGCGATCGGTGGGGGCGGGGTCTCCGCCGCTTTCCGTCGCACCATCAGTTTGACTCAGTCCAACATTCAGGTCCAGCGACTGTTTCTGCAGGGATTGTGTAAGAATCTCTTCACTATGTTGGATCTCGGCAGGTTGCGGGTGCTCCGCGAACTGAAGCTGCGCGGGACGCTCGGCGCCGTGGCCGACGCGCTCGGGTACACGCCGTCCGCGGTGTCGCAGCAGCTCGCTCAGCTGCAGAGAGAGGTCGGCGTCCCGGTGGTCGAGCGGGCGGGGCGGCGGTTGCGGCTGACCGAGGCGGGCGAGGTGCTCGCCGAGCACGCCGACGTGCTGCTGGCGCGGGCCAAGAGCGCGGAGGAGGCGGCGCTCGCTGCGAGCGGGCGGGTCGCGGGCGTTGTGCGGCTGGTCGGGTTCCAGACGGCGTTGCTGCACGTTCTGGCGCCCGCGTTGCCCCGGCTTGCGGAGGCGTATCCGGAGCTGGTGGTGGACGTCCTCGACGAGGAGTTCCACCGCGTGCTGCAGGCGCTGGTGCTCCAGGAGATCGACGTGGTGCTGACGGACGAGTACTCCCACCTGCCGCGTCCAAGGCGTCCCGAGCTGAGGGCGGAGGTCCTCATCACCGAGGTCATGCGGGTCGGGCTGCCGGAGGACCATCCGCTCGCCCGGGACTCCGGCCCGATCCGGATGGTCGACCTCGCCGGCTGCCCGTGGGCGACGGGGCACGTCGGCACCAACCACGGCGACCTGCTCGAACGGACCTGCGTGGAGCTCGGCGGCTTCCGGCCCGACGTCCGGTACCGCTCGAACGACCTCATGGTCATCTTCGCGATGGTCGCGGAGGGCGGCGCGGTGTGCCTGGTGCCCGATCTGGCGCTCGCCGAGCGGGAGGAGGGCATCGTCGTCCGGGACGTGGCCGACGCCCGCGTCGACCGCCGCATGGTCCTGTGGACGCGGGTCGGCGCGGACGTGCGGCCGTCGGTCAGGGCCGTCCTGGAGGAGCTTCGCCGTTCGGCGGACGCGCTCGCCGAACGCCGCCCCAGCTGCATCCGCGGCGTGCGGTGATCACGTGCCGACGAGCGGCAGGCGCCTCCCGAAATGGCCGACGCCGTCCGTGCGGCGGGACGCCTCCAGGCGTTCGGCGGGCACCTCGCCATAGAGCGTGGTGCGCTGTTTGGCCGGACGGCCCGCGCGCGCCGCTATCGCCTCCAATTCGCTGATGGGTTTGAACGACCCGTTCTCCGACCCGGCCATGCGGCTGATGGTCTCTTCCATCAGCGTCCCGCCGAGGTCGTTGACGCCTCCTTGCAGGACGCGCGTACACAGTTCGTCGCCCAACTTCACCCAGGACGTCTGGATGTTGCGGATCGCGCCGTGCAGCAGAATGCGCGCCAACGCGTGGACGGCCACGTTCTCCCGGACGGTCGGCCCCGGACGCGCCAGACCCGCCAGATAGATGGGCGAGTTGTGATGGACGAACGGCAGCAGGACGAACTCGCTGAACCCGCCCGTCCGTTCCTGGATCGAGCGGAGCAGCTTGATGTGCGCGACCCAATGCGACGGGTTGTCGACGTGCCCGTACATCATCGTGGACGTCGTCGGAATGCCGATCTCGTGCGCGGTGGTGACGACCTCGATCCACTGGTCGGCGGGCAGTTTCCCCTTGGTCAGCACCCACCGGACGTCGTCGTCCAGGATCTCTGCGGCCGTGCCGGGAAGGGAGTCGACGCCGGCCTCCCGCGCCGCCTCCAGCCATTCCCGGATCGACAGGTCGGTCCGGGACGCGCCGTTCACGACCTCCATCGGGCTGTAGGAATGCAGGTGGATATCGGGCGCCCGGCGCTTCACCTCGCGGGCGAGGTCGAAATAGGCGGTGCCCGGCAGGTCGGGATGGATTCCGCCCTGCATGCAGACTTCGGTGGCGCCCGCGGCCCATGCCTCGTCCACGCGGTCGCCGACCTGGCTCAAAGAGAGCGTGTAGGCGTCGGCGTCCGTGCGGCGCTGCGCGAACGCGCAGAAACGGCAGCCGGTGTAGCAGACGTTTGTGAAATTGATGTTCCGGGTGACGACATAGGTGACGTCGTCGCCGACCGCTTCACGACGCAGGTCGTCGGCCAGCTTGGTGAGGGCGTCCAGTTCTGGGCCGTCTGCGTGGAGCAGAGCCAGTGCTTCGTCGTCCGACAGGCCCGCGGGGTTCCGCTCTGCGCGGGCGAGGGCCGTCTTGACGTCGGCGTCGAACCGCTGCGGGGCGGACATGCGGTCGCGTAGCGCGTCCCAGTCGCCGTACACCTCGTCGAAATCGTCGCGCCGGTCGCTGGTCCGTCCGGTCGTGTCGATCTCGGTGTGCAGGTCCGTTCGCCCGCTCGCCTCGAACCCGCCGTCGGGCTCCTGCCACGGGCGTCCCTCAAGGACGGCGTCCTCCCGCGCGAGACCGCTCGCCGGGTCGGCGAGCGCGGCGACGTGCGCGGCCAGCCGCGGGTCGAGCCACGGCTCGCCGCGCCGCACGTACTCGGGATAGATCGTCAGCCGCTCGCGCAGCTCGAACCCCGACTCGGCGGTCCGCGCGGCCAGCTCGTCGATCTGCGGCCACGGCCGCTCCGGGTTCACATGGTCGGGCGTCAGCGGGGACACGCCGCCCCAGTCGTCGATTCCGGCGCGCAGCATCAGCGCGAACTGGTCCGCGACCAGGTTCGGCGGCGCCTGCACCCGCGCCTTCGGGCCGAGGACGAGCCGCGTCACCGCGATCGTCGCGGCCAGCTCCTCAAGCTCGGCGTCCGGGGTGTCGCGCATCTTCGTGTCGGGCTTCGCGCGGAAGTTCTGGACGATCACCTCCTGGATCGCGCCGTACTCCCGCATCGTCCGCCGGATCTCGAAGATCGCGTCCGCGCGCTCCTCGGCCGTCTCGCCGATGCCGATGAGGATGCCGGTCGTGAACGGCACGTTCGTGCGGCCCGCGTCCTCCAGCACCCGCAGGCGGACGGCCGGGTCCTTGTCCGGCGACCCGAAGTGCGGGCCGCCGCGCTCGCTGAACAGCCGCGTCGCCGTCGTCTCCAGCATCATGCCCATGGACGGCGCGACCGGCTTCAGCCGCTGGAAGTCGCGCCAGGTCAGCACGCCGGGGTTCAGGTGGGGCAGCAGCCCGGTCTCCTCCAGCACCCGGATCGCCATCGCCCGGACGTAGGAGAGCGTGTCGTCGTAGCCGTGCGCGTCCAGCCACTCGCGGGCCTGCTTCCACCGGTCCTCGGGACGGTCGCCGAGCGTGAACAGGGCCTCCTTGCAGCCCATCTCCGCGCCTTGCCGCGCGATCTCAAGCACCTCGTCCGGGCTCAGGTAGGGCGCGTCCAGCTTGTGCGGGACGGTCGCGAACGTGCAGTAGCCGCAGCGGTCCCGGCACAGGCGGGTCAGCGGGATGAAGACCTTGCGGCTGTAGGTGATGACGCCCGGCCGCCCGGCGGCGTCCAGACCGGCGTCCCGGGTGCGGGCCGCGTGGGCGAGCAGATCGTCGAGCGCCGCGCCGCGGGCTCCCAGCAATGTCGTGGCCTCGGATCGGTCCAGGGTCTTGCCGTCACGCGCGCGGGCCAGCGCCCGGCGAAGCGCGGAGCTCATGGCGTCCATGCGGGCACTCTATGCCAATCGTCATATTCAGTGCCGACCTGGGATCCCGGGAAGTTCCGGGCATCCGGCATCAGCCCCGGCCTTCCGCGATCTATTCCCGCCTCAGCGGACCTCGATGAAATCGTCCGCGCTCCGCGGCGGACGTTCGCGGGGCGGGGCGGCCGGGTGGCCGACGCCGACGGCGCCCATGGGGTCCCAGTCGTCCGGCAGGCCCAGCGACGCGCGGACGACGTCGCGGCAGAACATCGTGCTCGACACCCAGCAGGAGCCGAGCCCCTCCACCGCCAGCGCGACCAGCAGGTTCTCCACGCCCGCCCCGGCCGCGACGACGAACATCTCGCGCTCGGCCCGGGACCGGCGCTCGTCCGGGTAGTCGTGCGAACCGTCCATGACCAGGCACGGCACGACCAGGTACGGAGCGCGCCGCAGCACCTCGCCGCGCCGCAGCCGCTTGGTGATCGACTCCTCCGAGAAGCCGTCGCGGCGCAGGTCGGCCTCCCAGGCGTCGCGCATCGCGTCCAGCAGCCGGGTCCGCGACTCCGCCGACTCCAGCAGGACGAACCGCCACGGCGTGGTGTGGTGCGGCGCCGGGGCGGTGATCGCGGCGGCGACGGCGCGCCGGACCGCCGCCGGGTCGACGGGGTCGGCGGTGAACTCGCGGATCGTCCGGCGGGCCCGCAGCACCTCCGACGGCCCGTACCGGAACATGTCCTCCTCGGGCCTGCGGACCAGCGCCCGCGCGCCGGGCCCGTCCTCCCGCGTGACCAGCCGGGACAGGCCGCGCACGACCGCGACCGGCACCCCGTCGAGCTTGCCCTTCACCAGCTCGGCCGCGGCGGCGACCTCGTCGGCGATCGCGATGACCGTGGCTTCGAGAGGGTTCCCGTGCGCGTCGTCCTGGCCGCGCAGGTCGTTCAGCGGCTCCAGGCCCGCGACGCCGATGGCCGCGTCCGTCAGCCCGATCCGCCACGGCCGCCCGAGCGTGTCGGACACGATCACGGCGACGTCCGCCCCGGTCCGCTCGCGCACGCTTGCGCGGATGCGGCGGGCGGAGGCGTCCGGGTCCTCCGGCAGCAGCAGCACCGTGCCCGGCGCCGTGTTGGACGCGTCCACCCCGGCGGCGGCCAGCACGAGGCCCTGCCGCGTCTCCACGATCCGCGTCTCGCCGCGCGCGTGGGCGCGCCGCGCCACGACCCGCACGGTCTCGGCGTCGATGGCCTTCTCCCGGTCGTCGGCGACCAGGACCCGCCCCTCCGCCTTGCTGACGATCTTGGACGTGACGACGAGCACGTCGCCGTCCGCCACCGTCCCGGCCGGGATCAGCGCGGCGATGTCGTCGCCCGCCGCGACCTCCGGCATCCCCGCGACCCCGAAGACCTCCAGCCTCACCGCGACTCCTCCGCCCGCTTCAGCTCCACGGCTAGATCGACGGCCGCGCGGGCGATGGCGGCGGTGGCGTCCGCGTCGCTCATCAGCAGCGGACGCGGCCGCACCTCGATGCCCTCCACCCGCACGTCCCCGTCGGCCTCGTCGACGAGCCAGCCGTCCAGCAGCCCGAGCCCGTACAGCTCGGCGACCGCGCGGGCCGACGTCTCCACGCCGATCGCCGTCAGGCAGGCGTCCGCCATCCCGCGCACGGGCGCGCCGCCGATGATCGGCGAGACGCCGACGACGGTCTTGGCCGCGATCGCGTCCCGGATGCCGGGCACCGCCAGGATCGTCCCGATGCTCACCACCGGGTTGGACGGCGGGAACAGCACGACGTCGGCGGCCTCGATCGCCTCCAGCACCCCCGGCGCGGGCTTGGACTCCTCCGCGCCGACCGCCGCGATCGACAGCGCCGGGACGGACGCGCGCAGCCGCACCCACCATTCCTGGAAATGGATCGCGCGCCGCCCGCGCTCGTCCTCGATCACGACGTGCGTCTCGACCTGGTCGTCGGTCATCGGGATCAGCCGCACGCCCGGCTTCCACCGGTCGCACAGCGCCTCGGTCACCGCCGACAGCTTGTAGCCGGCCGCGAGCATCTGCGTCCGGACGATGTGCGTCGCGAAATCCCGGTCGCCCAGCCCGAACCAGCCCGGCCCGGCGCCGTACGCGCCGAGCTCCTCCTTGACGGCGAACGTCTCGCCGGCCCGCCCCCAGCCCTGCTCCTCGTTGATGCCGCCGCCGAGCGTGTACATCACGGTGTCCAGATCGGGGCAGACCCGCAGCCCGAACAGGGAGATGTCGTCCCCGGTGTTCCCGATCACGGTGATCTCGGCCGCGGGCTCCGCCGACCGGAGCCCGCGCAGGAACCGGGCCCCGCCGATCCCGCCCGCCAACGCCACGATCTTCATAAGATCACCCTATTCACTGCCCCGCTCCCGGCGCCCGGGGCCCGGCCGTGAAGGGGCCCTGGGGCCGTCCCCCTGGGAGATAAAGTATGCAAAGCTTTGCTGTGTAATCGGATTGCCTCGGTCTGGGAGAATTCACCGTGAACAAGGAAGCCGTCCAGCGCCTGCGCGAACCGGCCGCCTGGGTACTGATCGCCGCGGCGGGTTTGCAATTGCTCGCGGGCATCATCTCGCTTCTCGGCGACGACGGCCCGTTCACGCTCAGCGCGCTGGTCGAGACGCGCGACGGGATGTTCCTCCAGTTCGGGACGGTCGGCCTCCTCGTCCTCGCGGTCCTGCTGGTGACGTGGGGCGAGACGCCCACACCGCAGGCCCGGACGATCGTCATGGGGGCGCTCGGCGTCCTCGGCGGCGTCGCCCTGTTCGGCGTCATCTGCTGGCTCGCCGGAATGCTCGCCGACTCCGACAGCACGAAAGCCCTCACGAAATTGTCGGTGTTCCTGTTGGGCGCCGGGAAGATCGCCGTCGTGGGCGTCGGTGGATGGTACGCCTACACCGTGTTCCAGGGTCTGCAGCCGGCGCGTCCGCAGATGCCGATGCAGCAGGGCTACGGCGAATTCGGTTACCAGCAGGGCCAGCCCGGTCAGCCGGGTCAGCCCGTCCAGCCGGGGCAGCAGGGCTACGGCCAGCAGGCGTACGGGCAGCAGCAGTACCAGCAGTATCAGCAGTACGGCCAGCAGCAGCCGGGCGCGGAAGGCCAGCAGGCGGCGCAGCAGGGTTACGAGCAGCAGCAAGGCTACGACCAGCAGCAGTACGACCAGCAGCAGCAACAGTACGGCCAGCAGGCGTACGGCCAGCCCCAGCAGCAGTACGGCCAGCAGCAGGACTACCAGCAGCAGTACGGCTATCAGGCGGGCCAGCAGGGCTACGAGCAGCAGCAGGCCCAGCAGGGTTACGAGCAGCAGGCCCAGCAGGGGCAGCAGCCCGCCGAACAGGACGAGATGGGCGAGTGGACCCGCGCGTACGGCGGCAGCGGCGGCCAGGAGCAGGGGCCGCAGGGCACCCAGCCCGCTCCGCCGCAGCAGGGCGCCGGCGAGCAGGAGGGCGACTGGTACCGGGACAACCGTCCCCCACCGCCGCAGTGATCCGGCCGGAGATCCGGCCCCGGATTTTGTGATCTTCGTCCAAAGGGCGTCCCGCCCATCCCGGCATAACCCGCTATGTCGCCCCGGAAAGCTCTATCGGCTTGACGGGGACGGCGCTACACGCGTGTAATTTCGTCGGTGTAGTTTCAATGCCTTCTCGGGGGAAGGAACCGAAGAGCAGGCGTTGACCAGGGGGTTCCACGGGCAGGGAGGTGCGCTGTGAGCGAGGTGGTCATCCCGCTGGCGCACGGCACAGACGGCGACGGCGAAGAGTTGGGCTGGCAGGAGCGCGCCCTGTGCGCGCAGACGGACCCAGAGGCGTTCTTTCCGGAGAAGGGCGGCTCCACTCGCGAGGCCAAGAAGGTGTGCCGGGCATGCGAGGTGCGTACGGAATGCTTGGAGTACGCGCTGCAGCACGACGAACGTTTCGGCATCTGGGGAGGTCTCTCCGAGAGGGAGCGTCGCAAGCTGAAGCGCCAAGCCGTTTGACGTTCGACGTCTGACGCCGTCGCCGGGATCGGCAGGGAGGCGGCCGGGAAGGGGAGCCCGGTCGCGCCCCGCGGATCTTCGGGATCCGGGGTACGTCCCGTGCGGCCGCGCGTACAGTTATCAGCCGTGTCGGCCCCTGGGCCGGCACGGCTGCTGATGATTCAGCCCCGAACCTGTCGTCCCACAGATCGAGCGATCCTTGCCCCCCACACTCGATCGCCATGTCGTCACGGCCGTCCTCGTCGCGCACGACGGTGCGCGGTGGCTCCCGGAGACGCTCAAGGCGCTGCTGACGCAGGCGCGTCCCGTGCAGCGCCTCCTGACCGTGGACACCGGAAGCCTCGACCGCGGGCCCGCCGTCCTCGCCGAGGTCGTCGGCGCGGAGAAGATCCTCACGCTGCCCCGCACCACCGGGTACGGGGAGGCCGTCGCGGAGGCGCTCCAGCAGGACGCCGCGTCCGCGCCCGTCCCCGACGATGATCCAGGGCCCGCCGACCAGCCCGAGTCCAAGGCGGCCGCCAAGCCCCGCACCGAGTGGATCTGGCTGCTGCACGACGACTCCGCGCCCGCCCACGACGCGCTCGCCCAGCTCCTGCGCACCGCGGACACCGACCCGAGCATCGCGGTGCTCGGCCCCAAGGTGCGCGACTGGGACGACCGGCGCGTCCTGCGGGAGGTCGGCGTCACGGTCGACGCCGCCGGACGCCGCGAGACGGGCCTGGACCGGCACGAGTTCGACCAGGGGCAGCACGACGGCGTCCGGGACGTGCTGTCGGTCGGCAGCGCCGGGATGCTGGTCCGCCGCGACGTGTGGGACGCCCTCGGCGGCTTCGACCCCGACTACGGCATCTTCCGCGACGACCTCGACTTCTGCTGGCGGGTGCACGCCGCCGACCACCGGGTCGTGACCGCGACCGACGCGGTCGTGTACCACGCGGAGGCGTCCCGGCGCGGGATCCGCGAGATCGGCATGACCGCCGAGCACCCGGCCCGCCGCGACCGCCGCAACGCCGTCCAGACGATGCTCGCCAACCTGCCGCTCGGCGCGATGCTGCGGTCGCTGCTCCGCAACGTGTGGGCGTCCCTCGCCCACGCGCTCTACCTGGCGGCCACCAAGCAGCCGGTCGCGGCCCGCGAGGAGCTCCGCGCGCTCGGCGACGTCCTGCGCGACCCGGGCCGGGTGCGGGCGGCGCGGGCGGCCCGCGCGGACGGCCGGAAACGCGTGTACCGCACCGTCCGGCGCTTCCAGCCCCGCTGGGTCGTGATGCGCCGGACGTTCGAGGCGATCTCCGAGTACTTCGCCGCCCACGAACGGGAACGCGAGAGCCGCGACGACGACGAGACCCCGTCCGACGACGAGCCCGGCCCGATCCGCCGCCTCCTCGCCCGCCCCGGCGTCGTGATCGTCCTGATGCTGGCGGCGGTCGCGGTCGCCGCGGAGCGTTCCCTGCTCACGGCCGCCGGACGGCTCGGCGGCGGCGCGCTCGTCCCCGCGTGGGGCGGCGCGAGCGACCTGTGGGCGCAGTACCTGTCGGGCTGGCATCCCGTCGGGCTCGGCAGCGACGCGGGCAGCCCGCCCTACGTGGGGGTGCTCGCCGTCCTGTCGACGGTGACGCTCGGCAAGCCGTGGCTGACGGTGTCGGTCCTGCTGCTCGGCAGCGTGCCGCTCGCGGGCCTCACCGCCTACCGCGCGTCCCGGCTGCTGGTGTCGGAGCCGCCGGTGCCGGAGCCGCCGCGGGAGCCGCGGAACCCGCGGAAGAGGTGGATGGGACGGAAGGGGCGCCGCGCCCGCGCCAAGAGCCGTCGCGTCCCCGTCTCCGCCGTCCGGGCCTGGTTCGCCGCCGCGTACGCGCTGCTGCCCGCCGCGACCGGCGCCATCGCGGGCGGACGCCTCGGGACCGCCGTCGTCCTCGTCCTGCTCCCGCTGATCGCCGTGAACATCGCCCGCGTGTACGGGCTGCCGCGCTCGGAGGCCGCCGCGTTCGACGTCCGGACGCGGCGCAAGCGCGCGGGCCGGGCGGCGTGGGCGGCCGCGCTGCTGCTCGCCGTCGCGATGGCGTTCGTCCCGCTCACCTGGCTGATCGCCGTGATCGCCGCCGCGACCGTGTGGGCGCTGTTCGACCGTCCCCGGCGGCGGGCCCGCCGCAACGTCGCCATCGCGCTGGGCGTGCCGCCGCTGCTGATGCTCCCGTGGACGGTCGGCCTCCTGCTGAACCCGTCGCGCTTCCTGGTCGAGGCGGGCCTGCACCGGTGGTTCGAGCCCGCCGCCGCGGCCGACCTGCTCGCGCTCGACCCGGGCGGGCCCGGCACGCCCCCGGCGTGGGCGGCGGCCGGGCTGCTCGCCCTCGCCGTGTGCGCGCTGCCGCTGCGCGGACGCCGCTACACCGTGCTGGCGGGCTGGCTGCTGGGCGTCTACGGGCTGCTCGTCGCGATCCTGATCAGCGCCGCGACCGTGGCCAAGGGCGCGGACGAGGCGCCCGTCTGGCCCGGCGTCGCGCTGATCTTCGCGGGGGGCGGGGTGCTGCTCGCGGCGACCGCCGTCGTCCAGCGCGCGACCGTGGCGCTGGCGGGCGACCACCTGATCTACAAGGCGGGCGGGGCGGTCGTCGTGGTCGCCGCCCTCTCCGCGCCCGTGCTGGCCGCCGGGTTCTGGGTGGCCGGGGGAGCGGGCGGCCCGCTGGGCAAGGTCGACCCCGACGCCGTTCCCGCGTTCCTCCACGGGCCTGGCGGGGCGAGGACGCTCGTCCTGCACAGAGAGCCGAACGGACGCATTTCCTACACCCTGCTCAGGGACGCCCGTCCACGCATAGGCGAATCCGAAGTCACGGACGGCGGCGAAGCCCACGACCGCCTGGACGACCTCGTCGCCGGACTGGCCGCCGGTCGCGAAGGCAATGACGGGCCCGCGCTGACGCGCATGGGCGTCCAGTACATCCTGGTGCCGAATCCCAGGAAGAACCCCGTCACCGACGTCCTCGACTCGGCACCTGAGCTGACGCGGCTCAGCCGCACTGACACGTTCGCCGTTTGGCGGCTCCAGTCGCCGTCCGCCCGCATGATGCTTCTGGAAGGGGCCGCCGTCACGCCCCTTCCCGCCGGACGGATCGATGCGCGCATGCAGATCCCGCCCGGAAACGGCAATCGCACACTCCTCCTCGCCGAACCGTCCGACGACGGCTGGGACGCCACCCTGAACGGCGAAGACCTCAAAGAACGCGAAGTGGACGGCTGGGCCCAGGGCTACGACATCCCCGCCGCCGGAGGAGAGTTCGAGCTGACGAGGTCGATGACGATGCGGCACACCTGGCTCGTCGTCCAGGGCATCGCCGTACTGCTCGTCGCCGTCCTGGCCCTGCCGGGCGCGCAGGCGGAGAACTTCAGGTTCCCCGGTGAACGCGAACGGCGCCGTGGACGGCGAGGACGCCGCCGCGGGAGCCACGTCCGCGTCCAGCACGAGACGCCGCCTCCCGTGGAGGAACCGAAGCCGGAGGAGGTCTCGTGAGCGCGCGCAAGCTGCCGGACCCGCGCAAGTTCCCGAACCCGCGCAAGCTCCTGAACGCACGCAAACTCCCGAACCCGCGCAAGCTGGTGAACACGGACGAGCTCGTGAACACCGACACGCTGCTGCGCCTCGTCGGCATGCGGTACGCGTCCGCCGCGCTCATGCTCGTCGGCGTCGCCGCGCTGTACGGGGCCGCGACGTTCTCCCGTCCAGGGGACGTAGACGCGAACGGCCGCGAAGCCCCGGTCACGTCAGCCGTGATGGTCTGCCCCGGCCACGAGGGTGGGCGGCTGGCGGTCCAGTCCCTCGCCTCCCCCAGGAAGGGCGGACGGGTGGACATGACGCCGACGAAGGGCGGCGCCGCGCTCGCGTCCATGACGTCGCCCGGCCAGAGCTGGGAGAAGGACACCGAATCCGGCGACGACTCCTACACGCTCCGCGCCACCGGCGCGATGGCCGCCGGGCTGGAGGCCGAGCAGACCACCTACGAGGACGGCGGCGACGACCGCGGCCTCGCCGGCGCCCGCTGCGCCTCGCCCGCCACCGACCAGTGGTTCATCGGCCCCGGACCCGTCGCCGCCGACGAACTCGACCTGTACCTCACCAACGTCGACTCCCAGCCCGCGTCCGTGGACGTCATCGCGCTGTCCGGCGAGGGCCCGCTCGACACGATCGAGGGGCGCGGCACCCGCGTCGAGCCGTACACCACCCGGGTCGTGAAGATCGGCGGGTCGCCCGAGGGGCTCGGCGACGTCGTCAAGTCGGCCGCCGACCTCGCGCTGCGCGTCCGCACCAACGGCGGACGGGTCACCGCGTCCCTGCGCGTCCGCGCCGGGGAGGAGAAGGGCATCGAGTGGCTGCCGCGGTCGCCGGCGCCCGCGCCGTCGGTCGTCGTGCCCGGCGTGCCGGGCGGCCCGGGCAAGCGCCGGCTGCTGATCTCCGTGCCCGGCGAGTCCGACGCCCGGATCAGGACGCAGGTGATCACGAAGGACGGCGCGTTCGCCCCGCAGGGCCAGGACGTCCTCGACGCGCCCGGCAAGACCGTCACGTCCCTGGCGATCGACGGCGCGCTGGTGGGCAAGGCCGGGGCCGTCCGGCTCGTCGCGGACCGCCCGATCGTCGCGGGCTTCGCCGCCGACCGCGGCGCCGACATCGCCTACGGGACGTCCACGCCGCCGCTCGACGGTTCGGGGCCCGGCATCGTGGCCGACAACCGGTTCGACTCCTCGCTCGTCCTGACGGCCCCGTCCGGGGCGGCGACCGTCGAGGTCACGACCGTGAACGCGACGGGCAAGAGCGCCCCGCAGGTGATCGAGATCCCGGCGGGCCGCACCGTGGAGACCGCGCTGGCCGCCCCGAACCGGGACGCCAAGGATGACACCGCTTACGGCGTGGTGATCGTCCCGAAGGCCGGCTCGGGCCCCGTCCACGCCTCCCGGACGCTCTCCAAGGGCAAGGACGACGATTACCTGTTCACCGTCCTGCCGATCACTCCCGCCGCGATCACCGTCCACCTCCCCGACACCGTCGACACCCAGGGAGCTTTGACCCCCGGCTAGTCGTCAGGGACCCCGGCTAGTCGTCAGGCGAGTCGTAGCTGGGGTCGACGGATTCGGGAGAGAGCCCGAGGAGGTCGGCGACCTCCTCGACCAGAAGGTCGCGGATCAGGCGGGCCAGCTCGGCCTCGCCCTTCGCCCGCGCCTCGACGGGACGCCGGAACACCGTGATACGCACCGGACGCTTGCCTTCGGCCGGAATGGTCTGCCCGAGGGGGACGGGGCCATCGAACCAGGGCTCGACGCTGGGAACCTCCTCGACGGTGAACCGCACCCGGGCCAGCTCGCGGCCCCAGCGGCCGCCGAGCCGCCGCACCTCGTCTTCGACGAGGTCGTCGAACCGTTCCGCGCGGGTGCGTGAGATCGGAGCCTGCGGGGGCGTCAGAGGACCACGTACGCCACGGCCGTGCCGATCGCGGCGCCGTACGCCTGCCACACGGGATCGCACGCCACAAGAGTACCTCTCCACCTCGCCGAACACGCGTGCGGTGGCCGCACGGTGAGAGTTGGAGACCACACGGAATGTAGTTGTTACCCCGGAAATCCACCGGTAACGGCGACACGTTCGGCCGGGTGGTGGCGGAGCCGGTGGGAGGGAGGTACGGTCAGCCATCGTGAGCCCCGTCCGCACCTGCTCTCGTACCGCCTGCAAGGCGCCCGCAGTGTTCACGCTCACGTACGTCTACCGCGATTCCACCGCGGTGCTGGGTCCGCTCGCCACGTACGCCGAGCCGCACTGCTACGACCTGTGCGCGGAGCATTCGGAGCGGCTCACCGCCCCGATGGGATGGGAACTGGTTCGGCTGCCCGTCGAGGAGGAGTCCGAGCCGAGCGCGGACGACCTGGAGGCCCTCGCCGACGCCGTCCGCGAGGCCGCGCGGCCCGCCCCCGGAACCGGTCACGAGCCGGTCGGGCAGGGCACGGAGGTCGGCCGCCGCGGCCATCTGCGGGTGCTGCGCTCGGAGCCCGCGGGAACCCAGCCCGCCCAGGAGTGATCTCCGGGGCGTGGCCCTGCTTGCGAGATCGTCCGGTGGCTCTGCGGCGTCGCGGCGGGGCGCGTCCGCCCTTCCCGGTAGGCTCGTGAACCCCGTTTCTTTGGGACAGGGCTCAGCGGACAGGGAGCAGGAGTGGGCGACCTCGCCAAGATCTTCAAGGCGTACGACATCCGCGGCGTCGTGCCGGACGAACTCGACCCCGCGACGGCCGAGGCGGCCGGCGCGGCGTTCGTGCGGGTGACGGGCGCGGACGCGATCGTCACCGCCCACGACATGCGGGAGTCGTCCGTGCCGCTGGCCGAGGCGTTCGCGCGCGGCGCGACGTCCCAGGGCGCGGACGTGATCGAGGCCGGGCTCGGCTCCACCGACATGCTGTACTACGCCAGCGGCAGCCTCGACCTGCCCGGCGCGATGTTCACCGCGAGCCACAACCCCGCCAGGTACAACGGGCTGAAGCTCTGCCGCTCGGGCGCCCGCCCGGTCGGCCGCGACACCGGCCTCACCGAGATCCGCGACATGATCGAGAACGGTGTCCCGGCCTACGCCGGCGAGCCGGGGACGGTCTCGCGCCGCGACATCCTCAAGGGCTACGCCGACCATCTGAAGACGCTGGTCGACCTGTCGTCGATCCGTCCGCTCAAGGTCGTCGTGGACGCCGGCAACGGCATGGGCGGCCACACCGTCCCGTCCGTCTTCGAGGGCCTGCCGATCGACCTGGTGCCGCTGTACTTCGAGCTGGACGGCACCTTCCCCAACCACGAGGCCAACCCGATCGAGCCGGAGAACCTGCGCGACCTGCAGGCCAAGGTCCGCGAGACGGGCGCCGACATCGGGCTGGCCTTCGACGGCGACGCAGACCGCTGCTTCGTCGTGGACGAGCGCGGCGAGATCGTCGCCCCGTCCGCGATCACGGCGCTGGTCGCGACGCGGGAGCTGGCCAAGCACCCCGGCTCCTCGATCGTGCACAACCTGATCACGTCGAAGGCCGTCCCGGAGATCATCACCGAGCACGGCGGGACGCCGGTCCGCACGCGGGTCGGGCACTCGTTCATCAAGCAGACGATGGCGGAGACGGGCGCGGTGTTCGGCGGCGAGCACTCGGCGCACTTCTACTTCCGCGACTTCTGGTTCGCCGACTCCGGCATGCTGGCCGCCCTCCACGTCCTCGCGGCGCTCGGGGAGCAGGACGGGCCGCTCTCCGAACTGCTCGGCGAGTACACGCGCTACGTCGCGTCCGGCGAGATCAACAGCGAGGTCGCCGACCAGGACGCCGCCACCGCGAACGTCCGCGACGCCTTCGCCGGACGCCCCGGGATCGCGATCGACGAGCTCGACGGCCTCACCGTGAGCGACGACGCCGCCGGGTGGTGGTTCAACCTGCGGCCGTCCAACACCGAGCCGCTGCTGCGCCTCAACGCCGAGGCGGCCGACGACGCGACCATGGCGGCGATCCGCGACGAGGTCCTCGCCCTGGTGCGGAAGAAGTGACCGCCGCAGAGGACGTGACGGGTTCGCGAGAACGACCGGCCGCGGGGGAGAGCGACCCGGTGGCGGGAGAAGTGACCGAGAGGGAGAAGTGACGCTGCTATGACGTTGAAGCTCGACTCCTGGCTGCTGGAGATCCTCGCCTGCCCCAACTGCGGCGGCGACCTGCGCGCCGACGAGGAGGCCGCGGAGCTGGTGTGCACCGGGTCGTGCCACTACGCCTACCCCGTCCGCGACGAGATCCCCGTCCTGCTGGTCGACGAGGCCAGGACTCCCGCTCCGTGACCCGCCGAGCGGAGGCGGGGCCATGAGCGCAGGGCTCGATCCCTCCCGGCTGGACGACGTCGCGGCGGCAGAGGCGGCCGATCCCGGGGGGATGCTGCGGCAGGTCGCGTCGTCGGCGGCGCAGGTGCGGGAGGCGCAGCGCGCCGCGGCCGAGGCGGGCATCGACCGTCTCGCCGAGGACGGCAGGCCCCGCGCGATCGTGATCGCCGGCATGGGCGGCTCGGGCATCTCCGGCGACGTCCTCGCGGCGGTGTGCGGCGTGGGCTGCGCGGTCCCGGTGACGACGGTGCGCGGCTACCGGCTGCCCGGCTGGGTGGGCGCCGCCGACCTGGTCATCGCGGTCTCCTGCTCCGGGAAGACCGAAGAGACCCTCGAAGTCGCCGCGGAGGCGGCCCGCCGCGGATGCCGGCTCCTGTTCGTCGGCGGGCCGGATTCGCCGCTCGCGGAGCTGTCCGAAAGAAGCCGCGGCGTTTTCGTCCCGGTGCGTTCGGTGGGGCAGCCGCGTTCGACGCTGTGGGGCCTCACGATCCCCCTGGTCCTCGCGGCGCGCTCGCTGGGGCTGGCGGACGTGCCCGAGATGGTCCTCGAGTCGACGGCCGCGCTGCTGGAGGACGTCGCGCACCGGTGCCGTCCGTCCAGCGAGCCGTTCGTCAACCCGGCCAAGCGGATGGCGCTGGACCTCGCGGGCGACGTCCCGCTGGTGTGGGGGTCGTCGCCGCTGGCGGCCACGGCGGCGTACCGGCTGTGCTGCCAGCTCAACGAGAACGCCAAGTACCCGGGCGTCTTCGGCGAGGTCCCGGAGGCCGGCCACAACCAGGTGATGGCGTTCGACGGTCATTTCGGGCGCGGCGCCGCGCCATCGCCGTCGTCGTCCGACCCTGACGACTTCTTCCGCGACCGGGTGGACGATCCCGAGCACGGCCTGCATCTCGTCCTGATGCGGGACGTGGAGGAGCATCCGCAGGTCCGCAAGCGGTGCGACGCGTCCGTCGACATCGCCCGTGACCGGGGCGTGGCCGTCACCCAGATCGGGGCCGAGGGCGAGCATCCGCTGGAACGAATCGCGACTCTGATCGCGCTCGCTGACTATGTCACGGTTTACTTGGCTATCGCGCTGGGCGTGGACCCCACTCCGGTGCCTGCCATTCAAGAGCTAAAAGCGAGGATTGCTTAGAGATGAGTGCTGAGGGCGGAACCAAGGCCATCGTCGCCGCGCTGGCCGCCAACCTCGGGATCGCGGCGTCGAAGATGGTCGCGTTCGTGTTCACCGGTTCGTCGTCGATGCTCGCCGAGTCGATCCACTCGATGGCGGACTCGGGGAACCAGGGGCTCCTGCTCCTCGGCGGCAAGCGCTCCAGGCGCGAGCGGACGCAGCAGCACCAGTTCGGCTACGGCCGCGAGCGCTACTTCTACGCGTTCGTCGTCGCGGTGGTGCTGTTCACCGTCGGCGCGGTGTTCTCGCTGTACGAGGGCTACCACAAGATCTCCCACCCGGAGGAGGTCAAGGCGCCGGGCTGGGCGTTCGGGGTGCTGATCGCCGCGATCATCATGGAGATCTTCTCGTTCCGCACCGCGATCGTCGAGTCGAACCGGGTCCGCGGCGACCAGTCCTGGTGGGCGTTCATCCGCCGCGCCAAGGCCCCCGAGCTGCCCGTCGTCCTGCTGGAGGACCTCGCCGCCCTCGTCGGCCTGTTCCTCGCCCTGTTCGGCGTCTCGATGGCCGTCGCGACCGGCGACGGCGTGTGGGACGGCATCGGCACCGTGGCGATCGGCGTGCTGCTCGCCGTCGTCGCGACGATCCTGGCGATCGAGACGAAGAGCCTGCTGATCGGCGAGGGCGTCACGCCCGAGCACGAGCGGGAGATCATCGACGCGCTGGAGTCGGTCGAGCAGGTCGACCACCTCATCCACCTGCGGACGGAGTACCTCGGCCCGGACGAGCTGCTCATCGCCGCCAAGATCGCCGTCAACCACGACGACACGGCCGCCGACGTGGCCCGCGGCATCGACGCCGCCGAGGCCAAGATCCGGGCGCAGTTCCCGGAGGCGAAGCTGATCTACCTGGAGCCGGCGCTGGACGAGGCCCCCCGCAAGACCGTCACCGGCGCGGTGCCCCCGCAGCTGGAGAAAGACTGACCCGACGCTCCGGACACCTGCGTGATGTGCGCGGCGGCCTCGCCGCGCGGTCGCGCGGGGGCCGGAGGAACATGGGACCCCTCGCCGGGCGGCCGCCGCTGTGCCGGCCAACCCCAGCCCAGGCAAGACCGGCGAGTGCCTCCGAAGAGGCGCGAACCACGGCCGTCCGGCGAGGTGCTTTCCCATGCCTCCCCGCCCGGACCCCTGAACACCGGGCGGTTCTGGTGTGACCGCGGCAGCCGCCCCGAACCCCCTACGCCGGAGCCGCCGCCGTCGCGGTCACGGTTAGAACACTACGTTCGCGGCGGTCTCCGATACGTCCCCCTCAAGGAGGGAAAGCGGGTGGTACTCCAGACGGAGCCGCGCCGCCCGCATACATCCGCGCGGTGAGGTGAGAGCAAGCCTCAGAGGCCAGTATTGAGTCGTGACGTCCGATGACAAGGCCCGGACCGGACCCGGTCCCGCGGGGTTCGGCCCTGCCGTGGCGCACCACGCGTGGCGGCTGTCCGGCCGGATCGTAGCGGGAGTGGGCCAGCTGCTGCTGTGGATCCTCACCGGGATCGGCACCCTGCTGCGTCCGCTGGCGGTGCGCCTCGTCGCGCGGCTGAACGGCAACGCCGGACGGCGTCTGCCGCCTGGTATGCCGGGTTCCGCCGTCCCGGACGGGACGACCGCGCCCCTGCCCCGCTGGATCAACACCTGGCGCGAGGTCGTCGGCTCCTGGTACTTCGCGCCGCTGACCGGGCTCGCCCTCACCATCGCCGCGCTCGCCGAGTTGGCGCCGCGCGCCGACTCGCCGCTCAGCCTCGCGGGCGGGTTCGCGGTCGCGTCCACGCTCCCGCTCGGCTGGCGGCGCGAGAACCTGCGCCCGGTCGCGGCCATCGTGCTCGGCGCGGTCGCGGCGAGCCTGCTCACCGGGCAGATCCTCCTGGTCACCACAGGCTTCGCGGCCCTGTACACGCTGTACGCGCTGGGACGGCAGCTGCCCCGCCAGTCCACCGGCGTCCTCGCGGTCGGCAGCGTGGTCACGCTCGCGGTCGTCTACCTGGCCACCTCGACGCTGGACGACGTCCCGTGGCCGGCCGTCTTCATCGCCGTCCTGGCCGCCATCGGGCTCGGCGACGCGCGCCGCGTCGTGGAGTCCGCCAGCCAGACCGAGGCGAAGGCGGCCGAGCGCACCAACGAGACCCTGACCCGGCTCACGGCCGTCCAGCGGGAGCAGGCGGTGATGCGGGAGCGGGCCCGCATCGCCCGCGAGCTGCACGACGTCGTCGCGCACTCCGTCTCCATGATCGCGGTGCAGGCGGAGACGGCCCCGTACACGATGGAGAACCTGTCGCCCGAGGCCCGCGCCGGCTACACCGAGATCGCCAAGACCGCGCGGGAGGCGCTGGTGGAGATGCGGCGGCTGCTCAGCGTGCTGCGCGCCGACGCGAAACCGGAACCGGACGCGGCCAACTCCCCGCAGCCGCGCCTGGACCGGCTGCCCGACCTGATCGAGCAGCACCGCGGCGCGGGCGGCCACGTCGACCTCGCCGTGCACGGCGACCCGCGCATGCTGTCGACGACGGTGGAGCTGTCGGCGTACCGGATCGTCCAGGAGGCGCTGACGAACGCGCGGCGGCACGCGCCGGGGGCGGGGGTCCGCGTCGACCTGACGTTCATGCCCGACCGGCTGGCGGTCCGCGTGCACGACAGCGGGGCGTCGGGGCCCGGGCCGTCCCAGACCAGGGTGCTGAACCGCGACGACCCCGCGTCCCGTACCGCCGTGCTGGACGACCCCGCCGGGGCCACGGCCGTGGACGCCGGGCACACCCGCTTGGAGACGCCGGGGGCGAGCGCCTCGCAAGAGCAAGGTGGCCTACACGGGTCGGGTGGCGGACATGGCCTCGTCGGGATGCGGGAACGTGCGACCATGCTGGGCGGGCGGTTCTCCGCCGGCCCGGCCGAACAGGGCGGGTTCCTGGTGGAGGCCGAGCTTCCGCTGACGAGGGAAGGGAATTCCACCCGTGGACACGGCTCCGAGGCGCCTCCCGGCGGCGCCTGACCCCGTCATCGCCATCGACCCCATCGGCGAGCCCGCGAGGCGGCGGCGGTGATCAACGTGCTGATCGTCGACGACCAGACGATCGTCCGGGCCGGGTTCGCGGCGCTGCTCGCCGCGCAGGACGACATCACCGTCATCGGCGAGGCGGGCGACGGGCGCGAGGCCGTCCGGATCGCCGAGCGCAGCCGTCCCGACGTCGTCGTCATGGACATCCGGATGCCCGGCATGGACGGCATCGAGGCCACCCGGCGCATCCTGTCCCTGCCCGGCTCCGAGAACGTCCGGGTGCTGGTGCTGACGACGTTCGACGTGGACGAGTACGTCTACGAGGCGCTCGCCGTCGGCGCCAGCGGCTTCCTGCTGAAGGACGCCACCGCCGACGAGCTCGTGTCCGCCGTCCGGGTCGTGGCGCGCGGCGACTCCCTCCTCGCCCCGCAGGTCACCGGGCGCCTTATCCGCGAGTTCACCAAGCAGCGGCGCAACAAGCCGCAGGCGCCGTCGGAGCTGTCCACGCTGACGGCGCGGGAGACGGAGGTGCTCGTCCTGATCGCGGGAGGGCTGTCCAACGGCGAGATCGCGGCGCGGCTTGTCGTCAGCGAGCACACCGTGAAAACGCACGTGGCCCGGGTCTTCACCAAGCTCGGCCTGCGCGACCGCGCACAGGCGGTCATGCTCGCGTACGAGTACGGCGTCGTCGTCCCAGGCGAGAACGCCCCCGGCTGACCCCGGCTGCGGCTCACGCCGGCCCGGCGGTCACCGGCGGCGGAGCAGCCGCATCGCCTTCTCCTTCTCGAAGTCGAGCGCGCGGGTCGGCGGGGCGGACAGCCGCCCGATGCGTTCGCCCAGCTCGCGGACGTGCGCCTGCACCTGCGGCTCGGCCAGGACGCGCAGCCCGAACGCCAGCTCCGCCGGGCCGATGTCGTAGCGCTTCTCCAGCGCGAGGGCGAGCGCGACGGCCCGCAGCTCGGCGTCGCCGAACCGGCGGTGGCCGCCGCCGCGCCTGGCCAGCGCCGCCTCCCGGGTGACGGGCAGCAGCCCGAGGGCCTCGCGGTAGCGGAGCATGCGGGGCGAGGTGCCGAGCCGCCGGGCGGCCTCCGTGATGCGCATGAGCCGATTCTGACAAATTTGTGTTAGAAAGTCGCCTCCGACCGTGCCTGCGGCCGGTCGCCGCCCTTAGACTCGCGGACGTCACCTCGCGTACCGACCCGCCATCCGCGCGGACCAAGGAGCAACGAAAGCATGGACTACAAGGTCGCCGACCTGTCGCTGGCCGATTTCGGGCGCCGGGAGATCCGGCTCGCCGAGCACGAGATGCCGGGCCTGATGGCGGTGCGCGAGGAGTACTCCGCCGCCAAGCCGCTGCGCGGCGCCAAGATCATGGGCTCGCTGCACATGACGATCCAGACCGCCGTGCTGATCGAGACGCTGGTGGAGCTGGGCGCCGACGTCCGGTGGGTGTCCTGCAACATCTTCTCCACCCAGGACCACGCCGCCGCCGCGGTCGTCGTCGGCAAGGACGGCACCAAGGACGACCTGAAGGGCGTCCCGGTGTTCGCCTGGAAGGGCGAGACGCTCGAAGAGTACTGGTGGTGCACCGACCAGGCCCTGCAGTGGCCGGACGGCACCGGCCCGAACATGATCCTGGACGACGGCGGCGACGCGACCCTCCTCGTCCACAAGGGCGCCGAGTACGAGAAGGCCGGCGCCGTCCCGGCCGCCACCGAGGACGACCCCGAGGAGCTCGGCATCGTCCTCGACACTCTCCGCCGCACCATCGCGGAGAGGCCGGGCCGCTGGACGGAGACCGCCGCCGCCGTCAAGGGCGTCACCGAGGAGACCACGACCGGCGTCCACCGCCTCTACGAGATGGCGAAGGCCGGCACTCTCCAGTTCCCGGCGATCAACGTCAACGACTCGGTCACCAAGTCGAAGTTCGACAACAAGTACGGCTGCCGGCACAGCGTGATCGACGGCCTGAACCGCGCCACCGACGTGCTGATCGGCGGCAAGGTCGCGGTCGTCTGCGGTTACGGCGACGTCGGCAAGGGCTGCGCCGAGGCGCTGCGCGGCCAGGGCGCCCGCGTGATCGTCACCGAGATCGACCCGATCTGCGCGCTGCAGGCCGCGATGGACGGCTTCCAGGTCACCACCCTGGACGACGTCGTCGAGACCGCCGACATCTTCGTCACCACCACCGGCAACTTCAACATCATCACGGCCGCCCACATGGCCCGGATGAAGCACCAGGCGATCGTGTCCAACATCGGGCACTTCGACAACGAGATCGACATGGCGGGCCTCGCCAAGACGCCCGGCATCGAGAAGATCGAGGTCAAGCCGCAGGTCGCCGAGTGGCGCTTCCCGGACGGCCACTCCATCATCGTGCTGGCCGAGGGCCGCCTGATGAACCTCGGCTGCGCCACCGGCCACCCGTCGTTCGTGATGTCCAACTCGTTCACCAACCAGGTCATCGCGCAGATCGAGCTGTTCACCAAGACCGAGGAGTACCCGCTCGGCGTGTACGTCCTGCCCAAGCACCTGGACGAGAAGGTCGCCCGCCTCCACCTCGACGCGCTCGGCGTCAAGCTCACCGAGCTGACCAAGGAGCAGGCCGCCTACATCGGCGTCCACGTCGAAGGCCCCTACAAGCCGGATCACTACCGTTACTGAGTTCATTGCATTCCTCTCCTCCTTCGGCCCTGGCGGGCCTCCATCGTCGAGAAACGCGGCGATCGCTAGCATCGCTTCGACTCGCCTGGCGGCTCGCTGCGCGATCGGTTTCTCGCTTCGCTTGAAACCGGCTTCGCACGCGATCGCGACGATTTCGGTCGTTGCGTGGTCGCGGCGGTGGCTGAGGTATGTGTGGATGCGGGTACTGCCGGGCGGGTGCCGACCCGTCCGGCAGCCGCCTTTTGAGGGGCGCGGATGAGCGATATTGCGGACGCTTCGCTGGCGTATGAGGGCGTCAAGCGGATCGAGTGGGCCGACCGGAGCATGCCCGTGCTGCGCCAGATCCGGGAGCGGTTCGCTGACGAACGTCCTCTGGACGGGCTGAAGGTCGCCGCGTGCATGCACATCACGACCGAGACGGCGGGGCTCATCCGGACGCTCCAGGCGGGCGGTGCGAGTGTCGCGCTCGCGGCGTCCAATCCCCTGTCGACGCAGGACGACACGGCGGCTGCGCTCGTCCAGGAGTACGGCGCGGAGGTCTTCGCCCGCGCGGGAACCGACCGCGAGGGTTATTACGCGCACATCCACCAGGCATTGGAGACGGGGCCCGACCTCGTCCTGGACGACGGTTGCGACCTGGTCAACACGCTGCACATCGACCGCACCGACCTGCTCGGCACGGTCAAGGCGGGGTGCGAGCAGACGACCACCGGTGTCATCCGTCTGCATCAGATGGCGCTTGAAGGCGCGCTGCGTTTTCCCATGGTCGCGGTGAACGACACCGACACCAAGCACATGTTCGACAACCGCTACGGCACGGGCCAATCGACCCTGGACGGCATCATCCGTGCGACCAACACGCTCCTAGCGGGCAAGACGGTCGTCATCGCGGGCTTCGGTTTCTGCGGGCGCGGCCTGGCCGAACGGGCTCGCGGACTAGGGGCTCGGGTCGTCATCACCGAAATCGACCCTGTGAAGGCGCTCGATGCGGCGTTGCAGGGTTTCGCCGTCCAGCCCATGGCAGAGGCGGCCGTGAACGGCGATGTCTTCATCACCGTCACGGGAAACCGTGATGTCGTTAACGGGGAGCATCTCGCCGTTATGAAAGACGGCGCGATCCTCGCGAACTCCGGGCACTTCGATGTCGAGATCGACGTTCGCGCGCTGAGCGATATGGCCGTCGAAGTGCATAGCGGCAGCCGTCCGCAGACCGCCGAGTACGTCCTGGCCGACGGGCGGCGCCTCGTCCTCCTCGCGGAGGGTCGCCTCGTCAACCTGGCGGCCGCCGAGGGGCACCCGGCGGCCGTGATGGACATGTCGTTCGCCGACCAGGCCCTCACGTGCGCGTGGCTAGCGACGGCCCATTCGACGCTGTCCGCGGCCGTCCACGACGTCCCGAAGGACATTGACACCGAGGTCGCCCGCCTGAAGCTGGCGTCGATGTCCATCTCCATCGACCGGCTCACCCAGGACCAGGAGGACTATCTGCACTCCTGGCGTCTCGGGTCCTGAGCCGTGCCGTCCGGGACGTATCTGCACGCGGGCGAGGGCCTAGAGGAGCGATTCAAGTGCGCGCCGGGCCCGGGTGGCTGGCGCTACACATCCCAGCGCACGGACGACGTCCGCACGGACCTGGTCGTGGACGCGCGGTGGCGCCAGATCCGCGTCGAACTCGTCACCCCGACCTGGTGGGTCCGGGGCGGTGTGACGGGTCCCGAGGTCGCCTGGGTGCGCGCCGCCGGAGAGACGGGCACCGAACACTCCGAACGAGCGTCCGGCTTCATAGCCGAGTCACCCGGTTTCCTCATCGCCGTCGCCCGCTCCATGGAATTGGATGAGAACGCGCAGGACGACGTCCGTCTCGTCCAGTTGAGCGGTCCGTCCCTTTCGCCGCTCACCACTACCTGGCGCTGGCGGCGAGCGGGAACGTCCGTGTATGAGACCGAAACGGAGCCGCTCCCGGTCTCGCAGTACGAAGTCACGGACCTCTCCACAGGGGAAGTCGAAACCGTCCACCTGGCGGGCGACGTCGTTCTCGCCGCTCCGGGCATCGAACTCACCGATCTGGAGTCTCCGCCCAACCTGCTGGGCTAGCGCAGTAGGTCACCGAATCGTCCGATCTGGCGGCGCGTTAGCGGGTGGGCGGGTACGGGCCCTGCGGCGGAGGTCCGGGCGGCGCCGTCCCAGGAGGCGGATACGGGCCGTTGGGGCCCAGACCCGGAGCCGGGTAGGCCCCGGACGGGTACGGGCCCTGAGCGGGTGGACGAGGGGCGTTCAGGACCTGCTGGTACGGCCCCGCGCCGTAGTCGGACGGCGGCAGGAACTGCGGCTGGCCCGGCACGGGAGCGCTGAACGGCGGCGGCGCCGGAGGGCCCTGCCGGGGCGGGCCGGACGGCGGCGGCCCGGCCATCGCCATCGCGGGGGCGGGCCCCGGGGCCCAGGCCGTCCAGCCGAGGCGCTGCATGCGGCGGGCGCGGCGCTGGGCGAGCCGCTGCTCCTCGCGGTGGCGGCGCTCGGCGAGGACGGCCGACAGCAGGATCTCCGGCCGGACGCCCGGCGGCGGAGGCGGGCTCACCACCGCGACGACCTGCGACGCGATCCGCTGCCCCAGCGAGTCGCGCACGTCCGGCAGCAGCTCCCAGAAGCGCGACAGGTACTGCCGGGCGGTCATCGCCAGCTCGTCCGACAGCTGCGACAGCTCCAGCGAGCGGCCCCACCAGGCGAGCTGCGGCGGCATCACGGCCACCGGGCCGAAGAACGCCGAGGTCGGGACGCGTTCCTGGATGACGATCGTCCCGGCGAACAGGTCGCCGAGCCGCTTCCCGCGCCGGTTGCAGAACGAGGTGATCAGCGCGGGCGAGCCGTAGAACGTCCAGAACTCGATGACGCCCGCCAGCGCGCGCACGAGGGCCTGCCGGAACCGGATCGGCCCGCCGTCGTCGGCGACGACGCGGAGACCCACGGCCATCTTGCCCAGCGTCCGTCCGCGCGACAGCGTCTCGAACACGCACGGATACCCGACGAGGACGGTCACGACGGCGAGGAGCGTCAGCCCTATCGTCCACGCCTCGTCCGCGACGAGCGACGTCATGGCCGTGAAGTAGATGGCGATGTTGAGCAGCACCATCTGGAAGATCAGGTCGAGCAGTATGGCGCAGCCACGGCTGGCCAGGCGCGCGACCCTGATGTCGAGCGCGACGGCCTCGCCGGTGACGAGTTCGGCCATGTCCTGGTCCTCCAATTGGCTGGGGTGCCGTCCATTTTGCCGGTTGGACGGAGCGAGGCGTTAGTCTCCCTCGGGTGGACGTCGACGCCTATGTGGCCGCGCACAACGCCGACTGGCAGCGCCTGGAGTGGCTCATCAACCGCGGCCGCAGGCTGACCGGCGCGGAAGCCGACGAACTGGTCGAGCTCTACCAGCGGACGGCGACGCACCTGTCGGTCGTCCGTTCGAGCTCTCCCGACCCTCAGCTCGTAGGCCGGTTGTCCTCCCTCGTGGCACGAGCCAGGGCTGCGGTGGCCGGTGCTCAGGCCCCTCTCTGGCGGGACGTTACCCGCTTTGCGACCGTGTCGTTCCCAGCGGCCGCGTACAGGATGAAGTGGTGGTGGCTCGGCAACGCCGTCCTGGGCAATCTGCTAGCCCTGGCCCTGGCGATATGGGTCGTGCACAGCCCCGAAGTACAAGCGAGCATCGCGACACCGGACGAGATCCGCGAACTCGTCGAGCACGACTTCGCGAACTACTACACCGAGCATTCGGCGTCGTCGTTCGCGTTCCAGGTGTGGGTCAACAACGCCTGGGTGTCGGCGATCGCGCTGATATTCGGCATCCTTCTCGGCATCCCCACCGTGTACGTCCTGCTGCTGAACCAGATCAACCTCGGCCTCACCGGCGGGCTGATGTTCGCCTACGGCAAGGGCGACGTGTTCTTCGGGCTGATCCTTCCGCACGGCCTCCTGGAACTCACCGCCGTCTATCTGGCGTGCGCCGGCGGCCTCAAACTCGGCTGGACGGTCATCGACCCGGGCCGCCGCCGTCGCGGCCAGGCCCTCGCAGAAGAGGGACGAGCCGCCGTCAGCATCGCTATCGGCCTCGTCGCCGTCCTGCTCGTGTCCGGCCTCATCGAAGGCTTCGTCACCGGCTGGGTGCACACCACCTGGCTGCGCATCTCCATCGGCGTCGTCGCCGAGGTCGCGTTCCTCGCGTACGTGATCGTCCTAGGCCGCCGCGCCACCCGCCAGGGCGAAACCGGCGACGCAGACCTACGACCCGACCTCGCCCCCGTCGCCGGATAGCGTGTTTATTGCAGCGCTCTCCTCCTTCGGGCGCTGGGCGCCCTCCATCGTCGAGCACTGCGCGCGATCGCTGCATCGCTTCGTCTCGCCTGGCGGCTCGCTGCGCGATCAGGTTTCTCGCAGGCTCGAAACCTGCCTTCGGACGCGATCGCAGGCGTTGAGGTTGTCGCGTGGTTGCGGCGTTGGCCGAGGTTCTTACAAGCGTCCGGCGGCTTTTAGGGCTAGGTAGGCGTCGGCTAGGGCGGGGGCTATTTCCTCGGGGGGTGCGTCCACGACCTCTACGCCGTGGCCGCGTAGTTCTGCGGTGAGGCGGCGGCGTTCGGCGCGCGCGCGTTCGGCGGCCGCGGCGTCGTATACCGAGGCGAGGTCGCCCCGGGCGGCCGCCATCTCGCCGACCCGCGGATCGGACACCGCGGCGATCATGACGAGGTGGCGGGCGGTGAGCTGCGGCAGCAGCGGGAGCAGGCCCTCCTCGATCGCGGCCGTGTTCAGCTCGGTGAGCAGCACGACGAGGCACCGCTGCCGGACGCGGGCCATCAGCGTCGACACCATCCCGGCGGCGTCGCATTCGATCAGCTCCGGCTCCAGCGGCGCCAGGGCGTGCACCATCGCGGGCAGCAGGTCCGTCCTGGACGCGCCTTCGACGCGGGCACGGACACGCCGGTCATAGGCGAGCAGGTCGACGCGGTCGCCGGCGCGGGACGCCAGGGCGCCGAGGAGCATCGCCGCGTCCATCGAGCAGTCGAGCCTGGGAATGTCGCCGACGCGGCCCGCGGACGTGCGGCCGGTGTCGAGCACCAGGTAGATCCGCCGGTCACGTTCGGGACGCCAGGTGCGGACGACGATGTCGTTGCGGCGTGCGGTGGCGCGCCAGTCGATGGAACGGACGTCGTCGCCGTCCACGTACTCGCGCAGTGAGTCGAACTCTGTGCCCTGCCCGCGGATGAGGGCCACGTGCGCTCCGGTGAGTTCGCGCAGCCGTGCGAGCTTGGCGGGAAGGTGGCGGCGGGACGGAAACGCCGGGAGAGCGCGGACCGTCCAGGGCGCGGCGCGTGAAAGCTGCCGCGCGGCCAGTCCGAGCGGTCCGACAGAGCGGACGACGACGGTGACGGCTTTCCGGTCGCCGCGCCTTGTCGGCGTCAGCGTCATCTCCACGCGGCGCCGTTCACCGGCGGGCACGTCCACTTTCACGCTTCGGGGCGTGGCTCCGGCGCTCGGCGGCCACACGTCCCGCAGGCGGGCCTTGAGGCGCCGCCGTCCGAGGTTCTCCACGATCAGCGACACCTGGGCCGTCCCGCCGAGGCGGACGTTCGTGTCGCCGGAGCGGTGGAAGCGCAGCGCGCGCACGTTACCGGCGAGGGCCAGGTCGACGACGACGCCGAACAGCAGGACGCCCCAGACGATGAACAGCGTCCACCAGCTCGGCGCGAACAGCGGGACCGCCGCGCTGAGCAGGGCCAGGAGCCCGAGGCGTCCGGTCAGCGCCATCAGCGTGGGGCGGGGACGTGGGCGAGGATGCCCTCCAGCACGCCGTCGGCCGTCGCGCCCTCCAGCTCCGCCTCGGGACGGAGCTGGACGCGGTGCCGCAGCGTCGGCCGGGCCAGCGCCTTCACGTCGTCCGGCGTCACGTAGTCGCGGCCGGACAGCCACGCCCACGCGCGGGACGTGGCCAGCAGCGCCGTCGCACCACGCGGCGACACGCCAAGCTGGAGTGACGGCGACTGGCGGGTCGCCCTGCACAGGTCGACGACGTAGGCCGCGACCTTGGGGTCGAGGTGGACGGCCCTGACCGCGGCCCGTCCAGCGGCCAGTTCGCTCGCGCCCGCGACCGCCTGCACCGCCGACAGGTCACGCGGGTCGAATCCGGCCGCGTGCCGCTGAATCATGGCGATTTCTTCGTCCCGCGTAGGCACGGGCACGGTCAGCTTGACCAGGAACCGGTCGAGCTGGGCCTCCGGCAGCGGATAGGTGCCCTCGTACTCGATCGGGTTCTGCGTCGCGCACACCACGAACGGGTCGGGCAAAGGACGCGCGGAGCCCTCCACGGAGACCTGCCGTTCCTCCATTGCCTCCAGGAGGGATGCCTGCGTCTTCGGCGGCGTCCGGTTGATCTCGTCGGCGAGCAGGAGGTTGGTGAAGACGGGACCCTCGCGGAACTCGAACTCCGATGTCCGGTTGTCGTAAACCAGCGATCCGGTCACGTCGCCCGGCATCAGGTCAGGGGTGAATTGGACGCGCTTGAAGTCCAGGTCGAGGGCGCGTGACAGCGTCTTTATGAGGAGCGTCTTCGCCGTACCGGGAACGCCCTCCAGCAGGACGTGGCCGCGGCACAGCAACGCGATGACCAGACCGGTCACCACGGAGTCCTGACCGACGACCGTCTTGGCGACCTCGCCGCGCAGCGCCGTCAGCGCCGCGCGGGCGATCTCGGCCTGGCGCTGCGTCTCCTCGGACAGCCCCGGCGGAGTATCGCTCTCGGTACTCGTGCCGGGCACGTCGTCCTTCCCGAGCTCTACTGGGCGGTTCAAGACTGGCGTACCTGCCTTTCCAGGTCGTCGAGGACGTCGCTGAGGGCGATGAGCCCCGCGTCGTCCAAGGGTTCAGGACCGTACAGTGCCGCGCCGACGTACGTCTCGTCGTACGTCGTGCGGCGGGCGACCGCCGAGACGATCTCCTGCACGGCCGAGGGGTCTTGCGCACGGCTGCGGGGCAGGCCGAGCAGCGGGACGAGGCGTTCACGGGCGCCCGACCGCAGCGCGTCGGACGCGCGGTCACGGGCGTGCCCGGCGCGGTAGAGGCGGGCGCGTCCCTCGACCGTCTCGGCAGAGCGGACGACGACCGGAAGCGCCTCCGCGACGACCGGCCCTAGGCGGCGCGACCGCCACAGCGCTACCAGCACCACCGCGACAAGCAGTTCGAGGAAGAAAAGCTTGACGCCGAATGGCAGCAGATCGGTGAGCGACTGCTGTCCCGCTCCAGAGCCGGACTCTGGCAGGTCCGGGACCAGCCACACCACAGAGGAGCCCGTGGCGGCGCCCGCCAGATTCATGCCCAGCGCTGCGTTGCCCTCCTCTGTGAGTCGGCGGTTGGTCAGCGGCGCGGCCGAACCGAGCACGGTGACGGTGTGCGCGCCGTTCTGCACTTGGACGACCCGCGAACTGCCGTATTCCGTCTTGTAGCACTCTGTTGCAGAGCCGCCCTTGACCTCGTAGGTCTCCGACTCGTGGAACGCGACCGATCCCGCGAGGGTCGCCGCCTGGAGGGAGCAGCCGGGCTCGTCGGCGCCCTCGAACGTCGCGCCGTCCTTGCGCACCCGCGGGGCCAGGTCCGCCAGCGCGAACGACGTGGGCCGGACGAGCAGGAGATCGGCCTGCGCGTTGCTCAGGAGGATCAGGTCCTCGTTGGTGAGCCGCTCGGTGCGGGTCACCACCATGACCGTCCCGGGACCGGCCGCCTTGACGGCGTCGTCCGCGTGCCGGGCCACGGTCACCTGCGTCCCGTTCTGCCGGAGGATCTCCACCAGGGCCCGGCTGCCGTCCTGCTTCGGCGACTCGGGGTCGAGCGCCTGCGCCGACGTCGAGGGGCGCAGCGCGGCCAGGATGATCGCGATCACGATCATGGCCAGGATCACCGCGACGACGCCCCGGGCCGACCGCCAGCGGCGCCCCGCGACCTGCCGCGCGGACGGCTCCGCGGCCGCCGGCGCGCCCTGCCCGGACCCGGCTCCGGTGCCCTGGCCGCTCTGCGGGGGCGTCTGCGTCACCATCGCGGGCCTCCGTCCTCACCGGCGCCGACCGGCGTCAGGTCGTCGGACTCCAGCGGCTTCGGTTTCGCCGCCCGCAGCTTCTCGTCCACGCTCTTGACCTGCGCGTATCCCTCGGCAGTACCCGGACGGTCGCCGTACCAGACGTCGTCGAAGATCCGCACGGCCACGCGCAGGTCCTCGGCCAGCTCCGGCACGGCCTCGCCCGTCTCCTGCGCCAGCTCGTCGGCGGTACGGCCGGGACGCGCGGCCAGCACCGCCCGTTCCTCCAGGTCGCGGGCTATCGCGCGGAGCCGTTCCCGGATCGCCTCCGCCCACTGCCCGGCCGCCGCGTGACGTTCCGCCGCGGCCCTGTGGTCGAGCGCGGTGGACGTCTCGTCCTCCAGCAGTGGCTCGTTCCGGGAGCGCAGGTTGCGGCGGCCCCGCATCAGCCACGCCACGAGCGCCGCCGCTATGAGCACGACGACGACGATGACGACGATCGACGCCCAGCCGCTGCCGCTTCCTTGCGAATCCGGCGCGGGAGACCCGTTAAACAGGTCCTGCAGCCATTCGGAGAAGTCGTCCCACAGGCGTTCCAGCCAGGACGGCTTGTCGCGCTGGTAGACCTGCTTCTCCAGCTCGCGGCGGGCCATTTCGCGTGCCTCGTCCCGGCCGACCGGATCGAGAGTCGCGGAATCGAGCAGCATGTGCATGCGCATCATGGGTTCGCTCCCGTTCCCGGACGTGCCGGCAGCGGACCGGTTCGCCACAGGTCGATGAAACCCTCCTCCTGATCGCCCTGTGCGTCCTGCGCGTCCTGTCCGTTCTGGACGCCTTGGACGCTCTGGACGCCAGTCTCGGGGGCGGCCGAGATGGCGGTGACGGAGCGTCCTCGCGTACGCAGCTCGAGGTCGAAGCCTTCGCGGCGCATCCGCCTGTCCATGTAGAGCAAGGCGATGACACCGGCGTCGAACGGCAGCACGACCGACCAGCTCACGATGCGGCCGAGCGTGTCCACTGCAAGAGCCGCCATCGTCGAATCGCTGCCAGAAGAGTCACCGAAGAAAATCAGCTGCACGAACAGGAACGGGATGCGCAGCGCGAAGAAACCCATGAACACAGTCACGAGCAGTGCCAGGAGAAGCGTCCCGAACGTCCGGAACCAGCGGCCCTTGGACAGAGTCACCGCCCTGCGAAGCGCGCCCCTCACCGTCTGCCGTTCCAGGACGACCGCAGGAACGGCCAAGACGAACAGCAGGTAGAGCCACACCATCAGGCCGATGCCAATGGGGAAGCCCAGGATCCCGGCGAGCACGCTCAGCCCTGGATGCGCGTCGGCGGCGATCAGCAGGGCGAACGGCACGATCGGCACGACCAGAGCGATGAGCGAGATCGCCATGACGGCCGCTGCGGTCGCGGCCAGGCGGCCAAGGCGCGGTCTGGCGTCCCGCCACGCCTGCCTGGGCGCGATCGGCATGCCCACCAATTCCCGGCCGTAGATCGGCGCGAGCAGCCCGGAGAGCAGCAAAATCCCATACGCCGACAGCACCAGACCCATCACCGTCAGGGTGAGCTGTGCGCCCAGCGATTCCAGCAATACGTCCGGGGTGACCTCCTCGCGGGCCACATCGCCGATGAAGAAGTACGCGGCGATCGAGCTCGCCACCTGGATCACCGTGCTGATCCCCACGGACAGGCCGAGGGACGTGCGCGGACGCCGCCGGATCCCGGCGATCGCGCCGTCCAGCATCTCCGAGATGGACATGGGACGGAACGGGACGCCCTGCGTGTCGACGTCCGCGTCGTCGTCCCAGCCGTCCGGTCCCGGCATCTCGTGGCTCCCTGCGATCTCTGGCGGGGTCTTCCGGCACGCGCCCGCCCGGGTCTCTCCGGCGCGCCCGCCGGGTCTCTCCCGGGCCCGTGACGTCCACCGGTCAGGTCATCCTGTCACGGGCGAAGTGCCGCGATTGCCGTGACCGGCCGGGCGGGTGGCGATCCGCGCGCTCCAGATGCCGCCGGACCGCCGGAATCTGCCGGTCCCGGTCAACCTCGCACGCGTTTCGGGAGTCACCTCTACAATTCCGTGCCGCGCACCGGATCCTTGGGGAGCCATGTACGACGCAAACGCGGGTAACCTTGCACGCCAAGGCATATCTCTCCCTGGCGAGGTGGGGCCGGAGCATAGCGCCGCGGAGAACTTTTCACCTGACGACACGCTTGGGCCGGCACCCGCCGGCCCCGGCGAGGATGGAAAGCGCTCCCCCCACCGAACCCCGACTTTGTGACGATGAGGGCCATGAGAGGACGTGTACTGGTCGTCGACGACGATCTCGCGCTCGCCGAGATGCTCGGCATCGTGCTGAGGGGCGAGGGCTTCGAGCCGTCGTTCGTCCACGACGGCGACAAGGCGCTCGAGGCGTTCCGGGAGACCCGGCCGGACCTCGTGCTGCTCGACCTGATGCTGCCCGGGGCGGACGGCATCGACGTGTGCCGGCAGATCCGCGCCGAGTCCGGCGTGCCGATCGTCATGCTGACGGCCAAGAGCGACACCGTCGACGTCGTCCTCGGCCTGGAATCCGGCGCCGACGACTACATCGTCAAGCCGTTCAAGCCGAAGGAGCTGGTGGCGCGCGTCCGCGCCCGCCTGCGGCGCACCGACGAGCCCGCGCCGGAGACCCTCCAGATCGGCGACATCGCCATCGACGTCGCCGGCCACTCGGTCAAGCGCGGCGACAAGCACATCCCGCTGACGCCGCTGGAGTTCGACCTCCTGGTGGCACTGGCGCGCAAGCCCCGCCAGGTGTTCACCCGCGAGGTGCTCCTGGAGCAGGTCTGGGGCTACCGGCACGCCGCCGACACGCGCCTGGTGAACGTCCACGTGCAGCGCCTCCGCGCCAAGATCGAGAAAGATCCGGAACGTCCCGAGATCGTCGTCACCGTGCGCGGTGTCGGCTACAAGGCCGGGCCCGCCTGACCCCGCGGTGTCCGGTGACACACGACGGCGCCGCATTCGCCGAATTCCATGACACCGCCGTAATTCCCGCCAGGGCCGTATCCCCCGTGACACGCCGATGACCGTCCAGCACTCTCCCGGAGCCCTGCGTTCAGGGCCGCGCCGCATCGCGGACCTCTCATGAAAGCCGACATGAAGAGGGCGATGCGGCCGGCTCGGCGCGGGCTGCGGGCGGTTCAGCGCGTCCTGCGCAGTGCCGCGCGGACGGGTTACACACGGTGGCGCCGTTCGATCCAGGTACGCATCGTTACGTCGACCCTGTTCATTTCGGCGATCGTGGTGGCAATCCTGGGCGCGTTCCTGATGCAGCAGGTGTCGTCTGCCCTCATGGACGGGAAGGTCAAGGCGGCACGTCTCCAGCTGGACGACGGCCTGGCGCAGGTACAGCGCGACTTGGGGAATTCGCCTGGGGACGGCAGCAGGCTCAATTCGACGATCGAGCGGTTGAAGTCCCGTAGCGGCCCGTCCGGGTTGTACGAGGTCTACATCCGCGACACCAACGAGCAGTACTTCGACGGGTACACGACCAATGAACTGCGGCAAGAGAGCGTCCCGCGTCGGCTCCGGGAGGAACTGAAGAACGCGCCCGCAGGAGCGCGCGCCTACACCTACGGCAAGCTTTCTTACGTCGATGACCGTCCGTCCGAGAGCGGTCTGATAGTCGGCGGCAAGACCGGCCAGTTCGAGTTGTACTACCTGTTCCGGCTTGAGGAGGAACAGCGGACCCTCACCAATGTGGGGCGTTCTATGGCCGGCGTGGGCATCGTCCTAGTGCTGCTCTTGGCGGCGATCGCCTCGCTGGTGACGCGGCAGGTCGTCATACCCGTTCGGCTGGCCGCACAGGGGGCGCAGAGGCTCGCCGCCGGACGGCTCGAAGAGCGCATGAGAGTCCGCGGTGAGGACGATCTGGCGCGCCTCGCGCGCTCGTTCAACGACATGGCCGCGAACCTGCAGGAAAAGATCGGCGAACTGGAAGACCTGTCGCAGGTGCAGCGCCAATTCGTATCGGACGTCTCCCACGAGCTACGCACGCCCCTGACCACCATCAGGATCGCCGCGGACATGCTCTACGAAAACCGCGACACATTCGACGACCCCGCGGTGGGACGCTCTGCGGAGCTGTTGCAGAGTCAGCTGGAGCGGTTCGAGTCGCTACTGGCCGACCTGCTGGAGATCAGCCGGCACGACGCGGGGGCGGCGACGCTGGACGTCGAGTCCCTGGACATGCGCGACCTCGTCCTGCGCGTGGTGGGCGACATCCAGGGGCTGTCCGAGCGCAAGGGCAGCAAGGTCGTCCTGCAACTGCCCGGCGAGCCGTGCATGGCAGAGGTCGACCGCCGCCGGGTCGAGCGCATCCTGCGCAACCTGCTCGTCAACGCCGTCGAGCATGGCGAGGGCGAGGACATCATCGTGTCCGTCGCCGCCGACAGGGACGCGGTCGCCGTCGCCGTCCGCGACCACGGCGTTGGGCTCAAGCCGGGGGAGGGGCAGATGGTCTTCGACCGCTTCTGGCGCGCCGACCCCGCCCGCGCCCGCACCACCGGCGGCACCGGACTCGGCCTCTCGATCTCCCGCGAGGACGCGCAACTGCACGGCGGATGGCTGCAGGCGTGGGGAGAGCCCGGTGCGGGCTCCCAGTTCCGCCTCTCGCTGCCTCGCACGGCCGGGGCCGAGCTCAGGGGCTCCCCACTTCCGCTCGTCCCTCCAGGAGCCGGTGACGCCCGCCCGCTGTTCGCCGAACTGGAGGCCGGCGAGTGACCACCCACGGCCCCGCCACCCCCGACC
>NZ_SMKT01000057.1 GCF_004348735.1 Actinomadura sp. KC06
GGTGCCAGCGGGGCATTGGGACGACGCCCGGGGCGAGGAGGTCCAGGCCGGTGAGGAGGCGTTCGACCTCCGTGCGGTCGCGGAGGTACATGGGGATGCCGCTGCGCGTGTACTCGCGGGCCAGGTCGCGGGACTCGGGGGCGAGGTCGCCGGTGGGGACGGTGAGGGCGACGTAGCTGCCGGAGGCGAGTGGGGCGACGAGCGCGTCCACCAGGCTTTGGGCGTCCTCGACGAACTGGAGCATCGCGATCACCGTGAGGGCGACCGGGCGGGCGAGGTCTAGGGTCTCGTGGAGGGCGGGGTCGCCGAAGAGTTCGTCCGGGGAGCGCATGTCGGCCTGGATGTAGGCGGTGCGGCCCTCGGGTGTGCTGGTCAGCAGCGCTCGGGCATGCGCGAGGACGATCGGGTCGTTGTCGACGTAGACGATCCGCGCGTCGGGCGCCGTCTCCTGGACGACCTCGTGCAGGTTCGGCGAGGCCGGGATGCCGGCGCCGATGTCGAGGAACTGCCGGATGCCGAGGCTCGTGAAATGGCGGGCCATCCGCCGCATGCAGGCGCGGTTGGCGAGCATCGAGGTGCGCAGGCCCGGCCAGCCCTCCAGCGCTTTCGCGGCGGTCTCGCGGTCGGCGGCGAAGTTCTCCGTGCCGCCGACGATGTAGTTGTAGACCCGTGCCGAGTGCGGACGGTCGGTCTGCAGGTCGGGTTCGTCCGGCATGGGCGGGTCCTGCCTTTCGCTCGGGGGCTCGTCCAGCCGTGGACTATAGCCCCGGAGCGCCGCGTGGCGGCCCGGTCGCCTGCGGGGCGAGCGGCCGGGCCGCCACGGCGGTCAGGGCGGCGGACGCCGCGGGCCGCCCTGCGGTCGTGTCAGGACGAGACCGCGCACTGGCCGCGGTCTGCGCGGCGCGGGCCGTCGGCCGTCGGGCGGATGTCGAAGTCGAAGATGGCCGTGGGCAGGTAGAGCGAGCAGCAGGCGTTCGGGATGTCGACGACGCCGCTGACCCGTCCCTCGATCGGCGCGGCGCCGAGCAGGAGGTAGGCCTGCTCGCCGCTGTAGCCGAACGTCTTGAGGTACTCGATGGCGTTCAGGCAGGCGTTGCGGTACGCGATGGTGGCGTCGTTGTAGTAGTTGGTGTTGGTGTCGTGGTCGACGGAGATGCCGATGAACGAGACGAACTCCGTGTAGCGCGGCTCCACGTTGCCGGGCATGAAGATCGGGTTGGTGGTCACGCCGTACTTCTCCATGCCGCCCTTGATGAGGTCGACGTGGAAGTCGATGAAGCCGCCCATCTCGATGGCGCCGCAGAAGGTGATCTCACCGTCGCCCTGGCTGAAGTGCAGGTCGCCGCCGGACAGCATGCCGCCGGCCACGTGCACCGGGTAGAACACGCGTGCGCCGCGGGTGAAGTTCTTGATGTCGTGGTTGCCGCCGTTCTCGCGCGGCGGGACGGTGCGGGCGCCCTCGGCGGCGACCTTGGCCAGCGCGTCCCCGGTGAGCGGACCGGCGAGCGTCCCCGGCTCGAGCGGCGGCAGCGCGAGCGGCGGCACCCGGTTCGGGTCGGTGTCGATGAGCGCCTGCTCGCGGGCGTTCCACCGGGCCAGCAGTTCCGGGGACGGCGCCGTGCCGAACAGCCCGGGGTGCGTGATCCCGGTGAAGCTGACCCCGGGGATGTGCCGGGACGTGGCCTGCTGGCCGTGGAAGTCCCAGATGGCCTTGTAGGCGTCGGGGTAGTAGTCGGTGAGGAAACCGCCGCCGTTCTGCTTGGCGAAGATGCCCGTGTAGCCCCAGCCCTGCCCGGGCTTCGGCCCGGTCTCCTGCGGGACGGGCCCGAGGTCGAGGATGTCGACCACGAGGAGGTCCCCGGGCTCGGCGCCCTCGACGGCGATGGGCCCGCTCAGCATGTGGCAGGGCTGCAGGTCGACGTCACGGACGTCGTTCGCGGAGTCGTTGTTGCCGATCTGGCCGTCGGTCCACTCCCGGCATTCCACCCGGAACTCCGCCCCTGGACGGACGGTCGCCGCCGCGGGGATGTCCGGGTGCCACCGGTTGTGGCCGGGGACGTTCTGGTCGCGCATCGACCGGGCCTGGTCGACGCTGAACACGACTTCTGGCATGAGTGCCCTCCCAGAGTTGTTGCGTGATCTGTTGAAAGTGCGGGTGATCTGTTGAAGTGCGGTCAGGGTCCGGTGGCGGGTTCGGCGGGCGCGCCTCCGGCGGTGTGCCCCCGCCGGGTCAGCGGCCACAGCCCGACGACGATGACGACGGTGCAGACCGCCCAGATCACGGCGTACTTGCCCGCGCTGGAGTAGTTGTCGGTCAGCAGCAGGAACGCCGGGAGCGTCGTCGTGCCCAGCGCGTTGGCGAGGGTCACCCATCCCGTGTAGTCGTTCAGTTCCGCCCGCTTGAGCCCCAGGAGGAGGAAGAACAGGAACCACAGGAAGGACCACGAGAGCCAGATGACCCCGAACGGGTAGTCCTTGACGTCGAAGAAGTTCACGGCCGAGAAGACGATCGCCGAGAACGACACGAACAGCGAGAACCAGCCGACGCCCGTGGAGTCGAGGCCGGCGAGGTTGCCGATGCCGACGTAGAGGTAGGTGAAGCCGAACAGGTAGATGCCGGCCGCGAAGCTGATCGCGGCCGTGTCGGTGCCCGCCTGGACCAGCAGGATCGTCGGGAACACGACCTGCATCGCGCCGACGAACAGGTTCAGGACCCCGGCGGATCGCGGGTCGACGCGGCCGAGGATCATCACCGCGTTGACGAAGAGCACCGCGCCGACGTAGAGCAGGCCTACGCTTGCCATGAGAACCCCCTAGGGCCGTGGTAGCAGCGCGTGGCGCGGATCGGACGGCGGGGCGGGGCGGCGCTCCGGCGGAGGCGCCGTCGTCACCACCTGGGGCTCGTGCCGGCTGGCCTCCTGGGCGTCCAGCGCCCGCGTGAGCGGGGCGCCGGGACGGGTGAGCGACGGTGCGGTGTAGACGCGGCGGGCGGTGCCGTCGCACTGGGCGCAGCGCTGCTCGGGGCGTGCCCGGCCCATCGGCAGCGCGAGGTCGAAGGGGCCGCAGCGCGCGCAGCGGTATTGATAGGTCACCATGACGGGCCTCCCGGCTGCCCATATGCTTACTTTCTGACGAAAGTATTTCTTCCGGAAGCATCCGTCAATGATGTGATGCAGGTCTTCCCGATCCGTGCGCGGCAAACCGCCTCGCGGCGAGGATTCGGCACCGCGGCCGCGGACCGGGTCACGGAGTGCGGGCCGGAGCCGTGCGATGACGTCCTGGTATGGGTTTCGGGAGCCGTGTTGCGCCGCCCGCCGCGGCCCGGCTCATGCGGGCCGGCGGCGCAGTGCGTGGCCGCTACCGGACGGCGGTGGACGGCGCGGTCGTTCGGGCCCTAAGTACTGTCGAGCGGAATAGTTCCAACCTGAACGGTGCCCCGTGCCCGCCGGCGAGCGGCGGGCCGGGGCACCGTCCGGGAGGGGTCAGCCGATCGGCCGCGGCATGATCGGCAGGGTGATCGAGGACGGGCGCTCGGCGTCGTGGAAGACCGTCTGATCGGCGACCTTCGTCCTGGTGTCGGTGCCGAACGTCTTCCCCGTGTTCGGGTTGCGGTCGAACATCGGGAAGTTGCTGCTGGAGATCTCCAGCCGGATGCGGTGGCCCGCCTTGAACACGTTGCTGGTGGGCCACAGCTTGATCGTGTACTTGTACACCTTCCCGGGACGGATCAGCGACGGGCGCTCCAGCGACTCCCGGTACCGGGCCCGCTGGATCCCGTCCCGGATCATCATCGAGCTGCCGTCCGGGTGGACGTCGGTGAGCTTCGCCGTCCAGTCGGTGTCGCGGGCGGAGGACGACGCGTACAGCGTCACCGAGATCGGGCCGGTGACCTCGGTGTCCTTCTCCAGCGGCGGCGTGCTGTAGACGAGGACGTCCCGCCGCTGCTCGATGAGCCGCTGGTCCTGGACGCCGCCGGGCACCGAGCTCTGGAACCGTCCGCCGAAGCTCGGCACCGGGTTCTCCGGGTCGTACCGGTAGCGGTCGGCCGCCTCCTTCGCCGGACGGCCGGTGCTGAGCGTGCCGCCGCCGGTCAGCGTGTTCGCGTCACCGTTGCTGTGCAGGTAGTACGTGGTGTAGTCGGTGCCGGGGATCGGCCAGGAATCCGCCGTCCGCCACTTGTTGGCGCCCATCACGAAGATCTTGACGGCGGGGTCCTTGTCCAGGCCGTTGCGCTTGCCCTTGAGCCAGTAGTCGAACCAGCGGAGCTGGACCTCCTCGATCGAGACGACGGCCTCCGGCCCGAAGTCCATCACGCCCGACCTGCGGCCCGAGCTGCCGTGGCCCCACGGGCCGATGAGCATCTTCGCGCCCTCGCGGGCCGTCTTGGACCCGCCCTTGGCGCGCATCCCGGCGAAGTTCTCGACCGTCCCGTCGAGGAAGATGTCGTACCAACCCCCGTAGTTCAGCGCCGGGACGGTGATCTGCGGGTACCGGTCGCGGATGCTCCAGCGCTTCCAGTAGGCGTCGTTGCTGGGGTGCTTGACCCAGTCGTAGTAGTAGGGCGCGACGCGTTCGTCCTTGGGGTAGAGCGGCGGCCACTTGTTCAGCGGCAGCGACCAGTACCACTTCCTGAACAGGTCCCGGGACGCCTGGCTCATCTCCGCGCTCAGCTTCGCGCCGTCGGGCAGGCGGTCGACGGCGCTGTTGGCCAGCGAGAACAGCGGCCAGTCCTGGGTGAACGACTGGTACATCGCGCCGCCCTCGTACGTCCACCCGTCGTAGGCGTCGGACGAGGTGAACGCCGGGACGATGGTGACCAGGTGCGGCGGCCGGAGGGTGGCGGGGAGCCACTGCGTCAGCCCCGGATAGGAGAAGCCGTACATGCCGACCTTGCCGTTCGAGCGCGGCAGCCGCGCCGCCCACTCGATGGTGTCGTAGCCGTCCGTGGCCTCGTCGCGGTAGGGGTAGAAGGTGCCGTCCGACTTGTACTGCCCGCGGACGTCCTGCGCGACGACCATGTAGCACGCGGCCGCATAGAAGTCGGGGTCGGCGTAGAAGATGTTCTCCGCGCGCTCCTTGTTGTAAGGCAGCCGGATCAGGATGACCGGGTAGTCCTCCTTCCCCTTCGGGGTGAACACGTTGGAGCGCAGGACGGTGCCGTCCCGCATGGTGGTGGGGACGTCCTTCTGGACGGTGAACTCGCACTTCTCGCCCGCCGCTCCCGTGCCGCCGGCGGCGCTGGCGCCGGGGGCGGCCGCCGCGCCGGCCAGCACCACGACCGCCGCCCCGAGGGACAGCTTCCGGCCCCGGCCCGCTCCGGCCGGTCTGGTGATACGCCGTCTTGATCTCATCCCCGCATCCCTTCCGGTCGATCACTCGACGTCGTCGGGCGGAGCATCACATGATCACGAGCGCTGGTCAGGAGGGGTGGGAGGCGGCTGCGCCGAACCGCCGGCCAGGCGCGTCGAGCATCGGGGCCGGCTGCGGCGAGCGGTCGGGAACGCACGATGAGCCGTGCGATTTGCGTGGATTGTCCCGATCCATCGGGCGAACGGCGACCGGCCGCGGAAATTCGGGCCCGAACGACCGCCCGTCGCAGGGATCCGACCGCTCATCGATCCCCCGCGCCGGTCGCCGCGCCCAGGTGGCCGCTGGCCGAACGCGGCGCCACCGGACTCTATCCGGCTTCAGAACGCCAATTTAATCTTCGATTCACCCGCGATCATCATGCGCGCGCACACTATCCGGCAGAAGTAAAGGCGCTACTGCCCTCGTCGGCCCCTGAGACAGATCCGTACCCCGCTCGTCACGCCACGTACCCGGACAGAGAGCGTCCGGAGCATTGCCGTTCCCGGTGGCGTGGCCGACTTCCCGCGACCCCCGGCGCCCTCCATTCGATCGGCGGCGCCGCCCATTCCCCCGCGCGAGAAAGAGAAGGTCGGCATGGAGCCGAAGAAACTCCGATGGCCCGCGATCATCGCGGCCGCGGCGGCGGCGATGATGATGTTCGCCGCCCCGCCGTCCGCGGCCCGCACCTCCCCCGCGTCCGCGACACAGTCCAAAACGGCCGAAGCGGCCGAATGCGCGCCGGGAACGACCGTCCACACGGACAAGGGACCCGTGTGCGGGACGGTCTCGAACGGTGTCGCGTCCTGGCTCGGAATCCGGTACGCCGCCGCGCCGGTCGGCGATCTGCGCTGGGCGCCGCCCGCGCCCGCACCCGCCTGGACCTCGACGTTCCCGGCCACCGAGCGGGGCAACAACTGCCCGCAGGCGGACGGTCTCGGCGCGGGGTCGGTCAATGAGGACTGCCTGAACCTGAACGTCCGGGCGCCGGAGAACGCCGGTTCCAAACGGCTGCCGGTGATGGTCCAGATCCACGGCGGCGGATTCCGGTTCGGCACTCCCGCCGACGGAAGCCATCTCGTCCGGTCCGGCAACGTCATCTCGGTGGAGCTGCACTACCGGCTCGGCATCTTCGGATTCATGGCGCACAAGGACCTGGGCCGCAACTCCGGCAACTACGCGTTCCAGGACCAGCAGGCGGCGCTGCGCTGGGTGCAGAAGAACATCGCCAGATTCGGCGGAGACCCGGGCAACGTGACCATTTTCGGGGCGTCCGCCGGAGGGTCGAGCGTCTGCGCCAACGCCGTTTCGCCCACCGCGAAGGGACTGTTCCACAAGGGAATCGCGCAAAGCGGCGAATACAACTCGCTGCTCGGGACGACCAACACGTCATGGCAGCCGCAGGACTGCAAGTCCGAACTGCCCACCGCGGACGAGGCGCACCGGATCAATGAGCGGTTCGCGGCCGCCGTCGGCTGCGGCGACGCCGCCGACACCGCCGCCTGCCTGCGCCAGGTGCCGGTGAAGACGCTGCTCGACAAGTCCGGCAACGGGATGGGCCCCGACCAGGGCACGATCGCGCCGGTCGTCGACGGCAAGACCCTCACCATGTCGATGGGGAAGGCGCTCGCCACCGGCCGCATCAACGACGTCACGCTCATGCACGGCGTTGACCGCGACGAGACCCAGCTGGCCTCCGCCAACACGCCCGCCGACTACCAGCGGATGGTGCGGGAGCAGTACGGGCGGTACGCCCCCCAGGTGTTCGCCCGGTACCCGCTCGACCGCTTCCCCGACCCGTCGGCGTTCATCGCCTACCGGACGATCGTCGCCGACTCCAACTCGGTCTGCCCGTCCCTGCTCAACCACCGGCGGATGTCACGCCATATCAATGTGTACGCCTACCAATCCGACAACGCCGATGCCCCGCCCGCGAGCTTCCTCGACCAGACCAAGCCGAACGGCGCCTTCCACGTCCTGCTGAACCAATTCCTGTCGCCCCGTCCGGGCGCGCAGCTGACCCCGAACCAGCAGGCGTTCGGCGCGCAGATCACCGCCCAGTGGACGGGTTTCGCCCGCACCGGCAGCCCGACCGTGAAGGGCGCGCCGTGGTGGCCGCGATTCACCCGCCACAACCCGGACGTGATGTCCCTGGCCCCGGCAGGCGACAGTGAGCTGACCCGCGAAATCGGACGCCAGCACCACTGCGACTTCTGGGACCGGCTGACCCCTTACAACCGCTGACCGTCAATCCTGAATCGGGCGCCGGCGTTCCCGCCGGCGCCCGATTCGGTCATGCGGTCTTCTTGGCCACTCCGCCCCAGGCGTCCACGACCGCCGAAGGGGCGAGCGGATTGTGCTCAGGACGCCATTGGTGAATCTGCACGACACCCGGATCGACCGGTTCCAGGCCGTCGAGGAAACGGCTGATCTGCTCGGGGCTGCGCAGATGGTAGGGGACGGACCCGCCCTCGTTGTAAAGGCGGATGGCCTCCACGTAGGCGAGGTCGGTATCGGTGCCGTCGTACACCGCCAGGAAGCTTTCCGGAGGGAGAGCGGCCGTGAGCCTGCCGATGATCGAACGGGCGCGCTCATCGTCCTCGGTGATCGGGACGTGCCCCAGCACGCCCATCAGCATCAGGGCGATCGGACGGTCGAAGTCGAGTTTCGTCCGGGCGACGTCGAGGATGGCTTCCGGTTCGTTCAGATCGGCGTCGATGTAGTCGGTGCCCTCGACCCGCTTGCTCGTCAGCAGGACCCGCGCATGGGCGAGGACCAGCGGGTCGTTGTCGACGTAGACGATGCGGGATTCGGGGGCGACCCGCTGCGCGACCTCGTGGGTGTTGTCGTGGCTGGGCAGCCCGGTGCCGATGTCGAGGAACTGCCGGATCCCCTCGTCCTCGGCCAGATGGCGGACGACCCGGGAGATGAAGTACCGGGAGACGCGGGCCATGTCCTTGATGGCCGGGTAGATCGCGGCGAACTGCTCACCGGCTTCCTGGTCGATGGGATAGTTGTCCTTTCCGCCCATCCAGTAGTTCCAGATGCGGGCGGAGTGCGGCACGGACGCGTCGATCCCCGCCAGCAGATCCTTTTCGGCCTCGCGCCAGGAGAACGCGTCGTCGCCGGAACTCATCGCAGCCTCCATCGGTGCGTGCCCGCCGCCCTTCACCGGGGGGAAGCGGGGCTTCACGGGAATCCGTTCCGCGCAAGGAAATCAAGCGGGCGACGGGGTGGCAACCCGCCGGACGGCCACTTTCCGATACGTCACTTGCCGGAGCAAAGACGGCGCAGCATGTCGCGGCTCTCGACGGGAGTTGCGGCCTCGATGCTGAGCCGGTCGAGTACCTGGCCGAAATGCAGCATGTCCGCGGCCCCGGTGGGGTAATCGGCGCCGCCGAGCCGTTCGAGATAGATCACGTCGGGCAGCAGTTCCTCGGCGAAGCGCAGGGCGGTGATCGGCCCGCCGGCGGCGGCGTACCCGCCTTTGCCCAGCGGCATCACCTGTATTCCGACATTCGGCAGGTAGGAGACCTTCAGCAGGTACTCCAGCTGAGCTTGCATCGTGGCGGGACCGCCGTATTCGCGGCGCAGCATCGCCTCGTCCAGGATGGCCCACAAACGCGGCGGGTTCGGGCCCCACAGCCTCTTCTGCCGCAGCATTCGCAATTCGACACGGCGGTTGATCTGCGTCTCGGGAGCCGTGCCGTGTTCCAGGCGGATGACCGCCTCGGCATATTCCGGTGTTTGCAGCAGGCCGGGAACGAATTGGATCTCGTACGCGTGGATCAACCGCGCCGCCCGCTCCAGGTCCAGGTAGAGCTCCGCCCACTCGGGGACCACGTCCCAGTACCGCCGCCACCAGCCCGCCGTCTTGAAGCGCCCCGCCAGCGCGTGCAGCCCGGCGTGCTCCTCCATCGCCTGGTCACGTCCCTGCGACGAACCCGACAGACGGATTCCGGCCAGGCGGCGCAACTCCGGCCGGACGCCCGGCACCGGGACCCGCCGCGGCACGGCCGCCTCGCGCACCGCCGCAGTATCAGGGCGTTCGCCGGTCGGGGACGGCGTCTCCCGCGGACGCCCGTGGAACCGGCGCCACGCCTCCTCGTACCTGGCCTTCCACTCGTCCAGGGTGCCGAGGTCGTCCGGGGCGACCCCGTTCTGGGACGCGATCACCCTCAGCACGGTCACCAGGGACGCCACCCACGGCCATTTCGGCAGCGTCTTCCCCTGCCGCGACAGGATGCGCTGGACCGTGGACCGCTTGAGCTCCTCCACCCGCAGCGTGCGTCCCTGCACCGGAGTGGCGAACTTGCGCGACAGCGCCTCCACCTCCGCGTAGCTCGGCGGCCCGGCCTTGATCCAGATGTCGTTGAGGCACGCGAGGAAACGCGCGAGAACGACCGCCGGGTCAGCACTGGACGATTCCATGATCCATTCCCGCCGTCTTCGTCCGCCGTCTTGAGATAACCGTACACATTGGAAACCGGCGGACAGGAGCGGAATTCCGGTCCCACCACCTCGCCATGAATAAGGACAAAGTGGGCAATAGTGATAAACATCAGAATTTCGAGCGCCGTCCCAACTCATCCCACCCCCGCGCGCGACGCCGCGCCCCGCGGCCAGAGTGGTGCCCGCACTTCGAGCGAAGGAGAGAATGCCCATGTTGCGGGACGCCGCTCCGCCCCCGCCGCTGCCGATGCGCCCCCCGGACGACCACGGACGACCGGCGGAACCGTGCTGGTCGACCGCCGACACCGCGGTGCTGGCGATGTCGCTGTTCACCACCTGGGCCGCCCGTACCGGACGCGTCCTGCGCAATGTGCCGATCAGCGAGCTGACACCCGCCGAACTGATCGAATTCTGGGCCGACGATCAATTGGAGGACGAGCGTCCCGATCCCTTTCCCGCGTCCCGCGCGCACACGACGGTGATCGCCGTCGACATCGTCGGCTTCGGACGGCGCTGCCGGGACACCGCGACCCAGCGGCGCGTCCGCCGCGAGATGTACGGGCGACTCGGCGAGGCGTTCGCCGCGGCGGGACTGCCGTGGCGATGCTGCCGCTGCGAGGACCGCGGCGACGGGGCGCTGATCGTCGCGCCCGCCGGGGTCGATCCCGTCCACTGCCTCGACCGGCTGGCGCACCGCCTGGCGGTCATCCTGCGCGGCCACAACCGGTTCGCGGACGACGCCGCCCGGCTGCGGCTGCGCATGGCCGTCCACCACGGCTATGTGGAGCGCGACGACTACGGGGTCTTCAGCCCCGCCACCATGCACCTGTTCCGGCTCCTCGAGGCGCGCTCGTTCAAGGAGGCGCTCCGGGCCGCGGGCGCGGACCTCGGCGTGATCACGTCCGACACGTTGTACACGGAGGCGGTGCTGCGCGGCGGCGGGCGGGCCGCGCTGTCGGCCTACCGGCCGCTCCGGGTGAGCTGCAAGGAGATCCGCCGCGCGAAAGCCTGGCTGTGGCTGCCATCCGGCCTGGTCACGGGCATGGAAGATCGTTAGGATAGGAGAGATGCGCTTCGCGATCTCGATTCCGCAGGACCTCCCCGACGGCGAGTTCGACCCGGCCGGTTTCCGCGCCTTTCTGCAAAGGGCCGAGGCGCTCGGCTTCGATGGCGCCTGGACGCAGGAGCAGGTCCTCGGGACGGCGTCCCGGTCGAGCCCGCTCGAAACGATGGCCTACGCGGCGGCGTGCACCGAGCGGATCCGGCTCGGCTGCGCGGTGTTCGTGAGCACGCTGCACAGCCCCGTCCATCTGGCCAAGAGCCTCAGCACGCTGGACCAGCTCAGCCGGGGCCGCGTGGACGTCGGCGTCGGGGTCGGCGGGGGCGGCCGGGTGCTGTCGGCGTTCGCCGTCGACGCGGACAGCCGCGTCGCGCGCTTCACCGAGGGGGTGGAGCTGATGAAGGCGTGCTGGACGCGTCCGCGCATCACCTTCGACGGGCGCTTCTGGCGGCTCGACGGCGCGGCCATGGAGCCCAAGCCGTTCCAGAAGCCCCATCCCCCGGTCTGGTTCGGCGCCCGGCATCCGAACGCGCTGCGGCGCGCCGTCCGGCACGGCGACGGCTTCTTCGGCGCCGGGTCCGCGACGACCGAGCAGTTCACCGACCAGGTGCGGACCGTCCGGGAGGCGCTGGCGGAGCAGGGCCGCGACGCCGCGGGCTTCCCGATCGCCAAGCGCGTCTACATCGGGGTGGACGACGACACGGCCCGCGCCCGGAAGAGGGCGGCCGCCACCCTGGAGCGGTTCTACGCGCGGGACGACCTGCTCTCCGTCGCGGTCTTCGGCCCTGCCGACGAATGCGTGCAAGGCGTCCGCGAGGTGATGGACGCGGGCGCCGAAATGGTCCTGTTCACCCCGCTCTGGGACGACGCGGAGCAGATGGAACGCATCGCCGCCGAGGTCATCCCTCAACTGCACTGAGCGGACCGGGGAGCCCGCAACGGGATCGGGCTCCCCGGAATCAGCGCGCCGTCACCGCGAATGCTTGCGCAGGAACTTGCGCAGGACGGGGTTGTAGATGTCCGACCGTTCCCAGTGCGGCGCGTGCCCGCACTCGTCGGCGACGACCGTCTCCACGTTGCGGAAATGGCTCGCCATGACCCGCTGCACGGACGGCGGGCTGTAGAGGTCGCCGTCCCCCCACAGCAGCAGGGTCGGCACCCTCAGCCGCTCCACGTCGGCCCAGGTGGGGCTGGTGGCGTACGGCTGCCCGACGTCGCTGGTCGAGGCCCGGTCGTGGATCTCCTCCCAGGCGTGCATCCCCTCCGGGTCGAGCGCCCGGTAGGACGGCCCCAACTCGATGAAGGAAGACGGCATGTCGTTGAAGCCCGTGGGCCGGAGCCGCCGCAGCATGGCGACGTACTCCGGGTTGGTCACGCTGGTCAGGCTGCCGCTGATGGAGAGGCTGAGGAGCCGCTCCTCATGCAGCAGCGCGTAGTCGAGCGCCACTCCCCCGCCGTAGGCCACGCCGACGAGGTGGAACCGGTCGATGCCGAGGAACTGGAGCAGCGTGTGCAGGTCGCCCGCGCCGGTTCCCGGGTCGTCGGGGTCCGGCGCGCTCGACTTGTACTTGCCGCGCATCGAGAAGCCGATGACGCGGTATCCGGCCTTGGCGAAGTAGGGCTGCTGGTACGGCCAGATCTCGCCGCTGCCGCTGCCGGGGTGCATGAACACGATCGGGGTGCCGCGGCCTCCGGTGTCCCAGTACCAGAGGTGTCCGCCGGGCACCGGCGCGTAGCCCTCGCGGGCCGGGACCTGCTCGGGAATGGGGATGATCTTGAGTGGAGGCTGGTTCGATCCGCCCGCGGCGGCGGCCGTCCCGCCGGCCGCGAACACCGCGCCACTGGCGGCCAGCACCGTGGCACCTCCCAGGAGTCCTCTGCGCCCGATTCTCGGAGCGGACGTTACCCGCTCGGCTCTGTCGTCGTTGATCGTCACTCAAGACCTCCCAGATCTTGATGTCGGCTGACTGTCCCCCGAGTACTTGGGTGGCGGGAGGCTGGCGGGCGGTCTGCGGGCTACCAGGCGGGAAGCGGTGTCGCGGCGGGACGGGCGGGACGGTCGCCGGCGGGCCACACCTCCGGCAGCCGGCCGAGCACGGCGGCGTACTCCTCGACGAGCAGCCGGACGATCCGCGCGGCCGGGAGGACCGCGTCGACCAGGCCGGCCGACTGGCCCATCTCGACCTTGCCGCCGACGACGTCGCCGCCGACGGCCGCGTCCCTCAGGCTGGCCGCGGTGAACTCGGCCCGGCGCCGTTCCAGGTCCGTGCCGGCGTGCTCCAGCTCTGCCATGCGGTCGGCGAAGTCGTTGGCCAGGACCCGGATCATGCCGAGGCCGCGGCCCACGGTGCGGGTGTCGCCGGTCCCGGCGGCGAGGACGGCCTCCTTGTAGGCGGGGTGGACGTTCGACTCGGCGCTGGCGATGAACCTCGTGCCGAACTGCGCGGCGCCCGCGCCGAGGGACAGCGCCGCGGCCAGCCCCGCCCCGTCGGCGAACCCGCCCGACGCGACGATCGGCGCCGCCGGGAACCGCCGGGCCACCGCCCTGACCGTGACCAGCGTGGACACGAGCCCGGCGGGCGGGTGGCCGCCCGCCTCCGCGCCGACGACGACGAGGCCGTCGACCCCGGCGTCCACCGCCTTGGCCGCGTGCTCCTCGGTGGCCACGACGTGCAGGCAGATCGTCCCGAGGTCCTGGAAGCGCCGCAGGTAGCGCTGCGGGCCGCCCTGGGACGCGATCAGGATCGGGACCCGCCTGGCCGCGAGCAGGTCCATGACCTCGTCCGCGCCCTTGCGGTATAGCGGCAGGTTCACCGCGTACGGACGATCGGTGCCGGACGCGACCTCGGTGATCGCGCGGTCGAGGTCGGGCAGCCGCATCGGGCCCGCGCCGATCACGCCGAGCCCTCCGGCGTTCGACACCGCGAGCGGCAGCGCCGAGTTCGACGACGCCCACGACATGCCCGCCTGGACGATCGGCAGGTCGCAGCCCAGCAGGCGCGTCACGGCCGTCTCGATCCGCGCGGCGCCGTTCATCTGGTCTCCACTGCGTCGAGCAGGCGGCGGGCGTGCTCGGCGAGGTGCCGCTTCTGGACCTTGGAGCTGGCCGTCATCCCGAACTCCTCGAAGCCCGCGACCACCCGGACGTGGCGCGGCACCTTGAAGCGGGCGAGGCGCTCGCGCGTCCAGGCGATGATCTCCTCCGGCTCGGCCGTGCAGCCCTCCGCGAGGACGACGAACGCGAACGGCACCTCGATCAGGCGCTCGTCCGGGACGCCGACGACCGCCGCCTGCTTGATCTTGGGATGGCCGTGCAGGACGTCCTCGACCTCGGTCGGCGCGACGTTCTCGCCACCGACGCGGATCAGCTCCTTGGCCCGCCCGACGAACTCGAGGCGGCCGTCGTCGCCGAGCCTGCCGAGGTCGCCGGTGCGCAGCCAGCCGTCCGGCGACAGCGCCTCCGCGGTCTCGGCGGGCATGGCGTAGTAGCCGCGCATCACGTTCCAGCCCCGGACGAAGATCTCGCCGACGTCCCCGGCCGGGAGGTCGCGCCCGGTCTCGGGGTCCTGGACGCGGACCTCGACGCCGGGCTCGGGCAGCATCCGGCCGCTCGCGCGGACGTCCTCGGGCTCCCACCACGCCGACTGCGCCACGTTCGGCGACGCCTCCGACAGCCCGTAGCCGACGACGCACTCGGAAGCGCCGAGCTCGTCCACGATCCGCCGGACGACCGCGGGCGACGCCGCCGCCCACGCGCCCCGCAGGTTGAGCCGCCGCTTGGACCGGTCCGGGTGGTTCAGCAGCATCAGCGCGATCGTGTCGTTGCCGGAGAAGTGGGTGCAGCGCTCCTCCTCGATCAGCCGGAGCGCCTCCCCCGCCTCGAACCGGTCCATCGTCACGACCGTGGCGGCGTGCTGGACGCAGGCCAGCACCGTCAGCGTGCTGCCCGCCGCGTGGAAGAACGGCCGCGCGCTGTGGAAGCGGTCACCGGCGCGCAGCCCGAGCCGCTCGCCGGAGAAGAACGCGTCGCCGCACATGTTGAGCTGGGTCAGCAGCACGCCCTTCGGATGGGACGTCGTCCCGGACGTGTACTGGATCAGCAGCACGTCGTCGGGCGTCCCGCACGGCTCGACCGGGCCCGCGGCGCCCGCCACGAAGTCGTGCCAGGACCGGGCGGCGGCGGGGACGTCGGCGGTGCCGGTACGTCCGAGCACGACGACCGACCGCAGGTCGGGCAGCTCGTCGCCCGGCAGCCCGGCGTCGACGGCGGGGCAGATCTCCCGCAGCATGGCGATGAAGTCGACGTTCAGGAACCGGTCGGCGACGAACAGCATCGAGGACCGCGACTGCCGCAGCGCGTACGCGATCTCCGGCGGCCGCCACCGCGTGTTGATCGGAACGGTCACCGCGCCCAGCGACCCGATGGCGAGGAACAGCGTGACCCACTCCGGGCCGTTGCCCAGGCAGACGGCCACATGGTCGCCGCGCCGGACGCCCGCCGCCGACAGCGCGGCGCGGACGGCGGCGACCTCGGCCTCCAGGGAGGCATAGGTGATACGGCCGTGCGTGGCGACGACCGCCTCGACGTCCGGCGCGATGGCCGCGGCCCGGCGCAGCGCCTCGTGGACGGTCAGCGGGCACACCCCGTCCAGCAGGCCGTGCGATCCCGTCGGTCCCATCGGTCAGCTCCCCTCCTGCGCCGCCGCCCGGCTCCGGCTCTCGCGCATGGCGGTGGCGAAGTCCTCGACGCCGCCGCGCCATCCGCCGTCCGCGAGGCAGCGTTCGATCGCCGCCATCTCGATCCGGATCCCCTTGGGCAGGTCCGTCTCCGAGCCGAGGTCGATCGCCTGCTTGGTCAGGGACATCGCCAGCCGGGGCGCGCTCGCGATCGTCGCGGCGATCTCCCTGCCCGTGGCCAGCAGCTCGGCGGCCGGGACCGTCCGCGCCACCAGGCCCACGGCGGCGGCCTCGTCGACCGCCATCGTCCTGGCCGTGAACAGCAGTTCCTTCGCGCGGCGCTTGCCGATGACGCGCTGCAGCCGCTGCGTCGCACCGACCGTGCCCCAGTGCGGCTCGGGGAAACGGAACGTGGTGTCGTCGGCGGCGACGACGAAGTCGCACGACATGGCGATCTCGCCGCCCGAGCCGACGACCGCGCCGTGCACCAGCGCGACCACGGGCTTCGAGCACCGCTCGATCGCCTCGTACGCGGCGAACGAGGCGAGGCGGCGGCGCCTGACCCAGGCCTCGTCGCGCCCCTCGCGCTCCTTGAGGTCGGCCCCGGCGCAGAACGCGGGCCCGTCCGCCCGCAGCAGGACGGCCCCGACGCCGTCGTCGGCGTCCAGGCGCGCGAACGCCTCGCTCAGCCCGTGGCACATGGGGAGGTTCAGCGCGTTGCGCGCCTCCGGCCTGTTGAGCACGACCTGCGCGACACCGTCGGCCTCGTGCACCAGCACCGGATCTTCGTCGCTCACCGCTAGATGGTCCCTTCTTCGCGTAGCCGGGCCAGCTCGGCCCGGTCCAGTCCCAGCAGCCCGGTCAGCACGGCGTCGGTGTCGGCTCCGAGCAGCGGCGGGACGCCCGGCTCGGGGTACTCGGTCTCGTCCAGGCGCAGCGGGGTCCGCAGGGCGGAGAACCTGCCCTCGGTGGGGTGGTCGAAGTGGCCGACCATGCGCCGGGCGTCGATGTGCGGGTCGGCGAGCGCCTCGCGCGCGGACTTCACCTCGCCCGCGGGGACGTCCACGGCCCGCAGCGCCTCCGCCAGCTCGTCCCGGGGCCACCGGCCGACGGCGGCGGTGAGCTCGGCCTTCACGCGGTCCCGCTGCGCGAGCCGGCCCTCGTTGGCGGCGAGCGCCGGGTCGGCGGCCAGCTCGTGCAGGCCGAGCACCCCGCACAGCGGGGCCCAGTGCTGGTCGCTGCCGCTGATGTGCAGCCAGCCTCCGTCCGCGCACTGGAACGCCTCGGACGGGACGCGCCCGGGATGCGCGGTGCCGGTGCGCCCGGGATCCTCGTCGAGCGCGAAGATCCGGGCGGCGGCGAGGGCCAGCAGGCTGGCCTGGACGTCCATCATCGCCAGGTCCACGTGCCCGCCCCGGCCGCTGGCACGCCGCTCCATGAGCCCGGTCAGCGCGGAGATGACGATCCACAGGCCCGACGTCATGTCGGAGACGGGGATGCCGACCTTGGCGGGCGGCGTGTCCGGGTGGCCGGTCAGCGACATGATCCCGGACAGCGCCTGGAAGACGGTGTCGTACCCCTTCCGGTCGGCGTAGGGCCCGGACTGCCCGAAACCGGTGCTGGAGATGTAGATCAGGCCCGGGTTGAGCGTCTCGAGCGCCTCGTAGCCGAGCCCGTGCTTGTCCATCGTGCCGGGCATGAAGTTCTCCACCAGCACGTCCGCGCGGGCGGCCAGGTCGCGGGCGATCTCCTGCCCGCGCGGGGTCCGCAGGTTGAGCGTGACCGACCGCTTGCCCCGGTTGAAGGCGAAGAAGTAGGCGCTCTCGCCGCCCGGCAGCCGCGGCTCGAAGCTACGGGACTCGTCGCCGCCGCCCGGCCGCTCGATCTTGATCACCTCGGCGCCGAGGTCGGCGAGGATCTGGGTGGCCAGCGGCCCGGCGAGGACGCGGCTGAAGTCCACCACGGTGACGCCCTCCAGGGGCCTCATGAGCCCGCCCCCCGGAACCCCCGCATGATCGTGTTGACGTCGCCGCCGGTCCGCATGGCCTCCGCGAACGGCAGGTCGGCGACGCGGTAGAACAGGTCCTTGGCGGCGGCCATGGCGAGCGGGTTCACCTCGGCCCAGCCGGCCGCTATCTCCAGACCCGCCTTCTCGGCGTCCTCCGGGTCGGCGACCTGGTTGGCGAGGCCGAGCTCGGCCAGCTCCTCGGCGTCCAGGATGCGGCCGGTGCTGATCAGCTCGAAGGCGAGCTTGCGTCCGAGGTTGCGCTGCAGCCCGGTCATCACGATCGCCGGGACGATCGAGTGCCGCACCTCCGGGTAGCCGAACTTCGCGTCGGTCGCCGCGACCATCATGTCGCAGCCGATCGCGAGGCCCGCCCCGCCGCCCATCGCCGGGCCCCGCACCACCGAGACGATCGGCTTGGCGAGCTGCTGCAGCATCATCTGGGTGCGGGTGGTCAGCTCGGCGCGGCGGATGACGGCGTGCTGGTCGGCGGGAGTCAGGTCGGCGAACTCCGAGAGGTCGGCGCCGGAGCAGAAGCCCCGTCCGGCGCCGGTGAGGACGACGGCGCGGACGGCGTCGTCGGCGTCGGCGGCGCGCAGCGCGTCGTACAGGGCCCGGGTGAGCTCGGTGTTCAGCGCGTTGAGCTTGGCCGGACGGTTCAGCCGCAGCACCCGGACCGCGCCGTGGTCCTCGACGATCAGCACCTCGGGCTCAGCCATTGCGTTCCACCTCTCCACCGGCGGCCGCGCCGCCGACAAGCTCTCCGCCGATCAGGCCGAAGCCGGCCCGGGCCACCATGCTGTGCAGCGGACGTCCGAGCGCCCGCTCGCACCGCTCGGACGCCGCCATGACCTTGCCGAGGTCGAGCCCGGTGGCGACGCCCTCGGACTCCAGCAGGTTCACCAGGTCCTCGGTGCAGACGTTCCCGGTCATGCCGCCGCCGTACTCGATCTGCGCGGGATGGCCGCCGACGCCGCCGAGCGAGCTGTCGAAGTCGCGGCAGCCGGCCTCCAGCGCCGCGACGCAGTTCGCGAGCCCGCTGCCGCGGGTGTTGTGGAAGTGCGCGACGACCGGCGGCGCGGACCCGCCCGCCGGGATCCGGCCGAACAGGTCCTTGACGGCGGCCGGCGTCGCGAGGCCGGTGGTGTCGCCGAGGGTGACCATGTCGACGCCGAGGTCGGCGAACCGGGCCGCGTCGGACGCGACGACGCCGGGGTCCACCGCGCCCTCGAAGGGGCAGCCGAACGCCACGGAGATCACGCCGACGAGCCGGAACCGTCCATCGGCGAGCCGCACCATTTCGGTCACCCGCTCCCACTGCCGCTCCCGCGTGGTGCGCATGTTGCGCTGGGTGTGCGACTCGGTGGCGGACACGAGCAGGCTCAGTTCCGTGGCGCCGTGCCCGGCGTCCAGATCGGCGATGGCGCGTTCCACGGCGCGGGGATTCGGACAGGTCGCCTTGTACGACACGCCGGCCGGACGGGGCAGCCCCGCGAGCACCTCGCTCGCGTCGCGGAAGGCCGGAACCCGCTCTGGGTGGCTGTAGCTGGTCGCTTCGATCCGCGTGAAACCCGCGTCGGCGAAGGAGCCGATCAGGTCGAGCTTCACCCCGGTCGGGACGTAGCCGGTCTCGTGCTGGAGCCCGTCGCGGGCGAAGCACTCGCAGATCGTGGCGCGGTCGGCCATCAGCGTCCGCCTCCTAGGGGAGCGTCGATGTCGTCAGGGCGAACAGGTCGTCACAGCAGGAATATAACCTACTGTTGACAACATCAACACCCGCGCTCGTCGGCGGACCCCTCCGGGGCGCGGACCGGATCAGCGCTCCGAGCGCTCCAGGGCCTTGGCCAGCGTGGCGAGCTTGCGCAGCGCCGAGTCGAGAACTTCCTGCTCAAGCGGGGTCAGGCAGACGAGGAAGGCGTTGTTGCGCTCGTTGGCGGCGGCGATCAGCCCCCGGTAGAGGGACTGCCCGCTGCGGGTCAGGGTGAGCTGGGTCGTGCGGCCGGGACCGGGCTCCCGCTCGACCAGGCCGGCCGCCGCGAGCTTGGTCGCGACCCGGCTCATCTGGGCCTTGTCCAGGCCGGCCAGCCGGGCCAGCCGGTTGACGGTCAGCGGCTCGTCCGCCCCGAGCAGCGCGATGGTCCGCCATTCCTGCAGGCTGACGTCGAATTCCCGCCGGTAGCGGAGTGCGGCGCTGCGGGAGAGCGCGTTCGCCACCCGGTGCAGCCGGTACGACAGCAGCTCCCTGATGGGGATGAGTTCGGTGTCCTCGGCGGCGGGGTCCGCTGAGCGGGACGGTAGGGCGTTCATGCCCCCCACTGTAAGACCGCGCCGAACCAGGTGGGTTCCCTCCGACCAGGTGTTGACAAACACAACACCCAAGGACAAGACTGACGCGAAATCGATTACGGTCGGCGTAACCGAAGGCACAGGGAGGTCCGCAACATGCCCGCAGACCCGTCAGCCACGCTGCTCATCGACGGAGTGTGGCAATCGGGACCCGCGACCTTCGACGTGACGGATCCCGCGACGCTCGCAGTCATCGCGCAGGCCGCCGACGCCGGGCCGCAGGAGGCGCTCGCCGCCCTCGACGCCGCCGACGCGGCCGCCGAGCCGTGGCGCCGGACGACCGCCGAGGAGCGCTCCGCCGCGCTGCGCGCCGGAGCGGGCCGGATCCGCACCCAGGCCGACGCCCTCGCCGCCCTCATGACCAGCGAGAACGGCAAGCCGCTCGCGGAGGCCCGGGGCGAGGTCCTGGGCTCGGCCCGGATGCTCGAATGGGCCGCCGAGGAGGCGCGCCGCGCCAACGGCCGGGTGGCTCCGGACGCCGCCGGCGGCCCCGGGATGGTCCTGCGGTCCCCGGTCGGCCCCGCGCTGGCGATCACGCCGTGGAACTTCCCCGCGAGCATGCTCGTCCGCAAGGTCGGCCTCGCGCTCGCCGCCGGCTGCCCCGTGATCGTCAAGCCCGCGGAGCAGACCCCGCTGATCGGCACCGAGCTGGTCCGGCTGATCGCCGAGGCCGGGGCGCTGCCCGCCGGGGTGCTCCAGTCGCTCACCACGACCCGTCCGGCGGAGGTGGTCGGTGCCCTGCTGGCCGACCGCCGGCTGCGCAAGGTCAGCTTCACCGGCTCCACCGAGGTGGGCCTGAGCCTGCTCGCGTCCACCCGCGACCACCTGCGCCGGACGTCCCTGGAGATGGGCGGCCACTCCCCCGCCATCGTGTTCGACGACGCCGACCTGCCCGCGGCCGCCGCCGCGGCGGCAGCGGCCAAGTTCGCCAACGCCGGGCAGAGCTGCATCGCGATCAACAGGCTGTTCGTGCACCGCTCGGTGCACGACGAGTTCCTCGCCCTGCTGCTGGAGAAGGTGGCGGCGCTGCGGCTCGGGCACGGCTCCGCCGAGGGCACCACCACCGGGCCGCTGATCGACTTCGCCGGCCTGGACAAGGTCGAGCGGCACGTCGTGGACGCGGTGAAGCGGGGCGCCGAGGTCGCGGCCGGCGGGCGCCGCTGGGTGCCCGCCGACGCCGAGCTCACCGGCGCCTTCTACGAGCCGACCGTCCTGACCGGCGCGGACGACACCATGCTGATCAGCACGGAGGAGACGTTCGGCCCCGTCCTGCCCGTCTACGCCTTCGACGACGACGACGAGGCGATCCAGCGGGCCAACGCCACCGACTACGGCCTCGCCGCCTATGTCTTCGGGGCCGGGCTGGCCCGGGTGTGGCGGGCCGTGGACCGGCTGAGCTTCGGGGTGGTGGCGGTGAACGAGGCGTTCCCCGTCCGGCCCGAGCTGCCGTTCGGCGGGATGAAGAACAGCGGTCTGGAGCGCGAGGGCGGCAGCGAGGGCATCGAGGCCTACCTGGAGACCAAGTCCGTGGCGATCAAACTCTGAGGGCGACACCAATGGCGATCGAACAGCAGGCGACCCGGCCCACCGGCCGGGAGCACGACGACCGCGCCCGGCGGCTCGCCGACCTGGACGCCCGGACGGTCATCCACCCGCACAGCGTCATCGGGGCGCCGGCCGAGCCGCTGATCCTCGACCGCGGCGACGGCGCCGTGGTCTGGGACGTCCAGGGCAGGCCCTACATCGACGGCACCTGCGGCCTGTGGCAGTGCCCGGTCGGCCACGGCCGCCCGGAGCTCGCCGCGGCCGCCGCCGAGCAGATGGCGAAGCTGGAGTTCTACTCGTCCTTCGGGGACTACTCCAACGAGCCGTCCATCCGGCTGGCCGAGCGCCTGCTGGAGCTGGCGCCGCCGAGCATGCGCCGGGTCTTCTTCACCAACGGCGGGTCGGAGGGCAACGAGACCGCGATCAAGCTGGCGCGGCTCGCCCACCACCACGCCGGACGGCCCGAGCGCTTCGTGATCCTCGCGCGCACCGGCGGTTACCACGGGATGGGCGGCGGCTCGCTCGCCGCCACCGGCATCGACCGGTTGCGCGCGGGCTACGGCCCGCTGATGCCGGGGATCGAGTTCCTCGGCAAGCCGCACGGCATGGGCGGCGCGGACGTCACCGACGCGCTGGTCGCCGAGCTGGAGGAGCGGATCGAGCGTGTCGGCGCGGACAAGATCGCCGCGTTCGTCGGCGAGCCGGTGCTCGGCGTCGGCGGCATGGTGCCGCCCCCGGCCGACTACTGGCCGCGGGTGCAGGAGGTGCTGCGCCGCCATGACATCCTGCTGATCCTGGACGAGGTCGTCACCGCCTTCGGCCGGATCGGCCACTGGTTCGGCTGCGAGCGGTACGGCATCGAACCGGACATCATCGTGACCGCTAAGGGCCTGTCCAGCGGGTATGTCCCGATGGGAGCGGTCCTCGCGGGCGAACGCGTGCTGGAGCTGGCCGACGGCGCCTCGTTCCTGCACGGGTTCACCTACAACGGCCACCCGGTCGGCGCCGCGGTGGCGCTGGCCAACATCGAGATCCTGGAGCGCGAGGGGCTGCTGGAACGTGCCGACGTGCTCGGCCGGAAGCTGCTCGACGCGTTGAAGCCGCTCGAACGGCTGGACCACGTACTGGAGGTGCGCGGCGTCGGGATGATGCTCGGCGTCGAACTGGACCCCGCCGCCCTGAAAGAGACCAACGGGGCGGCAGGGGTACAGGCCGGCGCACGCGCCGACGGCGTGATCGTCCGGGCGTCCGGCGACACCATCGTCCTCTCACCGCCCCTGGTGATCGACGAACAACAGCTGGACACGCTCGCCCGTGTCCTGACCAAGCACGTCGCGGCGGCCTGACGGGGCAGGACACGCGAGGCCCGTACCAGACCTGCGGAGGAAATCGTGCGGCTCACCAAAAGCAAGACCGGCAGGACGGCCAGATTCGCGGCCGCCGGCCTGGCCGTGACCCTGGCGGCCGCGGCCTGCAGCATCGGCAACGCGAGCGACGACGACGGCAAATCGCTGACGTTCGTCTCCACGGGCGCGCCGTTCCAGGACTACCAGGCCGAGGCGTGGCAGAAGCCGTTCACCGCCGAGACGGGGGTGACGTTCCGCAACGACGGCCCGGTCGACGAGGCCAAGATGAAGACGATGGTCGAGGCCAAGAAGGTCACCTGGGACGTCGTCGACACCAGCGCCGCCGCGACCGCGCAGTACTGCGGCAAGTACCTGGAGAAGCTCGACTTCTCGATCATCGACAAGACCAAGTTCCCGGCGGGGACGGTCAACGACTGCGGCGTGCCCGCGTTCTTCTACAGCACGATCTTCATGTACAACACGCAGAAGTACGGCGCGAACCCGCCCACGACCATCGCCGACTTCTTCGACGTGAAGAAGTACCCCGGCAAGCGGATCGTGCCGCCGGAGATCTCGGTCGGCCTCCTGGAGGCCGCGCTGCTGGGCGACGGCGTCCCGCAGGACAAGCTCTACCCGCTGGACCTGGACCGGGCCTTCAAGAAGCTCGACCAGATCAAGAAGGTCACCACGTTCGCCAAGACCTACGGGCAGATGCAGCAGATGATGGTCGACAAGCAGATCGACATGGGCCTGATGCTCAACGCCCGCGCCTACCAGGCGTTGAAGGCCGGCGCCCCGTTCAAGCCCGTCTGGGACAAGACGATCGTGAACTGGGACGACCTGGTGATCCCCAAGGGCTCCAAGAACAAGGAGAACGCGATGAAGTTCATCGCGTCCGCGTCCGGGGACCAGCAGTCGGCCAAGATGGCGGAGCTGGCGTCGGTCCTGCCGATCAAGGAGACCATCCAGCCGAAGTTCGACCAGTACCAGCAGCAGCTCAACGCGTACGCGCCGGAGCGCAAGGACAGCATCGTGCGGTCCGACGCCGTCTGGTGGGGCCAGAACTTCGACCGGGTCACCGAACGCTACACCGCGTGGCTCTCCGGGTGATCAGCCGATGAGCGCCCCGACCACCTCGGCGCCTTCGCCGGCGGTCACCAACGGGGCCGGCCTCGCCGGCCGGCCCCGGCGGGCGATGGCGGGCTGGTTCATCCTGCCCGCCACCGCGCTGCTGCTGGTGTTCTTCTGCTACCCGCTCGGCAACATCATCTGGCGCAGCTTCACCGACCCGTCCGCCGGGCTGGGCAACTACACCGGCCTGCTGGACGACGGCGTCTCCGTCACCGTGCTGACGCGGACGCTCGTCACCGCGCTGATCGTCGGCGTCTGCACGCTGATCATCGCCTACCCGTACGCGTACGCGATGACGAGGGTCTCGCCGCGCACCCGGAACCTGATGACGGTGGTGGTCCTGCTGCCGTTCTGGACGTCGATGATGGCCCGCAACTTCGCCTGGTACATGCTGGAGCAGCGCGGCGGCCTGATCGACGACGCGTTCTCCGCGATCGGGATCAACGGCGTCGTGCTGCTGGGCTCGGTCGCCGGGGTGGCGGTCGCGATGGTGCAGGTCATGCTGCCGTTCGCGGTGCTGCCGCTGTACTCCGGGATGGAGGGCATCGACAAGCGGCTGCTGGACGCGGCGACCAGCCTCGGCGCGCCGCGCTGGCGGGCGTTCGCCCGGGTGTACCTGCCGCTGTCGCTGCCGGCCGTGCTGTCGGGGTTCACGCTCGTGTTCATCCTGACGCTCGGGTTCTACGTCACCCCGGCGCTGCTCGGCTCGCCGCAGCAGTCGCTCGTCCCGCAGCTGATCGCGACGCGGGTGACCGACCTGCTCGACTTCGGCGGCGCGGGCGCGCTGGGCACGGTGCTGCTGGCGATCACGCTGCTGGCGCTGTTCGTGGTGTCGAGGTTCGCCAACCTCTCGTCCACGACCGAGAAGGCGGTGACCAATGAGTGAGAACGCGCAGGCCCCGCTGAAGAGCGGCGTGCGGGCCGGGCGGGACGGCGGCCTCGGCTGGGGCCTGAAGATCATCGTCGGCCTGATCGGGCTGCTGCTGATCGCGCCGACCGCCGTGGTGATCCCGATGAGCTTCTCCGCCGGGACCACGTTCCAGTTCCCGCCGGACGGCTGGTCGCTGCGCTGGTACGAGTCGTTCTTCACCTCCGAGCGGTGGATGCGCTCGCTGCTGACGTCGGTGCAGATCGGGCTGCTCGTCGCGGTGACGGCGACCGTCCTCGGCGTCGCGGTGGCCTTCGGGCTGAACCGGACGCGCTTCCGGGGACGCGGCGCGATCCGCTCGATGATGATGGCGCCGCTGATCGTGCCGAGCATCGTGGTCGCGGTGGCGATCTACGGCGTGTTCCTGAAGTGGCAGCTCAACGGCACCGCCGTCGGGTACGTCGTCGCGCACACCGTGATGGCGCTGCCGTTCGTGGTGACGGTCATGTCGACCAGCCTCGCCGGCTATGACCGGACGCTCGACACCGCCGCCGCGACGCTCGGCGCCACCGCCTGGAGGACGTTCTTCCGGATCACGGTGCCGCTCGTCGCGCCGGGCGTGCTGTCGGGGTTCGTGTTCGCGTTCGTCATGTCGCTGGACGAGGTCGTCATCGCGCTGTTCCTGCAGACGCCCGACATCCAGACGCTGCCCGTCCAGATGTACAACTCGATCACGCTGGAGATCGACCCGACCATCGCCGCGGCGTCCAGCCTGATGGTGGTGGCGACCAGCATCGTCCTGCTGATGCCGCAGTTCGTTCGCCGCAAGCGGAGCACATCATGAGCCAATCCGACAACAGCAGCAGCCACGGGATCCGGATCGCGGGCGTCTCGAAGGTCTACTCGGGCACGTCCCGTCCGGCCGTGGACGACGTCTCCCTCGACATCGCGGACGGCGAGTTCATCACCCTGCTGGGCCCGTCGGGGTCGGGCAAGACGACGATGCTGTCGATGCTCGCCGGGTTCGTCTCGGTGTCGGCGGGGTCGATCGAGATCGACGGGCGCGACGTCTCGCGGCAGAAGCCGCACCGGCGGAACCTCGGCGTGGTGTTCCAGCAGTACGCGCTGTTCCCGCACATGACCGTCGCGAAGAACATCGCGTTCCCGCTCCAGCAGCGGAAGATGACGAAGGCGCAGATCGCCGCGAAGGTGGGCGAGGCGCTGAAGCTCGTCCACCTGGAGGAGTACGCGGACCGGCTGCCGAGCCAGCTGTCCGGCGGGCAGCAGCAGCGCGTCGCGCTCGCCCGCGCCGTGGTGTACCACCCGCGGGCGCTGCTGATGGACGAGCCGCTCGGCGCCCTGGACCGCAAGCTCCGCGACGAGCTGCAGCGCGAGATCGCCAGGATGCACCGGGAACTGGGCATGACGTTCATCTTCGTCACCCACGACCAGCACGAGGCGCTCACCCTCTCCGACCGGATCGCGGTGTTCAACGAGGGCAGGGTCGAGCAGGTCGGGACGCCGTCCGAGCTGTACGAGCGGCCGCGGACGCTGTTCGTCGCGCAGTTCCTCGGCGAGTCCACGTGTTTCCGGGGCGCCGTCGACGTTTCCGGGGGCGTGCTGCGGTGCGGCGGCTTCACGCTGCGGGCGCCGCGGCTGGACGCCGGGCTCGACGGCAGCGACGGGGTCGCCGTGATCCGTCCGGAGCGGCTCGAACTGCACACGGACGCGGCCGCCGCGCCGGACGGGCACAACCGGGTGCGCGCCACCGTCACCGAGATCGTCTACGTCGGCAACCACCACCAGGTGGGGCTGCGGTTCGGGGACGGCACGAGCGGCTCGGCCATGCGCCTGGCCGGCCGGTCGCTCCCGGCCGTGCCGGGCGAGGAGGTCACGGTGAGCTGGGACCCCGAGCACCAGTCGATCGTGGCCGACCCCGCCGACGAACCGTCCTCGGGGCACGCCGCCGAGCCCCTGGGCGCCACCGCCGGCACCTGACCGCCGCCGACCACTAGGAGTTCCTTGCCGATGGCAGCCCAGACCGGACCCGACGAGCGCTTCGAGCGGATCACCGCGGGCGTCCCAGAACTCGCCGACGAGCGGCTCCGGGAGATCCTGCGCGACCGCTACGGGCTCGACGCCGCGTCCCTGCGCCGGCTCGCCGGGGAGACGGACCAGAACACCCACGTCGTGGACGCGGACGGCGCCGAGTACGTCCTCAAGGTCAGCGACCCCGCCGACCGCCGGGCGATCGAGTTCCAGACGGCGCTGCTCGCGCATCTCGCGGAGCGGGAACCGGGCGTGGTCGTCCCCCGGACCGTCGCGGACGTGTCGGGCGCGCCGGTCACGTCGGTGCCCGACGGCGGCGGACGCGAGCTGCCGGTCCGGCTGCTCAGCTGGGTTCCGGGCACGCCGCTGGCGGAGGTGGGACGCCGGTCACCCGAGCTGCTGGCGGACGTCGGCGCGGCGGCCGGGCGGCTGACCGCGGCGACGGCGGAGTTCGTCCATCCCGCTCCCCCGGCGCCGCACTACTGGGAGTTCCCGCACGCGGGCGCGGCGCTGGCCGCGTCGATCGGCCACGTCGGCGACGCTGGGCTGCGGGCCGCCGCCGAGTCGCTCCGCGACCGGTACCTGCCGCTGCTGGACGAGCGGTTGCCGGAGTTGCCGGTGGCGGTCGTCCATCACGATCTCAACGCGTTCAACATCCTGGTCCGCCGGGACGGCGGGCGGCGCCGCGTCTCCGGCGTGATCGACTTCGGTGACGCGCTGCCGACCGCGCGGATCGCGGACCTGGCGGTGCTGGCGTCCAGCGTGATGCGCGGCGCCGCGAGCCCGCTCGCCGTCCTGGCGACGCTGGCCGCCGCCTACCACGACGCGTGCCCGCTGGCCGAGGCGGAGCTGGACGTGCTGTTCCCGCTGGTCGCGGTGCGGTCCGCGACGGTCGCGGTCACCGCCGCGCGGCTCGACGCGGAGCGGCGGCACGGCGACCCGCGGCACCGCTCGGCAGCCGCCGCCGACCTGGTGCGCGCGCTTTCGGACATCCCGGCGGACGTGGGACGCGCGACGACCAGGCACGCGTGCGGGCTGCCGTCGCATCCCGCCGGGCCTGCGGTCACGACCTGGCTGGCGGGCAACGCCTCGTCCGCCGTGGCCCCGGTCGACGGCCCGCTCGCCCCGGTCGACCTCAGCGCGTCGTCCGCGATCTACGACGGCGCCGATCCGCGCAATCACGACTCGTTGCGGGCCGCCGCGAGTGAGGAGATTCTGCGCCGCCGCCCGAACGTGCCGGTGGGCCGGTACGGCGAGCCGCGCTTCCTGGCCCCTCGCAGGCGCCGCAGCACCGGGCCGGACGAGCCCGCCAACGTCCACCTTGGAATCGACCTGTTCGCCGGTGCGGGAACGGCCGTCCGCGCGCCTTTGCCCGGCCGAGTCGAGGCGTCGGACGACGTCGCGGGAGTCGATCTCGTCCTGCTGCACGAGCCGGTCGAAGGCGTCCGATTCAGGACGCTCTACACGGGCCTGACCAGTGCGGCATCCGTGGGCGACGAGATCGCGGCCGGCGGACGGATCGGGCAGATCGCGCCGGGTGGTGCGCTGCCGCCGCATGTGCGCGTCCAGGTGAGCGTCGCGCCGCTCGACGGCTGGACGGGCGTGCCCGCCGCCGTCCCCGACTCGGAGTCGGCGATGTGGCAGGGCCTCTTCCCCGACCCGACGCCGCTGCTCGGCGCCCAGAACGCGGTCGCCGGGTGGACGTCCGGGATCGGCAAGGCGCTGGAGGGCCGCCGCACCCACCTGCCCGACAGCCACCCGATGTACTTCAAGCGGCCGATCAGCATGGTCAGGGCCCGGGACTGCCGGTTCTACGACGAGGAAGGCCGCTCCTACCTGGACGCCCTCAACAACGTGACCCTCGTCGGCCACAGCCACCCGCGCCTCGTGGAGACGGCATCACGCCAGCTCGGCCGCCTCAACACCAACACCCGGTTCGTGTACGACACGCTCACCGAGTACGCCGAGCGGCTCACCGCGACGCTGCCGGACGGCCTGGACGTCGTCTACTTCGTCAACTCCGGCAGCGAGGCGAACGACCTGGCGCTGCGCATGTCCCGCTACCTGACGAAGCGGGACGACGTCGTCATCATCGACGACGCCTACCACGGCTACACCTCGGTCGTCTCGGACGTGAGCCCGTCCCGCTACAAGCACTACGGCAAGCCGGACACCACGCACCCGACGCCGAACCCCGACCGGTACCGCGGCGCGTACGGCTACGACGACCCGGACGCCGGGGCCAAGTACGCCCGGCACGTGATCGACGAGTTCGACCGGCTCGCCGCCGAGGGCCGCGCCCCCGCCGCCTACCTGTTCGAGGCGCTGCTGGCGGGCGGCGGCCAGGTGGTGCTGCCGCCCGGCTACCTCGCGCCGATCTTCGCCGCGGCGGCCGAACGCGGCGTGCTGACGATCGCCGACGAGGTCCAGGTCGGGTTCGGGCGGCTCGGCGAGGCGTTCTGGGGTTTCCAGACGCAGGGGCCGGACGTCGTCCCCGACTTCGTGACGATGGGCAAGGCCATGGGCAACGGCTTCCCGATGGCGGCCATGGTCACCACCCGGGAGATCTCGCGGGCGTTCGACCCGACCGGACGGTTCTTCTCGACGTACGGCGGCAACCCGGTCGCCTGCGCGGTCGGCCTGGAGCTGCTGAACGTCGTCGCGGACGAGGGCCTGCAGCACAACGCGCTCGTCGTCGGCCAGTACCTGCGGGACCGGCTGGCGGGACTCGCCGACCGGCACCCGCTGATCGGGGACGTCCGCGGCCAGGGCTTCTACAGCGGGGTCGAGTTCGTCCTCGACCGCGAGAGCAAGGAGCCCGCCTCCGACGAGACGCTGATCATCTGCGAGCGGCTCAAGGACGAGGGCGTCCTCGTGTATCCGACGGGCCCGGCCTGGAACATCCTCAAGCTCAAGCCGCCGCTGACGTTCACGCGGGCGGACGCCGACGAGTTCACCGACACACTTGACGACATTCTCGAAACGGGCTGGTGATATGGCTGACCACGCGGACAGGGCCGGACACGCGGACATGGTGCTGCTCGGCGGCAAGGTCCTCACCGTCGACGCCGGGTTCACGGTCGAGTCCGCCGTCGCGGTGACCGGCGACCGGATCACGGCGGTCGGCGACGACGACCACGTCCGGGCGCTCGCGGGCCCGTCCACCGAGGTGATCGACCTCGCCGGGCAGACGGTGCTGCCCGGGATCAACGACGCGCACCTGCACCTCGCGCTGTTCGGCCTGTCCGGGCCGCCGTTCTCCGTCGACCTGAACGGCATCGACTCGCTCGGCGCGCTGAACGACGCGCTCGCCAGCGGGCCGCCCGGGCCCGGCGGCAGCCGCTGGCTGATCGGCGAGGGCTGGCGGGAGGCGAACATCCCCGAGTTCGACGCCGACGTCCCAGGCCCGCACCGTTCCCTCATCGACCAGGCCACCGGGGACCGGCCGACCGTCCTGCACCACGCGTCCCGGCACTCGGTGCTCGTCAACACCGCCGCGCTCACGATCGTGGGCATCACCCGCGACACCCCGGACCCGGCGGGCGGGCAGATCGTCCGCGGCCCGGACGGCGAGCCCACCGGCCTGCTGCTCGAAGGCGCGAAGGGGCTGATCAACGACCACGTCCCGGCCCACTCCGAGAATGAGCGGCTGGACGCGATCGAGACCGCGATGCGGACACTCAACGCGCTCGGCATCACCAGCGTCACCGACCCGATCGTCTGGCCGGAGCTGCTGCGCGACTACACCACCCTTCGCAGGGACGGCCGGATGACGGTCCGGGTGAACACGCTGATGCACTGGGACTGGCCGTCCCCGGCGAGTGCGTCCGACCGCTTGGAGAAGGCACTCGGCTACGCGGGCCTGTCGACCGGGCTGGGCGACGACTGGCTCCGGATCGGCGGCTGCAAGCTGTTCGCGGACGGCGTCCCCACGCAGGGCACCGCGTGGCTGCACGACCCGTACCCGTCGGGCTGCCACGGCCACCTCATCACCCCCGGCGACGACGACGAGGCCCGCTACGAGGAACTGCTCCGGATGATCGAGCTGGCGCACCGGAACCGGCTGCAGGTCCAGGTGCACGTCACCGGCGACCGGGCCGCGGACGCCGCCGCGGACGGGATCATCCGCGCGCTCAAGGCCGACCCGTGGCCGCGGGCCCGGCACGCGCTCCTGCACGGCACGCTGCTCTCCGAGGACTCCTACGCCCGCCTCGCCGAGCACGACATCAGCGTGATCACCAGCTCGCTGATGAAGTCGCACAGCGGCGCGTCCATGACGCGGTCGATCGGCGCCGAGCGGTGGTCGCGCGCGTTCCCGGCCGGTGCCCTGCTCGCGGCGGGGGTACACGTCGCCGACAGCTCCGACGCGCCGGTCACCTATCCCGACTGGCGGCGCGGCATCGCCACGTTCGCGGGCGCGGCCCCGGGGCCGTACTCGGACGTCCCGCCCGACCTGCGCCTCACCCGCGAGCAGGCGATCCGGCTGTGGACGACGGCGGGCGCCTACATCGAGAACGCCGAGGACCGCAAGGGGACGATCACCCCGGGCAAGCTCGCGGACCTCGTCGTCTTGGACGGGGACGTCCTCGCCGCCGACGACGACGCGTTGCAGCAGATCAAGCCCACCCTGACCCTCGCGGGCGGACGGGTCGTCCACTCCGCCTGAGCCGTTCCTTAAGTCCGCTTTCGCTCCTTCTTGTTGTGATCGTCGCGTGCCGTCCCGACGGTGGGCGGCCGGACACGACAAGGGGGAGAGAGCATGGCTCTCAGCCGACGCACGAGGATCGTCGTCGTGGTGGCCGGGCTGGCCGGAGCGGCCACGGTGGCCGCTGGCGGCGCGGCGCTGGCCGATTCCGGGCCGGAGCCCGTCCGCACGCAATTGCAGATCGTCGACTACCAGCCCGCCAAGGCGGGGACGCCCGGCAAGGACTGCCCAGAGCGTGACGGCGGCGCGAGCGGTGGCGGGGCCCCGGCCGAAAGCCCGGCCGAAGGCGTGCAGTGACCGGCGGCCTCGACGCCGCCCGCGCCCTGCCGCCGGCGACCGCGCTCGCGGAGCGGGCGCTGTTCGAGGTCAAGCGGGTCATCGTCGGCCAGGACCAGATGATCGAGCGGATGCTCGTCGCGGTCCTGGCCGGCGGCCACTGCCTGCTGGAGGGCGTGCCGGGCGTGGCGAAGACGCTGGCCGCGCAGACGCTCGCCACGGTCGCCGGCGGGTCGTTCGCGCGGCTCCAGTTCACCCCGGACCTCGTGCCCGCCGACATCGTCGGGACGCGGATCTACCGGCCGTCCACCGAGGGCTTCGACATCGAGCCCGGCCCGGTGATGGCGAACGTCGTGCTCGTGGACGAGATCAACCGCGCTCCCGCCAAGGTGCAGTCGGCGCTGCTGGAGGTGATGGCGGAGCGCCAGGTCAGCATCGCGGGCCGGACGTTCCCCGTGCCGTCGCCGTTCCTGGTGATGGCGACGCAGAACCCGATCGAGTCGGAGGGCGTGTACCAGCTGCCGGAGGCGCAGCGAGACCGATTCCTGCTGAAGATCGACGTCGGGTATCCGTCCGAGGCGCAGGAGCTGGCGATCGTCTACCGCATGGGGGTGCGCCCGCCCGAGCCGAACCCGATCCTGGACGCCGCGGACGTGACGGCGCTGCGGGACGCGGCCGTGGACGTGTTCGTCCACGACGAGGTCGCCCGGTACGCGGTGCGGCTCGTGGCCGCCACCCGCGACCCGTCCGGGCACGGCGTCCCGAAGGTCGCCGGGATGCTCGCCTACGGTGCCGGGCCGCGCGCGTCGCTCGGGCTGATCGCCGCCGGACGGGCGCTGGCGCTGCTCCGGGGCCGCGAGTACGTCCTCCCGGGCGACGTGCGCGACCTCGCCGGTGACGTGATCGCGCACCGCCTGGTGCCGTCGTTCGACGCGCTCGCCGACGGCGTGGACGTCCGCACGATGGTCGCCCACATCGTGGCCGCCGTCCCGATGCCGCAGGTCGCGCCCATGGAAGCGAACGACGACGGCAGGGCCGCATGAACGAGCAGCGTTCGGATGAGCAGGGGCTGCGCAACCTGGCGCCCGAGCATGCGCTTCGCCGCCTGGAGCTGACGGTCACGCGGCGCCTGGACGGGCTCCTGCAAGGAGATCACCTGGGCCTGCTGCCGGGCCCGGGGTCGGACCCGGCCGAGGGCCGCGAGTACGTCGCGGGCGACGACGTCCGCACCATGGACTGGAACCTCACCGCTCGGATGACCGCGCCGCACGTCCGCGACCGCGTCGCCGACCGCGAGCTGGAGACCTGGGTGCTGGTGGACGCCACCGCCAGCATGGACTTCGGCACCGGACGGCTGGAGAAGCGCGACCTCGCCGTGTTCGCGGTGGCGGCGGTCGGGTTCCTGACCGAGCGGACCGGCAACCGGCTGGGCGCGCAGATCGTCCACCACGACCGGATGCGCCGCGTCCCGGCGCGTACGGGAAGGGCGCACCTGCTCGGCCTGCTGGGGACGCTGCTGTCCGCGCCCCGGAGCCCGGCCGGGAGCGGGGACGCGTCACTCGGCGCGGCGGCGGAACTGCTGCATCGCACCGGAGGCAAGCGCCGGGGGCTGGCGGTCGTGGTCTCCGACTTCCTGGAGCCGGTGGAGAGCTGGGAGCGTCCGCTGCGGCTGCTCGGCGCCCGCCACCAGCTCCTCGCGGTCGAGGTCGTCGATCCGCGCGAGCTGACGCTTCCGGACGTCGGCATGCTCACGCTCGTCGACCCGGAGACGGGCCGCAGGCGCGAGGTCCCCACGGCCGGGCGCAAGCTCCGCGAACGGTACGCGGACGCGGCCGTCCGGCAACGGGAGGAGATCGCGGCCGGGCTGCGCCGGGCCGGGGCGACGCACCTGCGGCTTCGCACCGACGGGGACTGGGTTCGCGACCTCGTCCAGCATGTGCTGGCGCAGCGGCGCATCGCGAAGGCTGCGCCCCCTCCGGGAGGTGCGGCGTGAGCTTCCTCGACCCCGTCCGGCTGCTGTTGCTGCTGGGGCTGCCCGTCCTGGTCGCCGCGTACGTGGTGATGCAGGTGCGGCGCGGCAGGTACGCGGTCCGCTTCACCAACCTCGCGCTGCTCGACAAGGTCGCGCCCGCCAAGCCCGGCTGGCGCCGCCACCTCCCCGCGGCGGCGTTCCTGCTGATGCTGGGCCTGTTCGTCACCGGGTTCGCCCGTCCGGCGGCGGACGTGCGGGTACCGCGCGAGCAGGCGACGATCATGCTGGCGGTCGATGTGTCGGCGTCGATGGAGGCAACGGACGTGCGGCCGAACCGGCTGGAGGCCGCCAAGGACGCCGCCCGGACGTTCCTCGGACGCGTCCCCGACCGCTTCAACATCGGCCTCGTGGCGTTCTCCGGCACCGCGTCGGTCGCCGTCCCGCCGACCACGGACCGGCAGGCGATGCGCACCGCCATCGACGGGCTGAGGCTCGGCCCGCGCACCGCGATCGGCGAGGGCATCATCGCCTCGCTGGACGCGATCGCCGGGTTCGGCGCGCAGTTCGGCGAGGACGCGCCGCCGGGACGCGTCGTGCTGCTGTCCGACGGCACCAACACCGCCGGGCGCAGCCCCGAGGAGGGCGCCAGGCGCGCCGTCCAGGCCCGCGTCCCGGTGTCGACGATCGCCTACGGCACGCCGGAGGGCGTCATGATCCAGGGCGGCCGGGAGATCCCGGTGCCCGTCGACGGCCCCGCGCTGGAGCGCCTCGCCCAGGACTCCGGCGGCCGCTTCTACGAGGCCGCGTCCGGCGACGAGCTGCGCGGCGTGTACGAGGACATCGGCAGCAGCATCGGCTACCGCACCGAACAGCGGGAGATCTGGGGCTGGTTCATCGCCGCCGGCCTCCTCCTGTCCTGCGCGGTCGCGGCCGGGTCGCTGCTGTGGTTCTCGCGGCTGCCATGAGCGACCTGAACGAAACGCATGGGGAGCGGAGTACTGACCAATGAGACATGAGCGTGAGGAGCCCCATGAGTTACCCACGGCAAGCCGATCCCCGGTACGGCAACGCTCACTACGACCCGTACGACGACGCCCGGTTCGGGTTGGGCGAGCCGCGCGGCCCCGACTTCCTGTCGCCTCCTCCCCGTACGTGGCCGCAGGACGATCCGTTCAGGCGTCCGGCGCCGTCGGCCCCGTGGGCGGCGCCGGGCCACGACCCGTGGGCGGCGCCGGGGCACGACGAGCCCGGCCGGCACCGTGACCGCGGCCGCGGTCGCGGCTCCGGCCGGGCGGTCGCCGTGGCCGTGGTCGCCGCCCTGCTGGCCGGTGGCCTGGCCGGGGGCGTCGCGGGACGGGTGACCGCCGGCGGCCCGGCGTCGACGGCGCTGTCGCAGTCCGGCGCGGGGCCGGTGAACGGAGGGGCCGGGGACCTCAGCGAGGTGGCGGCGCGGGTGCAGGCGAGCGTGGTGTCGATCGAGGTGCGGTCGGGGAACGCGCGCGGCACCGGGTCCGGGTTCGTGATCGACCGGCAGGGGCACGTGCTGACCAACGCGCACGTCGTCGACGACGGCGGCGCGGTCACCGTGGTGCTGGCCGACCGGCGCCGCGTCCAGGCTCAGGTGGTGGGCTCCGACAGCGCCCTCGACCTGGCGGTGCTGGCGATCCCCGCCGGTGACAGCCCGGCGCCGCTGACGTTCGGCCGCTTCTCCGACGTCCGGGTCGGCGACCAGGTCCTCGCGCTCGGCTCCCCGCTCGGCCTGCAGGGGACGGTCACCAGCGGCATCGTCAGCGCGCTGAACCGCAGGGTCCGCATGGGGCAGGGCGGCGTCGCCAACGCGGTGCAGACCGACGCGTCCATCAACCCCGGCAACTCGGGCGGGCCGCTGGTCAACGCGCGCGGCGAGGTCGTCGGCGTGAACACGGCGATCGCGACGCTGATGCGGGACGGCGGCGGCTCGATCGGCATCGGCTTCGCGATCCCCGCCGACCGGGCGCGGGACGGCGCCCGCCGCCTCGCCCGCTGAGCCGCGCCCGGCCCGCTGGGCGGCGCCCCGTCCGCGTACCGTCGATGGCAGTGACCTGGTGAGAAAGGTGGGGTCCTGGAATGCGGGTGCTGGTGGTCGAGGACGAGGAGGACCTGGTCGAGGCGCTGCGGTACGGGCTCGTCCGCGCCGACTACGCCGTCGACGTCGCCTACGACCTGGAGGAGGCCACGCAGAAGCTGTACGCGTCCGCGTACGACCTGATGGTCCTGGACCTCGCCCTCCCCGACGGCGACGGGTTCGACCTGTGCCGCGCGGTCCGCAGCGGCCGGCTGGACGGGGAGAGCGGCCCGGACCTGCGCATCCTGATGCTGACCGCGCGGGACCGGCTGGCCGACCGGGTGCGCGGCCTGGACGAGGGCGCCGACGACTACCTGGTCAAGCCGTTCGCGTTCCCCGAGCTGCTGGCGCGCGTCCGGGCCCTGCTGCGCCGGGAGAGCGGCGGCGGGTCGGCGGTGTGGACGGTCGGCGACCTGCGGCTCGACACCGGGCGCCGGGAGGCGTTCCGGGCCGGGCGGCTGCTCCGGCTCACGCCCAAGGAATTCGCCGTGCTGCGCTACCTGATGAGCCGCCCCGGGCAGGTCGTGTCGGCCGAGGAGCTGCTGGAGCACGTGTGGGACGAGAACGCCGACCCGTTCACCAACACCGTCCGGGTCACGGTCGGCACCCTGCGCCGCAAGCTCGCCGCGCCGGACGAGGAGCAGGTCATCGAGACCGTCGTGCGGCACGGCTACCGCCTGCGGGAGACGCGGGAGAGCGGGACGGCGGGGGCGGCCGCCGTCCCCGCCGGGAAGTGAGGCCGGGCGTGGTGCACTCGATCCGGTTCCGGCTCACGGTCCTGTACTCGACGCTGCTGTTCGCGCTCACGGCGGTGATGCTGGGCGGCGTCTACCTGGCCGTGGACCGCAGCACCGACGCGCAGCCGATCACCAAGACGTTCAACGCGGAGAAGATCGTCCAGATGCCGGACGGCACCCAGCAGCGGCTCGGGCAGGTCGAGGTCGTCAAGGTGCAGCAGGTGGAGGAGGCGGTCAACTACGAGACCCAGCGGACCCTGCGCCGCTACTCCCTGATCACGCTCGGCGGGCTGCTCGTCGCGAGCCTCGGCATCGGCTGGGTGCTGTCGGGACGGGCGCTCAAGCCCGTCGGCGCGATCGCCCGCGCCGCCGAGGAGATCCAGGCGACCGACCTGTCCCGGCGGATCCGGCTGTCCGGCCCGCGCGACGAGCTGCGCCACCTCGCCGACACCATCGACTCCATGCTGGACCGGCTGGACGCGGCGTTCCGCGCGCAGCGGCGGCTGATCGACGACGCCTCGCACGAGCTGCGCAGCCCGCTGGCGATCATCCGCGCCAACGTCGACACCGTGCTCAGCGAGCCGGACGCCGGCATCGAGGACCGGCGCCGCGCCGTCCAGGTCGTCGACCGCGCCACCACCCGGATGACGCGGCTGGTGGAGGACCTGCTGGCCACCGCGCGCCGGTCCGCGCCCGCCCTCGGCGACGCCGACGTGGACCTCGGCCTCGCGGCGCGCGAGGCGGCGGAGGAGTTCGACACGCTCGCCGCGGCGCGCGGGCTGGTGATCGAGCGGCGGCTGCGGGACGGCCTGTCCATGATCGGCGACCATGACGCGCTGCGCCGCGCCGTCGGCAACCTGCTGTCCAACGCCGTGCGGCTGGCGCCCGTCGGCACCGCCATCACCGTCGCCGCCGACCAGACCGGCGGCTGGCAGTGGATCGCCGTCAAGGACACGGGCCCCGGCATCCACGCCGACGAGCAGGACCGGGTGTTCGACCGGTTCTGGCGCGGATCGGAGACGCGCCGCTCCCGCTCCCTGGACCGCCGCACGGGACTCGGGCTCGCGATCGTCCGGAGCATCGTGGAGGCGCACAACGGCCAGGTCCGGCTGTTCTCCGCACCGGACGTGGGCAGCACGTTCGTCCTGTGGTTCCCCGTCCACTCCCCCGGCGGCGGGACGGCGGCCGCCGCCCCGCCCGACGCCGATCCTCTCGCCGGCCCTCGCGAAACGGGCCGGATCGTGTAAGCATGACAGCGCGTGTAAGCATGACAGCGCCTGTAAGCATGGCGAGTCGAGAGCCCGACGCGGGAGAGCGTGATGCGCGGCGACGGCGGCACCCCAGCGCGGATACCCGGGCCTCCCGCGGCGGACGACGCCGCCGAGGCGATCGCGGCGGCGGGCGGGCTGCACACCTACCAGCTGAAACTGCACGCCGAGTACGGGCCGGTCGTCCGGTTCCCGCTGCCCGGCGCGGACGTCGCGGTGTCGGTCGCCGACCCGGTGCTGCTGGAGGCCACCGCGAAGATCGACAAGCGGCCGGAGAAGCTGTTCGAGTTCCTGGCGCCGCTCCAGGAGTCGGGGAACCTGCAGACCATCCCGGCCGCCGAGCACGGTCCGTGGCGCCGGGTGATGCTGTCGGTGCTGGCCGGACGCCCCTCGCACGAGGCGCGCTTCGCGCGCTTCGCCGCGCTGACGTCCGAGCTGGCCGGCCGCTGGGCCGCACGCGCCGCCACCGGCGACGCCGTCGCGCTGCAGAAGGACCTGAGCGAGCTGTCGCTCCGCATGATCTGCGAGTACGCGCTGGGCAGCGGCCTGGAGTCGGACGAGTCCGCCGGACGCGTCGTGTCGGCGTTCGAGGACGTCCTCACCGAATATCTGGCGCGGCTCTACCACGCTGACGTTGCGGGCGACGCGGAGGAGCGGCGCGTCCGGGCCGACGAGGCGCTGGCCTACCTGCGCGCGACCGTCGACCGCGTCCTCGCCGCGCACGACCCGTCCGGGAAGGCCGGGCGCAGCGACATGATCGCGGCGCTGGTCGAGGCGGGCGAGTCACCGGCGCGGATCCGCGACTCGGTGCTGATGACCATGCTGGCCGCCCACCACACCACCGGCGTCGCCATCTCCTGGACGCTGTACCTGCTGGCCCGGCACCCGGACGCCGCCGCCCGCGCCGCCGCCGAACTCGACCGCGTCCTCGGCGACCGCGCCGCGCCCGGCTACGGCGACCTCAAGGAGCTGGCCTACCTGGAGCGGGTGCTCAAGGAGGCGATGCGGCTGTACCCGCCGGGCCCGTACGGCGCGCGGGAGACGACCGAGGACCTCATGCTCGGCGACCACGCGATCCCCGCGGGCACGACGATCTTCTACCCGTTCTGGGCCGTGCACATGAACCCCGAGTACTGGCCCGAGCCCGAGGTGTTCGACCCCGACCGGTTCACCCCGGAGGCGTCCGCCGGACGGCCCAGGCTCGCCTACATCCCGTTCGGGCTCGGCCCGCGCAGCTGCGAGGGCGCCGCGCTCGCCATGGTCGAGGCGGAACTCGTGCTGGCCGTCCTGCTGAGGCGTTTCCGGTTCCAGCTGGTGCCCGAGCAGACGGTGACGCCGATCGAACGCTTCGTCCTGTGGGCCGCCGAGGACATCCACATGACCCTCACGCCGCGCGTCCCCGGCCGTGACCAGGGCCGGAGCCCGACGTCGAAACTCGATATATGACAATCAAGTCAGATATGACATCGTATCGAACGGCGGTGCGATGATCTGGGGGCAGCCAGGTTTCCCCACGGTCTCGACCGGAGGACCCCCATGAGACCACGCACAGCCCTAAAGACCGCGCTCAAGGTGACCGCGTCCCTCATCATCGCCGGAGCCGGACTGACGGCGGCGAACACGGCGACGGCGGCCCCGGCCGCCGCGCCGCCGCCGTGCTCGGACGGCACCCTTGTGCCGACCGACACCGGACCCGTCTGCGGCCTCGACGGCGACGGGATCAGAAATTGGCTCGGCGTCCCCTACGCCGCCCCGCCCGTCGGCGCCCTGCGCTGGGAGCCGCCGGCGCGGCATCCCGGCTGGTCGACGCCGGTGCAGGCGACCGAACCGGGCAGCGCCTGCCCGCAGCCGGGCGACTTCCGTCCCGGCTCCACCGACGAGAACTGCCTGAAGCTGGACGTCCGCGTGCCGGAGGACGCCGGCAGCGGACCACTGCCCGTCATGGTGCAACTCCACGGCGGCGGGTTCAGGCTCGGGACGCCGTCCAACGGGACGCGGCTCGCCATGGCCGGAAAGGTCATCCAGGTCGAGGTGCGCTACCGGCTCGGCATCATCGGATTCCTGTCCCACCAGGCCCTGGGCTCGAATGCCGGGAACTACGGGATCGAAGACCAGCAGGCCGCGCTCGACTGGGTCAAGCGCAACATCGCCAAATTCGGCGGCGACGCGGGCAACGTCACCATCTTCGGCCCGTCCGCCGGAGGGTCGAGCGTGTGCGCCAACATGGCGTCGCCCACCGGCCGCGGCCTGTTCCACAAGGGCATCATCGAAAGCGGCGAGTACAACTCGCTGCGCGGCGTCCACGCCACCTGGCAGGCCCAGGACTGCGCGACCAAGCTGCCGACGCAGGCCGAGGCGCAAGCCGCCGGGGCGCGCTTTGCCGCGGCCGTCGGCTGCGGGAGCGCCGCGGACGTCGCCGCCTGCCTCCGCCAGGTGCCGGTGCAGACCCTGCTCGATCAGGCCGGCAACGGGCTCGGCCCGAACAGCGGCACGCTAGCGCCCATCGTGGACGGCAAGACCCTGACCATGTCGCCAGGGCAGGCGTTCGCCACCGGGGAGTTCAACAAGGTCCCGGTCATCCACGGCGTGGCCAGGGACGAGTCGCAGATCCGTCCCGCCGAGACGCCCGCCGAGTTCGAGGCGCAGGTCCGCAGCCAGTACGGGGAGTTCGCGCCCAAGGTGCTCAAGCGCTATCCGCTGTCGGATTATCCGGAGCCCTCGGCGTTCATCGCGGCGCGGACCGTCCTCGCCGACTCCACGTCCGTCTGCCCGGCGCTGCTCAACGACCGGCGGCTCGCGAAGCACACCACCGTGTACGCGTACCGGTTCGACGACACCAACCCGCCGCCGCTGCCGTTCGTCGACTCGACGAGGCCGGCCGGCGCCTTCCATGTCGGGGAGTTCAGCTACCTGTACCACGGCACATTCCCGAACCAGCCCCCGCTGGACCCCAACCAGCAGGCGCTGCAGAACCAGCTCACCGACCAGTGGACGGGTTTCGCCCGCACCGGTGACCCGAACGTGGACGGCACCCCGCCCTGGACGCCGTTCACCGCCGAGAAGGAGGCCCAGATGTCGCTGCTGCCCGCCGGGACCAGCCGCATGACCCGCGAGATCTCGTGGCCGCACCACTGCAACTTCTGGCACAAGCTCGCGCCGTTCACGAGCTGACCCCGGTGAGCGCCGGACGCTCCCGCCAACCGCGGGGGCGTCCGGCGCCCATCCGAATCGGGTCGTCTAGTCGTAGGACGCGAGGGTGCGCGCGTGGACGCCGAGCACATGGGCGAACAGCGCGGGAGCGCGTGAACCGTCGGCCGCGTCCGGGAGGACCTCGGGGGTGAGCGTCCAGTCCGTGCCGACCCACGAGTCGGCGATGGCGCCCTCGCTGGACGGCAGGTTGTTGCACGACTGCCGGACCCGGATCGCCCGGACCGTCTCGGCCGCCGGGGTGTCGGTCTCCACCATCAGGACCGGGACGCCGACCAGCGGCCCGTCCTCCACCAGGCGCAGCAGGTGGTGCGCGTCCTCGCCGTCGAGCGCCGCGCCCGCGTCCAGGATCACCGCGAGCCGCACCGGCGGGCCCTCCGCCAGCCCGGACGGCAGCTCGCCGTCCTGCCCGCCGCCGACCTGCCGCAGGTCCACCAGGTCGAGCAGGCGGCGGAGCCGCTCGGCCGCCGCGGGCCCGGTCGCCACGCCGCCGCCGAGCAGCCGGGCGCTGATCATCGGGTCGAACCCGTGCAGCCAGCCGGCGCCCGACAGGCCCGCCGCGTCGATCACCTCGAGGCCGACGAGCCCGGGCGGGACGGCGGCCAGGAACCGGGTCACCAGCGACCAGGCGTAGGCGGCCGAGTCGCCGGGCATCGTGCCCTGCGAGATCCACACGCCGCGCCGCCACGGCAGCCGCAGGATCAGCGGCACCAGGAGGTCGGGCAGCTCGGCGGTGGACAGCCGTCCCGCCAGCATCCCCTCGGCCAGGTCGGCGCCCGGCTGCCAGGTCAGCCAGGACGGCGCGTCGAACGGCGCGACCTCGGCGGTGACCTGCGGCTCCACCCGGGCCAGCTCGTCGCGGAGCTGGCCCGCGTCGGCGCGCAGCCGCTGGTCGGCCGCCGCCATGAGCTGCTCGAACCGCCCGCGCGGGGCGCGTCCGGCGATCTCCTCGTTGCGGAGGGTGAGCGCGTGCTCGGTGGACGCGCGGAACGAGGCGAGCGAGCGGCTGGCGTCCTCCCAGACCAGCCAGCACCGTTCGAGGTAGCCGACCTCGTTCCCGGACGTCCCGGACGGCGGCGCCGGTTGCGCCTGCGGCGTCGGCATTCCCTGCTGCGGGGGCGGGGATCCGACGGCCGGGCCCGGCGGCGCGGAGGCCATGGCCTCCTGCGGCGCGCTCGCTTCGGCCGCGTCGCCGGGGTCGTCCACCTCGACGCCGTGCGCCTCGACCAGCTCGGCCAGCCCGCCGGCGTAGCCCTGCCCGACGGCGCGGACCTTCCACCTGTCGTCCCGCCGGTACACCTCGAACCCGATGATCGCCTTCTCCTGGCCCAGCCCGTCGACGGCGAACACCGCCACCGGAGCGCCGTCGTCGCCGGTGAGCCGCACCTGCGGCGGCGGCATCGCGCCGAACGACGACGTCCCCGTGAGGCTGACCGCGATCAGCACCGCGTGCGCGTCGGCGGGGACGGCGTCGAGGTCGAGCTCGACGCGCTGGCGGCCGCCGCCGTCCGCCCAGCGCACGCCCGGCGCCTCGGGGGCGTTGAAGAACACCAGGTCGGAGTCGGTGCGCACGCGCAGGTCCGAGCCCACGAGCAGGGCGCTGACGTCCACGGGCACCGCGCAGGACACGGAGGCGGTCACCCGCCGGGAGGGCAGCGGCGCGTTGGCGCCGCGGGAGAGGTCGGTCATCGGGCGGTCAGGCGTGATTCGCGATCACCGGGAGCATGTCCTCGAACGTGCGGCCGTGGCACGGCTCGCCGATCGCGTTCATCTTCCAGCCGTCGCCGTGCCGGTAGATCCGGGACATCACCATGGCCGTGTGGGCGCCGCCGCCGGTCAGCGTGTACCGGGCCATCTCGCCGTTGTCCATCTCGTTGACGAGCCGGCAGAACGCGTTCTCCACCTCGTTGAACGTCTGCCCGTTGAACGAGCTGACGGTGAACACCAGCGACGTGACGTGCACCGGCAGCCGGCTCAGGTCGACGATGACGGACTCGTCGTCGCCGTCGCCCGCCCCGGTCAGGTTGTCGCCGGTGTGCCGGACGGACCCGTCGTCGCTGGTCAGCTTGCCGAAGTACACGACGTCCGCCAGCGCGCCGTCGGCGAAGAGCACGCAGGACGCGTCGAGGTCGATGTCCCGCTCCCGCGAACCGAAGAAGCCCTTCTTCTTCACCGCGTCCCAGCCCAGCCCCATCCGGACCATGCTCAGCGCACCGCCGGGCTTCTCCAGCGAGATCCGCTGGCCCTTCACCATCGAGACGGTCACAGCCGTCGCCTCCTTGAGTCCCCTTCGCCGCGCCGCGCCGCTCCGCGAAGCGCTCCGGCCTGTAGATACCCCGGCCACCACGCAGGGGTGTCCGGGGTACGAGCAAAGCCTCGCAGCCTATCAGCCCCGTTGTCACCCGTTCCCGGACGATCCGGGGTGGGCCAGGCCGGGCCACGGCCGCCGGACGCGGCGGCGCCGGCCCACCGCCGGAGCCCTCGCGTAGCCCCGCTCGGACGGTGAGCCGGCGCGAAACCGGCTAGCTGACCCGCGGCCTGACCCGCCGCAGGTCGGGAGGGGACGTCAGCCGAAGTCGACGTCGATGCACTGGTAGAAGGCGTTGCCGGTGTCGGCGATGTCCCAGACGGCGAGCAGGATGTGCCGGCCCTGCCGCTGCGGGAGCGTCCCGCTGTGCACGGTCGGGTTGGTCGGCTGCCGCCCGCCCAGGTTCGCGGTGATGAACGGCTCGTCCAGGCTGGCCCGGGTGAGGGGCTGGGTGTTGTTCCAGCCGTCCTTGGTGAGGAAGTAGCGGAACGACGTGGTGGAGTGCGGGGCGGTGAAGCGCCACGAGATGCTGAGGTTCTGGCCCGCCGTCACCTTGGTCGCCGGCCAGCCGGTGCCGCCGCGCTGGTCGTCGAGCGGCGACCAGCGCCCGTCGGCGGCCGCGCAGATCTTGCCGTCGGCCGGTCCGCGCGCCGGGAACCCCTTCGGGCCTTCGACGCCGTCCGGGTCCCACTGGACCTGGCCGCAGTTCTGGACCTTGCCCTGTCCGCACAGGTAGCTGCGGCTCGGCGGCGAGGTGGAGTACCCGTGCGACCACGCCGGGACGGTGAGCGCGAGCGGCAGCCCGGCGGTCACGGCCGCGGCAACGGCGATGCTGGTCTTCCTTGGCATCCTGCTTCTCCTTGGCGGGAGGTGCGCCGAACGGCGGCGCACCTGGAGGCGGAGGCGAGCCGGCCGAAGGCAGGCTCAAAAGGAAACTTTCCTTTCAGTAAGGTGAACCCTGCGCGGCCTTCCGTCAACCCCGTGCTCGCGGGCGCGGGTCTTTCTGGCACGCGTTGCATAGTGCGGACGCCGGGGCGACGGGGCCCGCGACGGAGCGCGCAACGGGCCCGCGACGGGTCGAGCGAAGACCCTTACTTTGCCGTCATTCGCCTTCGCATTAGCGATTCCGGCGGTAATTCCTGTGCTATCGTGTGCGCTGCAAATCGTTGAAACAGCGTATGGCTTGTTGGTTGGCGTGTGGAGGCTGGCGGTGCGTTCAGGCAGGATTCTCAGGTTCGACGAAGTCCGCGGTTACGGATTCATTGTTCCCGACGGCGGCGGCGAGGACGTGTTCGTCCACGCGAACGAGCTTCTCGACGACAAGGCGGCGTTCTCGCCCGGCACCGCGGTCGAGTTCGAGGTGACCGAGGGCGAGCGCGGCCTCAAGGCGTTCGCGGTGCGCGCGGTGAGCTCGCCGTCCAACGGCTCCGCGTCCGTGGTCGACCGCGCTCCGGCCGGCGACTCGAACGACGACATGCTGTGCGACGTCCTGTCGCGCAAGGAGCTCAGCCGGGAGATCGTCGACGTGCTGCTCGCGGAGGCCCCGGATCTGACCGGCGGCCAGATCGTCAAGATCCGCGGAAGCATCGTGGAGATCGCTCACAAGCACGGCTGGATCGACGACTGATCGTCCGGCAAAGCCGTTTTCGCTTTTCCCGTGCGGCCCTCGTTCCGCGCGAGCCGTGAGCGGCCGCCCGGCCATTTCCCGGGGGAATGGCCCGGTTGCGGATTGCGGGCCGCGGCACCCGGCATTCCGGACGCGGCGTTCAGTTCCCGCCGTGCGCGGTGCGGACGGCCGCCGGGATCATGACGGCGCTCGGGCGCGTGCCGTTCTCGCGCATGCGGATATGCCCGCCGTCGGCGTCCCCGGCCCCGAGGACGGGCGCCGCGACGGCGTTCCCGTGCGGATCGGCGACGCGCCGGAAGATGCGCACCGACTCCTCGAAGCACTCGATCGCGCGGGACGGCCGCCGCGCGCCGAGGTAGGCGACGGCGAGCCGGTTCAGGCTCCACGCCTGGCCGACGAGGTCGCCGAGCCGGCGCTGCACGGCCAGGGCCTCCCGGTGGTGGCCGATGGCCTCGCCGAAGCGGTCCGCGTCGTTGCAGGCCATGCCGAGGCCGTTCAGCATGAACGCGACACCGCGCCAGTCGTCGACCCGGCGCGCCGCGCCGAGCCCGATCTCGTACGCGGTGATCCAGTCGTCCCGGCTCCGGCCGAGGCGGAAGAACGTCAGCAGGACGGCCGCGAGCCGCCAGGCGACCGAGTGGCGGCCGTGCTCGTGCGCCGCCTTGATCACGGCCGGAAAGTTCTCCGACTCGGCGTCCAGCCAGGCCAGCGCCTCCGCGCGCGTGCCGAACGCGGGCACCCGCCCGGCGCCGCCGCCCGCGTCGGGAACCTCCAGCGGGACGCGGCGGTCGTGCGTGTTCACCACCAGGTCGGCGGAATGGGCGGCGCGGAGATACCAGGCGAGCACGCGCCCGGCCGCCGCGTCGCGCTCGTCCGCCGTCTCGTGCTCGTATGCCTTCCGCCTGGCGTGGACGCGCAGCAGATGGTGCATCCGGTAACGGCCCAGGGACGCCTGCTGGAGGAGGTTCTCGTCCAGCAGGTCCTCCAGCACCGACTCCGCCCGCGCGAAGGGCAGGCCGGTCAGCGCGGCGGCGGACGCCGGCGTGAAGTCCGCGCCGGGGTGCAGGCCGAGCAGCCGGTACATGCGCCGCTGGTCGCGGGCCAGGACGCGGTAGGACAGGTCGAAAGACAGGCTGATGGAGCGGTTGCGGAACTCCAGCTCGTCCGGCAGCCGTTCCTCGTCCTCAAGGCGCGCGGCGAACTCGGCCGGCGTCCAGGCGGGACGGGTCTGCAGCCGCCGGGCCGCCATCGTGACGGCCATCGGAAGCTGCCCGCACCGCTCGGCGATCCGCGCGGCGGCGGCCTGGTCCGCCATGACCCGTTCCCGGCCCGCGATGCGGCCCAGCAGGTCGCGGGACTCCGGCGGCGCGAAGGCGGCCAGCCGGAGCCGGAAGACGCCGTCCAGCCCGGCCAGGCTCCGCCGGCTGGTGATCAGCACCAGGCCGGTCGGGTCGCCCGGGAGCAGCGGCTGCACCTGCGCCTCGTCGGTGGCGTTGTCGAGGATCACCAGCGCCCGGCGGCCGTGCAGCCGGTCCCGGTACAGCGCGGCCCGCGACTCCAGGTCCGGCGGGATCCGCGCGGCGGGCACGCCGAGCTGCCGCAGGAAGGTCTCCAGCACCTCGGCCGGGTCGGCGGCGGGGACCTCGGGGTCCATGGCGCGCAGGTCGGCCCACAGCTGCACCGCGCCGAACCGGCCGCGGGAGCCGATCTGGTGCGCGGCGCGGACGGCGAGGCGGGTCTTGCCGACCCCGGGCATGCCCTCGATGGCGATCACCGTGAGCGCCGTGTCGCCGCGGCCGCCGGCGCCGTCGGCGAGCCGGTTCAGGGCGCGCAGCTCCGCCTCCCGGCCGGTGAACTCGACGATGTCCATGGGGAACTGGCGCAGCGTGCCCGCCCTGCTGTGGGTGTGGCCGGACGTCGCGTCCGCGGGCCGTCCGGCCTCCTCGCGGCCGCCCTGCGGTGAGGTGTCAAGCGCGGGGTCGCCGCTGAGGATCCGCCGTTCCAGCGAGCGCAGCCGCGGCCCGGGGTCGATGCCCAGGTCGTCGGCGAGATGCCGGCGGACCTGCGCGTACGCGTCGAGCGCGTCGGCGGACCTGCCCATCCGGTACAGGACGAGCATCAGCCGCTCCCACAGCCGCTCCCGGAGGGGGTGGCGCGCCACGAGCCGCCGCAGGTCGGGGACGAGCGCGTCCGACCGGCCGAGCAGCAGGCACGCGTCCGTGTGCTGCTCCATGAGGAGGAGCCTGCGCTCTTCCAGCCGTTCCACGTCGGCCTGTAGCGGGGCGCCCAGCGGCATCGCTTCGAGCGGCCGTCCCCGGTAGTGGCGCAGCGCCTCGGCGAAGTCCTGCGCGGCCTGCTCGGCCCGTCCCGCCAGCAGCGCCTTCTCTCCCCTGGCGAACGACTCCTCGAACCGGAACAGGTCCAGTTCGCCGGGCTCGACGCGGAGGAGGTAGCCGGGCGACCGGGTGACGAGGCGGTCCGGGGGCTCGCCCGCCGACCGCAGCATCCTGCGCAGCGCGGCGATGTATCCCCGGACGTTCGCCCGCGCGGACGGGGGCGAGGTCCACCAGACGGCGTCCACCAGCCGGTCGATCGGGACGACCTGGTTCGCCGCCAGCAGCAGCGCCGCGAGCACCGCCTGCTGCTGCGGCCCGCCCGCGCCGACCGGGCGGCCGTCCGCAACGATTTCCAGCGGTCCAAGGATGCGGAATTCCATCTGATCCCCTAACCGGCCCTGTCAGGAGCGATCACGTTGGAACGCTCTTCGGGTTCCGGTCCCACCGTCGAGGAAGACATCGGCCCTATACGGAAAATATACGGCACGCATGCACCTTCCAGGGCAACCTGGGTGTCGCGGATGATCAGCCAGCACCAGCAATAGTCACATTGCGAACACAAAACGTAATGACGGGGACTTCGGTATGGCGGGATACCACGGGGAACGTGTCGGGGGCTCGACCGGCAGGGCGCCGGATACGGGCTGGAGGCGGCCGGATCCGGCCGGAGCGGAGGCCGGTTCGGGACCGCGGGTGACCAGGGCCGGCGCGCGGAACGGCAGGAGTCGCGCGGCCCCCTGGGCCCGGTGACCGCACGGCTTCAGGCTGCGCGTCCCTTCCCGGCGAGGGTCACGGGAGACAGGGACAGGCGCTCCGCCTCCGTAGCCCAACGGCAGAGGCATACTCCTTAAAAGAGTAGAAGTGTCGGTTCAAATCCGACCGGGGGCACAGAACTTCACCCGTCGAGCGCATCATGGCGGACATCTTCCGAGGTCGAGCGGGCGGCCCGCGCCGCCGGCACAGCCGAGCATGCGGGATGTCCGCGGTTCGCCGCCGCTCCGGGCGCGGGCGGCGGCAGGCGCACACCGAGTCGAGTTCGGTTCACCTGCCATTTACTGAACCGCCTTTCACCATCATCCAGATGATCAGCCGAGGCTGGCGACAGGAGAGGTGAAAGCGGCAAAAGGTGAAATTAATTCGGGTCAGGGCGCCCGGTCGTGCCGGCACGCTGCCGAAACGCCTCCCGACCACCCTGCCGCGTCCCTACTCACCCCCTACTCGCTCCCTATCTCTCCCCTGCCCGCTCCCCTCGTCGCTCCCTCGCACACCCTTTCCT
>NZ_SMKT01000058.1 GCF_004348735.1 Actinomadura sp. KC06
GGAGCCGGACGGGGCAGGGGCGTTCGCCGCCTCGGTCAGCCGCCGGACGGATCGGACGTCGCGTCAGCGTCGGCGTCGAAGTCCGGTGTGCCGAGTTCCCGGGACATCGCTTGAGCGCGTGCGGCGACCAGGTTCCCGATCTTCCGCACCTGCGCGTCCGGGATCCGGAACGTCGGCCCGACGACGCTGATCGCGGCCGCGACGCTGCCGTCCGCCCAGCGCACGGTCCCGGCGATGGCCGTGACGCCGTCCTCCAGGGCGTGGCTCGCGGTGACGTAGCCGGACTCGCCGCAGCGGCCGCGCAGGGCGGTGCCGATGGCGGTGCCCTCGACGGGCACGGTCCGGCCGAGCCAGCCGCTGTGCCGGATCGACTTGCCGCTCTCGGCCATGCGCGCGTACAGCACCGTGTTCTGCGGGCCGGCGACGCCGAGATAGGCGCTCTCGCCCGCCTCGTCGCGCAGGGCGGCGAGGTGCGGTTCGGCGAGCCGGTACAGCGGGACGCTGCCCATGAACGTCACCGCCACCTGGATCAGCCGGCTCGCGCCGTGGTACGCGCCGTCCTCGTCCCGCCGGACGAACTCGGTCGCCTCCAGCGTGCGCAGCAGCCGCGAGGCGGTCGCGGGCGACAGGTTGACCCGTCGCGCGAGGTCCACCAGGCCGAGGCCGTCGTTGGTGGCGACCTCCACCAGCAGCGTGAGAGCCCGCTCCACCGTGCGCGTCGGCGCTGGACCGTTGTCTGTCGACACCCTGTTCGTCCTCCGTGGTCGTCCCGGGAGCGAGTCTTGCCAGGCCCCCGGTCGTATGCTTTCATCTAGTGACCTTCGATTTTTACTAGATGACAGGGTTGCAGATGAGAGTCGAGCTGTCCAGCGCCGGAGCACCGCCGCGCACCGGGCTCCGGGTCGCGTTCGCGGACGGGGCGTGCACGGCTCGGCAGCCTCGTCTGGAACGTTCCGTCAAGGGCCTCGTCAATGAGGCGGACGGCTTCCCGACGCTGGGCAGGGGCTTCCGGATCGCCGGGTCGCGTGCGGACGGCGTCCCGGCACCCTCGCTGGGCCGGCACGACGGCCTGGTCGCCGGCCGGCTGGACGAACCGGTGCGCACCGGTGCCGGACGGGAGGGGAGCGATGTTTGACCTGCTCGACGACCAGCGGCGGGAGTTCCGCGACACCCTGCGGGTGTTCTGCCGCAGGGAGGTGATGCCCGGCGCGGCGCGGCGGGACGCCGAGGCCGAGTACCCGGCCGAGCTGGTGAGCCGGCTCGCCGGGATGGGGCTCATGGGCATCACGATCCCCGAGGAGTTCGGCGGGCTGGGCCTGGACATGGTGACCCAGGTCCTCGCGATGGAGGAGGTCGCCTACGCCGACGCGTCCCTGGGGTCGGTGTTCGCCGGCCACTACCTCGGCATGGAGACCCTGCGCCAGTTCGGCTCGGACGAGCAGCGCAAGCGGTACCTGCCGGGCCTGGCCGCCGGGTCCCTCCGCGTCGCCTTCGCGCTGACCGAGCCGGACGCGGGCTCGGACATCAGCCGCATCCGGACCCGCGCCACCGCCGGGCCGGACGGCTGGACCCTGTCCGGCGGCAAGACCTTCATCAGCAACGCGCGGGAGTCCGACGAGATCGTCGTGTTCGCCATGACCGAACCGGGCGCGGGGTTCAAGGGCATCACCGCGTTCCTCGTCCCCTCCGGCGCGGACGGCCTCGGCTTCTCCGCACCCATCGAGAAGCTGGGCATCCGCGGCGAGCACGCGTACGAGATCTCCTTGGACGGCGTCCGGGTCGAGCGGGGCGCCGTGCTCGGCGAGCCCGGCGGGGGCGGGCGCATCGCGCTGGAGGTGCTCAACAGCGCGCGCATCGACGTGGCCGCGCTGGCCGGCGGCGTCGCCATGCGCGCGGTGGACCTCGCGACCGGGTACGCGTCGACCCGGGTCCAGTTCGGCCGGCCGATCCGCGAGCTGCAGGCGATCCAGCTGCTGCTCGCCGAGATCGACGCGCTCGTCCAGTCCGGGCGCCTGCACGCCTACCACGCGGCGGCGCTGCGCGACCAGGGCCGGGACGTCCGGCGGGCCGGGTCGATCGCGAAGTACGTGGCCAGCGAGAACTGCTTTCAGGCCGTCGACAAGGCACTCCAGGTCCACGGCGGTTACGGCTACGTGAAGGAGAGCGAGATCGAGCGTCTCTACCGGGACTGCCGGATCTTCCGGATCTACGAGGGGACCTCGCAGATCCAGCTGCTCACTGTCGCGAAGCTCCTCGCCCGGCTCCACGACGAGAACGGAACCGTGGTCTAGCCCGGTGTAGCCACAAGCCCACACCGGTTCAGGCCGTGCACGAGACGGCCGCCTCACCGCCGTGCGTCCTGCCGCGGGCGGCTCGACGTGATCACCAATCGTCCCTGTTCGGAGTTCTGTGATGGTTGACATTCTGAGAGAGCCGGTGACCGGACGGAGCGTCTGGACGGCGGCCGACATCGGCGCCGAGGACTCCTACGCCCGGAGGTTCACCGAGGACGACCTCCAGGAGTTCGACCGGGCGCTGGCCGGCGTCCGGGAGAGGTCCGCGCCGGAGCTGTCCAAGCGCGACTTCCCGCTGCCGTCGTTCTCGGAGAAGGTCCGCGACGTCCTGGACGAGCTTGAGCACGGCACCGGTTTCGTCCTGCTGCGCGGCCTGCCGATCCACGACCGCTACAGCGCCGAGGAGGCCGCCAAGATCTACTGGGCGATCGGCCTGCACCTGGGCGAACTCGTGCCGCAGAACCGCAGGGGCGAGCTGATCGGCCACATCCGGAACCTCGGCGCCAAGGGCCACAACACGCGGGGATACGCGACCGCCTCGGCCGCCGCGTTCCACACCGACCAGACCGACATCGTCGGGCTGATGTGCCTGCGCCCGGCGCGCAGCGGAGGGATCAGCCTGGTCGCCAGCGCGATGGCGCTCTACAACATCGTCCTGGACGAGCACCCCGAGTGGCTCGACGTCCTCTACAAGCGGTTCCCCACCGACTGGGTCAGCGAGGAGCCGCCCGGCAGCCCGGGCTGGTACTACTCCCGGCTCTACTCCTACGTCGACGGGCTGCTGTCGGCGGCGTACCGCACCGGCCGGATCCTCAGCGCGACCCGCTTCCCGGACGTCCCGCGCCTCAGCGCCCGCGAGGTGGCGTGCCTGCTGTTCCTCGACGAGATCCCGACCCGGCCGGGTGTCGCGCTGGACATGACGCTGGAGGTCGGCGACATCCAGTTCGTCAACAACTTCGTGACCGTGCACAGCCGGACCGGCTTCGTGGACGACCCCGACGACCCGGCGTTCCAGCGGCACCTGCTGCGGCTGTGGGTCAGCCGTCCCGACACCGGACGGGTCGTGTGCCCCGAGTACCACTACTGGCGCAGCGGCATCTCCCGCCTGGAATGGGCGCGGTCCGCATGAGCGCCGAGATACTGAACCGGCCGGTGACCGGCCCGAGCGTGTGGACGGCCGCCGACTTCGAGTCAGGCGAGCCGTACGTCCGGCATCTCACCGGCGCGGAACTGGACGCGCTCGACCAGAAGGCCCCCGACCCCGGCAACCTGATCGCCGAACTGATGGAGCGGCTGGAGAACGGGATCGGCTACGCCGTCCTGCGCGGCCTGCCGCTCGGAACGCGGTACACGTCCGAGCAGGCGTCCCGGACGCACTGGGCGATCGCCGAGCGCATCGGCGAGATCGTCCCGCAGAACCGCGACGGCGATCTGGTGCGCGTCCTCGAAGACGCCCACCACCCCGCCCAGCGCGGCGGGACCTACGCCAGCAAGGCCGGCGCGCCGTTCCACACCGATCCCACCGACGTCGTGAGCTACCTGTGCCTGGCGCCCGCGAAGAGCGGCGGCGCGCGGGTGGTGGCCAGCGCCGCGACGGTCTACAACACGCTGGTCCGCGAGCATCCGGAGTGGCTGGACCTGGTCTTCCGGGAGTACGCCACCGACTGGGAGGGCGAGGAGCCGGACGGCGAGCCCGGCTGGAGCCCGCGGCCGATCTTCTCCTCCGCGGGCGGCGCCCTGACCTGCTCGCTCGCGACGAAGCGGATCGTGAGCGCGATGCGGTTCGAGGACGTCCCGCGGCTCGGCCCCGAGGAGATGACCTGCCTGATGTACCTGGACTCGCTGCTGCGGCGTCCGGGGACCGCCGTCCATGTGGAGCTGCGGGCCGGTGACATGGAGTTCGTCCACAACCACACGGTGATCCACTCGCGGACGGGATTCGTGGACGACCCGTCCGACCCGGGTCGCCGGCGCCGCCTGCAGCGCCTGTGGATCAGCCGGGGCGCCGTGGGGCGCCCGCTCGTCTCTGCGCTTCGGCGATGGCGGGACGGGCTGCGATGAGGACCCCGGCGACGCCTCAATCCCCTGGCCGCGCGGGCGGCGGGGCGAAGGTCATGTGCTCCTCCGACCAGTCGTCCAGCGGCCGGACGGCGTGGTCGGCCCACTGCCGCAGCCACGCCATGCCCGCGGTCACCACGTGCCGGGGCGCCGCGCCGAGCTCGGCGGCGAGGTCGCGGGCGGCCGGGAGCGCCTGCCCGGCGGGCGCCACATCGGTGACCAGCGCGTGCGCGGCCGCCTCGTCGGCGTCGAGGTGCCTGCCGGTCAGCGCCCAGCGCAGCACGACGTCCGGGCGGACCCGGCGGACCACATTGGGCGCCGCGCCCATCGGGAAGTATCCGAACTGCGCTTCCGGGAACCCGAAGCGCGCGGAGGCGCCCGCCACCGCGTACGTGCACGCGCCGACGAGCCCCGCCCCGAGGCCGAGCGCCCAGCCCTCGACCGCCGCGACGACCGGCAGCGCCGTGGTGCGCACGACGCGGAGCATCCGCGCATGAGGGGTCTGCCGCCACGGGACGCTCGCCGGGTCCGGCGCGGGCTCGCTCACGTCCGCGCCCGAGGAGAGGTCGCCGCCCTGGCCGCACAGCACGATCGCGGTCACGCCGGGGTCGGCGTCGAGGCGGGCGACCGCCTCGGCCAGCAGCGTCGCGGTCGCGGAGTCGACGGCGTTGCGCTTGCGCGGACGGCGGATCTCGACCACCCCGACCGTGCCGGTCACGTCGGTACGCAGCGTTTCGGCACTCACGCGCTTCTCCTCCAGGTCAGGCGGCCCGGCCGATCGTACTCACGCCATTTCCGCGACCGAAGGGACGGCCTCCCGATGGACGGCACGAACAGCACATCGGACGGCCGGGCGGGCGAGGGCGCGGAGGCGGCCGTCCACGCGGCGGAGTCCGCGCTGCGCGCGGCCGGGCTGGCGCTCTCCGCGGACGAGATCGTCCGGCTCGCCAGCGGCTACGACGTGCTGCGCGCGAAGGCCGACGCCCTGTCGGCCCTCGCCCTGCGCGACGACCCGCCGATCGACCCTGTCGCTATGGCGCAGACCTCCGCGCTGCCGGGTGAAGGCGCACGCCCATGACGCCCCCGGCTCTACCGCTCACCATCGAGGACGCCGCCGCCGCCCTGCGCACCGGCGCCGTGACCTCGACGGCCCTGACCCGGACGGTGCTCGACCGCATCGCCCGGCTCGACCCCGCGCTGGGCGCCTACGTCGCCGTCACCGAGGACGAGGCGCTCGCCGCGGCGGCCGACGCCGACGCCGACTTCGCGCGCGGGCACGACAGGTCGCCGCTCCAGGGCGTCCCGCTCGTGGTCAAAGACCTCATCGCCACCCGGGACGCGCCGACGCGCGCCAACAGCGAGGTCCCCGCCCCCGGCTGGAGCGACAGCGGGGACGGCGGGGGTGACGGGTGGGGCGATGGCGTCGACGCACCGGCGGTGGCGCGTCTGCGGGAGGCGGGGAGCGTCCTGCTCGGCAAGTCCACGACGAACGAGTTCGCGTGCGGCCTGCCCGACCGCACGACCCGCTTCCCCTTCCCGCGCAACCCGTGGAACGCCGAGCACACGCCGATGGGCTCCAGCTCGGGGACGGCGATCGCGGTCAGCGCCGGGCTCGCCCTCGGCGGGCTGGGCACCGACACCGGCGGCTCGGTGCGCGGCCCCGCCGGGGCGAACGGCTGCACGGGGCTGAAGGTCACGTTCGGGCGGGTGCCGAAGAACGGCGTCGTCCCGTGCGCGTTCACCCTCGACACCGTCGGCCCGATGGCCCGCAGCGCCTACGACTGCGCGCTGATCCTCGACGCGATCGCCGGTCACGACCCCGGCGACCCGTACTCCTCGCCCGTCCCGCCCGGCCGATACGCCGAGGGCGTGCGCGGCGGCGGGGTCGAGGGGCTGCGCGTCGGCGTCCCGACCCGGTACTTCCTGGACTCGCCGCTGCTGGACGGCGAAGTCCGCACCGCCGTGCTGCGCGCCGCCGACGAACTGGCCCAGGCCGGCGCGACGCTCACCTACGTCGTCGTCCCGCACGCGCAGGAGGCGAACGACGCCAACAACATCACGTTCCTTTCCGAAGCGTTCGCCTACCACCGGAAGAACCTGGCCGGCAGGTGGGACGACTACGGGAGGACGACCCGCGAGCTGCTCGCGCGGGCGGCGTTCTTCACCGGCGCCGACTACGTCCAGGCGCAGCGGGTCCGGGCGCTGTTCCGGCGGGGCCTGGCGGACGTCTTCGCCAAGGTCGACGTGCTCCTCACGCCGGTGTCGTTCACGGCCGCCGCGCCGATCGCGTCGGCGGACCTGGCCGCGGCGCTGTTCCGGCCGGGCTTCCACGGCCCGTGGAACGCCGCCGGCCTGCCGGCGGCCGCCGTCCCCTGCGGGTTCACCGAGGCGGGGCTGCCGCTGTCGTTCCAGGTGGTCGGACGGCCGTTCGCCGAGAGCACGGTGCTGCGGGTCGCCGACACCTACCAGCGCCATACCGACTGGCATCTGAGGGTGCCGCCCGCCACACGCGACGGCATCGCCCGCCCGGACGCCGCCGACCCGGGTGCCGCTCACCAGGACGCCGCTCACCAGAAGGACGTGCACCGGAAAGCCGCTCACCAAAGGGGTGCACACCGGGGGTTCACAGGGTCTTCGCCCACCCCACAAAAAGGAGCAGGATGACATGTCTTCCCAGAGAACGCACGTCAGCGGCGGCAGGCGCGACCGGCGGGGCCGGATAGCGGCGGCGCTCGCGGTCGCCGTGGCCGTCGCGACCGTCACGGCCGCCTGCGGTTCGGACTCCGACTCGGGCGGCGGCTCGGACACCCTGGTCATCGCCGGCTGGGGCGGGTCGTTCACCGCCGCGAACAAGGAGTTCTTCTACGACCAGTTCCAGAAGGACACCGGGATCAAGGTGACCATCGCCACGCCCGGCGGCGGCTTCGCGGCCAAGGTCGCCGCGCAGCGCGCCGGCAACAACATCGAGTGGGACCTGCTGGAGGCGCCCGGCGGGGACACCTCGAAGCTCGTCCTGGACGGCAACCTGGAGAAGCTGCCCGACTCGCTGGTCAAGGAGATCACGCCGCTCGTGGCCGACGGCGCGATCCGGCCGGGGCCGTCGGAACCGTACTACCTCGACCACGGCGGCACGGTGAACCTGATCGGCTGCAACACCAAGCTGGTCAAGAAGTGCCCGACGAACCCGCGCGAGTTCTGGGACGTGAAGAACTTCCCCGGCACGCGGGGCATCACGGCCAACAACCCCATCTTCACCAGCCTGTTCGCGCTGGCGGGCGACGGCGTCCAGCCGCAGCAGTACTTCCCCGTCGACGTGGACCGCGCCATGAACGCGCTCAAGCGGATCAAGCCGAACGTGCAGGTCTGGTCGACGAGCCCCGCGCAGATGCAGCAGGCCGTCGTGGACGGCGAGGTCGCGATCATGCAGGCGCCCAACACCGTCCTGGTCTCGGCGATGAAGCAGGTCCCCCAGCTGAAGCTCCACTGGGACGGCGGCCTGCTCTTCGACGAGGGCTGGTGCGTGCCCAAGGGCGCGAAGAACAAGGAGGCCGCGTTCAAGTTCATCAAGTGGTACGCCGAGCACCGCGAGGCCCAGGCCAGGTTCACGGAGAAGATCTACAGCGGCACCGGCGGGCGCGACATGCAGAAGTACCTGTCGCCTGAGGCGATCAAGAACCTGCCCATCAACAAGACCGGCGTCACCCTCGTCGACGGCACGGCGGGGGCCAAGCAGCAGCAGGAACTCGGAAAAGCGCTGCGGGAGATCCTCGTCGGCTGAGGACGGGCGCGCCGGCGGCCCGCGGCCGGGCCGCCGGCGCGCCGCTCCACGGCGAGCACGGATGGGAGATGACCAGGAGATGAGCACATGCTTCGGATGACGCGCCGAACACGCAGGAGGGGCTGGCAGTCCACGTTCTCCGGCCTGACCGGGCTGGGGCTGATCGCGCCCTTCCTCGTCGCCGCCGGCGTGTTCATCGTCTACCCGTTCGTCGAACTGCTGCGGACGGCGTTCGGCGAGCCCAACGGGTTCGGGAACGTCGGCGACTTCTTCCAGAGCCCGGCCGCGCGCCGGACGCTCTGGACGACCTGCTTCACCTCGCTGATCGTCACGGTGATCGTCGTGGCGGCCGGGGCGGTGCTGGCGTGGTCGCTGCGCACGACCAAGAGCCGGCTGACCCGCATGGTGATAGCGCTCGCGGTGTTCATGCCGCTGTGGATGGGGGCGGTGATGAAGATCTACGTCTTCACCGTCCTGCTGGAGCGGTTCGGGGTCGTCAACCGGACCCTGACGTCGCTGGGCGTCATCGACGAGCCGATGCAGATGCTGCGCACCCAGTTCGCGGTCGTGGCGGGGATGACCTACCAGATGCTGCCGTACGCGGTGCTGCCGCTGTACGCGGTCTACGTCACCATCGACCTGAACCTCGTCCAGGCCGCCGAGAGCATGGGCGCCTCGCGGGTGCGGGCGCTGCGCGACGTGGTGGCGCCGCTGGCGCTGCCCGGCCTGCTGGCCTCGACGGTGATCGTCTACGTGATCTGCGTCGGGTACTACCTGACGCCGGTCCTGCTCGGCGGCGCCACGGCCCCGTTCACGGCGAGCCTCATCGCCGACGACATCTTCAACCTCTTCGAACCGGCGCAGGCCGCGGTCGCCTCGGTGCTGCTGCTGATCGTCGCCGGCCTGGTCATCCTCGGCGGGCTCCGCCTGGTGGGCCGGGAACGGCTGCGGAGGGCGCTGGGATGACGACCGAGACCCTGACCTCGCACGCCCCGCCCGAGACCGCGCCGCGGGCCGTCCGCGACACGGCCGGGCGCCGGGCCCTCACCCGCGGCGTGAAGGCCGCCGACCTGGTGGTGCGCACGCTCGCGGTGCTGTTCCTCGGCGTGCCGATCCTGTGCGTCGTCGTGCTGTCGTTCTCCAACGCCGAGGTACTGCAGTTCCCGCCGGAGGAGTGGGGGCTGCGCCAGTACCGGTCGTTCCTCGGCTCGGACACCTGGATCGACGCGATGGTGCTGTCGTTCAAGCTGGCCACCGTGTCGGCGGCGATCTCGCTTCTGATCGGCGTCCCGGCGGTGTTCGCGCTGCACCGGTCGCGGCTTCCGCTGAAGGGGGTGCTCCAGGCCGTCGGCCTGAGCCCGCTCGTGATCCCGGGCGTCGCCTACGCCGTGGCGCTCTACACCCTGTTCGTCCAGTTCAGGCTGACCAGCAACATGGTGGCGCTGGTGCTGACGTACGCGGTGCACGGGCTGCCGTTCGTCCTGCTGATCCTCGGCTCGGCGATGGCCAGGCTCCCGGCTGAGACGGAGCTGGTCGCGATGACGCTCGGCGCGTCCCGGCCGCGCGCCATGGTCGGGATCACCCTGCGGCAGCTGCTGCCCGCGATCGGCGCGTCCTACATCTTCGCGTTCATCACCAGCTTCGACGAGGCGGTGCTCATCAACTTCCTCGGCGGCCCCGGGACGGTGACGCTCCCGAAGGCCATCTTCGACAACGTCAAGACGGGACTCGATCCGAACATCACCGCGATCGCGACCCTGCTCATGGCGGGCACCGGCGTCGTCGGCTCGCTCGCGTTTCTGCTGCGGAGGAAGGTATGAACGTCAGGGCACGGAAGGAACCGCGGCAGCGGGCGGAGGCGGAGGCCGAGCCAGGCTCCGCCGCGCCGCCCTCCCCCGCCGGGACGCAGGCAGGGCTCGAACTGCGCGGTCTCGTCAAGCGCTTCGGCGGCACGGAGGCGCTGCGGGGCATCGACCTCGTCGCCGAGCGCGGCAACTTCGTCACCGTCCTCGGGCCGAGCGGCTCGGGGAAGACCACGATCCTGCGCGTCGTCGCGGGCTTCCTCGCGCCCGACCAGGGCGAGGTGCTCATCGACGGCCGCGACGTCACTCGGGTGCCGCCGGCGTCGCGCGAGATCGGCATGGTGTTCCAGAACTACGCGCTGTTCCCGCACATGACGGCCGCGGACAACATCGCCTACGGCCTCAAGATGCGCCGCTGGACGAAGGCCGACCGCGACCGGCGGGTGGCCGAGATGCTGGAGCTGGTCGGCCTGGACGAGCTGGGCGGACGGCTCCCGCGCGAGCTGTCGGGCGGGCAGCAGCAGCGGGTCGCCGTCGCCCGCGCGCTGGCGTTCCGCCCCCAGCTCCTGCTGATGGACGAACCGCTCGGCGCCCTCGACCGCGAACTCCGCATGCGCATGGCGGTGGAGCTGCGCCGCCTCCACAAGGAGGCGGGCGCGACGACCGTCTACGTCACGCACGACCGCGAGGAGGCGCTGACCCTCTCGGACTGGATCGTCATCATGCACGACGGCCGCATCGACGCGGTCGGCACCGCGGAGGAGCTCTACACCCGTCCGCGCAACGCCTTCGTCGCGAGCTTCTTCGGCGGCCACAACGTCGCCGAGGCCACCCTGGACGGGCTCGACGGCGACAAGGCGCGCGTCGGGTTCGCCGGGTGCGACATGGAGGTGCTGTGCGGGCAGCCGCTGGAGCCGTCCGCCGGACGGGTCGGCCTCAGCATCCCCGAGGAGGCGCTGAGCCTGACGCCGTCGGGCCCGGCCCCGGCCCGGCTTGAGCTGCAGGTCCTCGACGACCTGTACCTGGGCAACGGCGTGCGCGTCACGCTGCGCACCGGCGAGGGCGTCACGCTGCGCGCCACCCTGTCCCGCGACGCCCGCGAGTCGATCCGGCACGGCGGCACGCTGACGGCCTACCTCGACACGACGCAGGTCGCGGCGGTGCCCCATGAGCGGTAGCGGGCGGGCGTACAGGCAGCCCGCGCTGGACGACCTGCTGAACCCCAAGAGCGTCGTGATCGTCGGGCTGTCGCCGCGTCCGGGCTCGACCGGCCGGCGGATCCTCGGCAACCTCCGGCGGGCGGGCTTCGGCGGCGCGGTCCACGGCGTCCATCCGGGCGGCCGGGGCGTCGACGGGGTGGCGGTGTACCGGACGCTCGCCGACGTGCCGGACACCCCGTCCGTGGCGCTGGTCTGCACGCCGGGCGACACCGTGCCCGCGCTGGTCGAGGAGGCCGGCGAGAAGGGCTGCCGGGGCGTGGTCGTCTACGCCTCGGGGTTCGAGGAGACCGCCGACGGCGCGGCGCGGGCCGCCCGCCTGCGGGAACTGGCCGGACGGTACGGCATGAGCCTGGTCGGGCCGAACTGCCTGGGCGTGTTCAACCCCGGCCGGGCGCTGTGGCTGACCGGCACCGACTTCGGCGCGGACCTGCCCGCCGGGCCGGTCGCCGTGGTGTCGCAGTCGGGCTCCGGGTGCATCCTGCTCGCGGGCTCCGGACGGCTTGGGTTCTCCTACGTCGTCTCCAGCGGCAACGAGACCGTGACCGGGCTGGCCGACTACCTGGACTATCTCGTCCAGGACCCGTCCACGCGGGCGGTCGGCCTCGTGGTGGAGGGCATCAGCGACGCCGACGGGGTCATGGAGGCCGTCCGGAAGGGGCACGGCAACGGCGTCGCTGTGGTGGCCCTGAAGGTCGGCCGGACGGAGCTGGGCGCACGCAACGTCGCGTCCCACACCGGCGCGATCGCCGGGGACGCACGCGCCTACGAGGCGTTCTGCCGCCGCGCCGGGATCGTGACGGTGGACGACTTCGACGAGCTGACCGAAGCGCTGGTCGGGTTGTCGACATTGCACACCGCCCCGGCGGGTGACCGCGTCGCGTTCGTCGGGCTGTCCGGGGGCGAGATCGGGCTGGTGGCCGACGTCGCCGTCGATGGTGATGTGCGGCTCGCGGAGCTGTCGGCGGGCACCCGCGAAGAACTCGCGCGGATCCTGCCGGACTTCGCCACGATCGCCAACCCCCTCGACGGCACCGGTCAGCTCGTCGGCGATCCCGAGCGGTTCGGACGCCTCGCGGCGGCCGTCGCGGACGATCCGGGCGTCGATCTCCTCACCGTGGTGCTGGACGCGCCGCCGTCGCTGGGCGATCGGCTGGCCGCGTCCTATACCCGCCTGCTGGCGACGCTGCCGGGCGTCCGGCAGCGCTCCGGCACGCCGGTCATGGTGCTGTCGAACTACGGCGGCGGGCTGCACCCGTTCGCCGCCGGCGCGCTGGCCGGCTCGGACATCCCCGTCGTGCACGGCACCCGCGCCGGCATGGCCGCGATCGCCGCCGTGACCGCCGCGAGCACGCACCAGGTCTCCGATGAGGGGGAACGGGACGTGCCTCGCGTGGCCTCCTCGCAGGCCGTACGGCGGGCCTTGGACGCGTCGCCGTCCAGGCAGGTGTCCGGCGAGGTGCTGGAGGAGCTGGCAGAGCAGTACGGGCTGCCCCTGCCGCGGCGGGACGTCGCGGGCTCCGCTGCCGAGGCGGTCGCGGTCGCCGAATCGATCGGCTTCCCGGTCGTGCTCAAGACCGCGTCGCCGAAAGTCGTCCACAAGAGCGACGTCGGCGGTGTCGCGGTCGGGCTGTCCACGCCGTCGCAGGTGCGCGACGCGTACGAGACCGTCGCGTCGTCCGTGGCGAGGCATCTCGGCGAACCGGCGCCGCAGGTCGTGGTGGAGGAGATGGTCACCGGCGGCGTGGAGGCGTTCGTCGGGTGCGGGCTCGACCCGGTGTTCGGGCAGGTCCTCGCGCTGGGAGCGGGCGGGACGCTCGTCGAGCTCCAGCCCGACCCGGCGCTGGCGCTGCCGCCGGTATCGCCAGAAGAGGTATGCGCGCTGATCGCCGGGACGCCGCTGGCGCGCCTGTTCGCCGGGTATCGCGGCTCCCCGCCGTGCGACGCCGACGCGTTCGCCGACCTCGTCCTGCGGGTCGCGCGGCTCGCCGCCGACCTGCGCGAGGCGGCGGTGGAGATCGACCTCAACCCTGTCGCCGTGCTGCCGCGCGGGCAGGGCGTGCGGGTGCTCGACCTCCGGATCGTCCAACCGACCCAGACACGTTAGGAACGGTCCGCCATGGACTACGAGACCATCCTCTACGAGGTGGACGACGCCGTCGCCACCGTCACCCTCAACCGGCCCGAGGTCATGAACGCGCTGTCGTCCGACCTGGAAAGGGAGCTGCACGACGCCCTGCGCCGCGCGGGGGCCGACCCGGACGTCCGCGCGATCGTCCTGACCGGGGCCGGACGGGCGTTCTGCTCCGGCTACGACATGGCGGCCGTGGACGGGGCGAGCACGTCCGAGTCCCGGTACCCGGCGGACGTCATCGGCGGCTGGTACGAGCGCAACCAGGCGGAACTCGACCACCTCAGGGAGATCTGGAGCCTGCCCAAGCCGGTGATCGCGGCGGTCAACGGCTGGTGCATGGGCGGCGGGTTCTGGTACGCCCTCGCCTGCGACATCACCATCGCGTCGGCCGCCGCCGTCTTCGCCCAGCCCGAGGTGCGGATGACGTCCAGCTCCATCTTCCTGTTCGCGGCGCTGTGCGGATGGAAGAACGCCAACCGCTACGCGCTGACCGGCGACCACTTCGACGCGGCCGAGGCGCTGCGCATCGGCGTGGTCAACGAGGTCGTCGCGCCCGAGGAGTTGCTGTCCGCCGCCCGGCGGCTGGGGCGGCGCATCGCGCAGGTGCCCGCCGCATCGGTGCGGCTGAACAAGGCCATCACCATGCAGGGCCTGCGCGCGGCCGGCATCGACAGCGGCCTGCTGCTCAACGGCGCGCTCAACGCGATGGCCCACTCGTCCTACGGGCCGGAGCGCGAGCGGCTCAACGCGGCGAAGGCCGAGGGCGGCCTGCGGGCCTTCCTCGGCGCCCGCGACGACCCGTTCCGGCCCGAGCCGTTCGGGCCGCGGTCGGCCCCGGCCGGCGAGTAGGTGGCAGCCCACGTGATCGAAGGAGAAGCGATGGCGGGACCGCGGACGGTCAGGGCGCCCCACGGGCGCGACCTGACCTGCAAGGGCTGGGCGCAGGAGGCGGCCCTGCGCATGCTCATGAACAACCTCGACCCGGACGTCGCCGAACGTCCCGACGACCTCGTCGTCTACGGCGGCAACGGCCGCGCCGCGAGGTCCTGGCGGGACTTCGACGCGATCGTCGCCACGCTGCGCCGCCTGGCCGACGACGAGACCATGCTGGTGCAGTCGGGCCGTCCGGTGGCCGTGTTCCGCACGCACGAGTGGGCGCCGCGGGTGCTGATCTCCAACGCGATGATCGTCCCGGAGTGGGCGACGCTGGAGGAGTTCCGCCGCCTCGAAGACGCCGGGCTGACGATGTTCGGCCAGATGACCGCCGGGTCATGGGCCTACATCGGGTCGCAGGGCATCCTGCAGAGCACGTTCGAGACGTTCGCGGCGGTGGCGTCCAAGCGCTTCGGCGGGACGCTGGCCGGGACGCTGACCGTCACCGCGGGCCTCGGCGGCATGGGCGGCGCGCAGCCGCTCGCGATCACCATGAACGGCGGCGCGGCCCTCTGCGTGGAGGTCGACCAGGCGAAGATCGACCGGCGGATGCGGCTCGGCTACCTCGACGCCCAGGCCGACGACCTCGATCACGCCCTGGCCCTGCTGCTGGCGGCCCGGGACGAGCGGCGCGCCCTCTCGGTCGGGCTCCGCGCCAACGCCGCCGAGGTCCTGCCCGAGATCGTCGCGCGGGACGTCCCCGTCGACATCGCCACCGACCAGACCTCGGCCCACGACCCGCTCCTGTACGCCGTGCCCGGCATGTCGCAGGAGGAAGCCGGCGACCTGCGCGCCCACGACACGCGGACCTACGTGCTGCGCGCCCGCGCGAGCATGGCCGACCACGTCAAGGCGCTGTGCGCGCTGCTCGACCGCGGCGCCGAGGTGTTCGAGTACGGCAACGGGCTCCGCGTGGAGGCCGACCTCGGCGGCTTCAAACGGGCGCTCGACTACCCCGGCTTCATCGTCGCCTACATCCGCCCGCTGTTCTGCGAGGCGAAGGGGCACTGCCGCTGGATCGCGCTGTCCGGCGACCCGGCCGACATCGCCGTGATCGACGCGGCGATGCTCGACGAGTTCGCCGGCAACCCGTCGGTCACGCGGTGGCTGCGGCTGGCGGCGCGGCACGTCCGCGTGCAGGGCCTGCCCGCGCGCACCTGCATGCTCGGCTACGGGGAGCGCGCCCGCGCGGGACGGGTCATCAACGACCTCGTCCGCGACGGGAAGGTCAGCGCGCCCGTCGCGATCGGGCGCGAGCACCTCGACTCCGGGTCGGTCGCCTCCCCCTACCGGGAGACCGAGGCGATGATCGACGGCAGCGACGCCATCGCCGACTGGCCGGTGCTGAACGCGCTGCTCAACGCGTCCAGCGGCGCGACATGGGTGGGCGTGCAGCACGGCGGCGGCACGGGCATCGGACGGTCGGTGCACACCGGGATGGTGGTGGTCGCCGACGGCACGCCGCTCGCCGCGCTGCGCGTCGAGCGGGTGATGACCAACGACCCCGGCAGCGGCGTGGTGCGCCATGCCGACGCCGGCTACGAGCGCGCGGTCGAGTTCGCCGCCGAGCAGGGCATCTGGATGCCGAGCCTGGACGCCGCGGCGTCCCGGGACGGCGCCGCCGCAAGCGACGCCACAAGGGAGGGGACCTCATGGACGCCGCGCCCCTGAGCGACATCCGCGTGCTGGAGTTCGGCCACTACATCGCCGGGCCGTTCTGCAGCCAGATCCTGGCCGACCAGGGCGCCGACGTGATCAAGGTGGAGCCGCCGGAGGGGGACGCCAGCCGCGGCACCGAGACCCTGTCGTACAACGACGTCTACTTCCACGCGCTGAACCGCAACAAGCGCAGCGTCATGCTCGACCTGAAGTCCGACGCGGGGCAGGAGGCGCTGGTCACGCTGCTGCGCTCGGCCGACGTGGTGGTCACCAACTACGCCGTCGGCATCCCCGAGCGCCTCGGCTTCGGCTACGCGCAGGCCCGGGACGTCAACCCGCGGCTGGTCTACGTCCACGCCAGCGGGTTCGGCAACGACAGCCCGTACGCGAAGCGGCCCGCCTTCGACGGCATCATCCAGGCGATGTCGGGCCTGGTGCACCTGACCGGCGAGCCCGACGGGATGCCCATGCAGGCGGGCCTGTTCGTGCCCGACCACGTCACCGGCCTCTACGCCGCCCTCGCGGTGATGTTCGGCCTCAGCCGGCGGGAGGCCACCGCCGAGGGCTCGTTCACCGACCTGAGCATGCTCGACAGCATGATGTCGCTGCTGGGCCCGTGCCTGGCGGAGGCGGTCCAGCTCGGCGCGAGCCCGACGCGGGTCGGTAGCAAGGTGCGGCGCTCCTACGCCGGCACCTACACCGCGGCCGACGGCTACGTGTACCTCGCGCCGATGACCCTGCGGATGTGGACGGCGCTCGCCGGCGTGCTGGACACGCCGGAGCTGCTGCCCTACTTCGCCGCGCCGGCCGCCGACACCCGGCTGGACCACCGCGACGAGCTGGACCGCACCATCGAGGCGTGGACCCGCGCGCGTCCGGTGGCCGAGGTCGTCGCGCGGATGGGCGACGTCGGCGTGCCCTGCAGCCCGATCTTCAGCGTGGACGCGCTGGCGGCCGACCCGCACGTCCGGCACCGCGGGATGGTGCGGTCGATCCCGCTGGAGAGCGGGGTCGGCGAGGTGATCGTCCCTGGCTCGCCGCTGCCGGTGGTCGACTCGGCGTTCGCCGCCGGGCCCCCTTCGATAGGCCAGCACACCAAGGAGATCCTCGGCACCGCCCCGGACGCCGCGCCCCGGCCGAGCTGAACCGGCTGTTCTGTCGGGGCACGCGGTGGGCGGCGGGGCGGGTGCTGGCCATGTGAGCGGGCGTCAAGCATGATCTCTTACGGAGAGTAGGAGGAAGTCGACCCAGGGGCGCCGGTTTGCAGTCGTACGTAGCGGTACTCGCACTTCTGGGTTTGCTGGCGGCCGTGGTCACGGCCGTGTACGCGCTGTCGTTCGCCTACGCGCCGCCCGGCGCCCTTGGCACCGGTCCGTTTCTGGCGGGCGGACGTCCCCAGGAGCATGCGGTGTCGCGCTTTCACGTGCGCTGGTACGTCGTGACCATGGTCTTCCTGGCCTTCGACATGGAGATGGTCTTCATGTACCCGTGGGCGGTGGTGGTCGCCTCGGTCGGGACGAAGGCCGTCGTCGAGATGTTCGTATTCCTGGCGCTCCTGGTGGTCGGGGTCATATACGCGTGGCGCGAGGGGGCCTTTCGATGGGCCTGAAGGCGGGGCTCTTCCGGTTCGCCCACGCGCGTCCCCACGCCTTCGTCATCACGGCTCCCGGCGCGACGCGGACCAGGTTGTTCGTCGAGGCCGAACTGACGCGGCGCGGCGGGCGTCCGGTCCGGTCGCCCGCGGCGGCGGCGATCCTCGTCGTGTGCGGACGTCCCGGCGCGGGCCTGGCGGCGGCTGCGGACACGATCTGGGAGGACGTGCCAGGGCCGCGCGCCCTCGTCCGGTTGGACGAGGTGGCGTCGGCCGAGGACGTCGCGGCGGAGCTCGACCGGGCGACCCGGGAGCTGGCCGACACCTCCGCGCAGTGGGCGGATGCCCTGGCCCGCAAAGACCGCGGACCGTGGTCGCCCGCCGACGAGCCCGATCATGGCGGGCACATGGAGCACGGCGGGCACATGGAGCACGGCGGGCACATGGAGCACGGCGGGCACGAGCATCACATGGGGGCTCCGGCGGGGCTGGCCATGGCGGGGCGTGCGGCGGACCGGGATGGTCTGAAGCTGGACGTCCTGCACATCCCGCTCGGCCCGGCTCTCGCGGACTGGCCCGCCGGACTCGTGCTCGACCTGACCGTGCAAGGCGACGTCGTCCAGTCCGCGGAGGCCGTGGTCATGGACGGCTCGGCGGCCGGGCCCGCCTTCTGGGACGAGCCGTGGTTGCGAGCCGCCGCGGGCGAGCGGGTGACGACCGGGGACGCGGAGCGGCGCAGGGCCGCGAGCCACCTCGACAGCGCGGGACGGCTGCTGGCCGTCGCGGGCTGGGACAGTGCCGCCGACCAGGCCCGCGTCCTGCGCGATCAGCTCGTCGCGGGCGAACCCCAGAGCGAGCTGGCGCCGCGCGTCGGCAGGTTCGTGCGCCGTGCTCGCCGGTCGAGAACGCTGCGATGGATGCTGGGCGGTGTCGGCGTCATCGACCCTGAACTGGCCGAGCGCCATCTGCCGAAGGCGTCCACAGGCTACGTCGGAGACGTGTTCGCTCGGCTGAGCGCCTGGCTCGACACCATCGGCGAAGCCGCGCGACGGCTGGACGATTCCGCGCCCTTGCGGGATCTCGACGGCCCGCGGGGTCCGGTGGACGGCCGGACGAGCGCCGCGTTCGTCGCGATGCTTCCCGAGCTGCTGGAAGGCATGGAGCTCGCGGCGGCGAGGCTGACCGTCGCCAGCCTGGATCCCGACCTCGACCAGATCGGCGTCCCCGCGGAGGTCTCCGGTGAGTGAGCCGACGCCTGTCTGGGCCGTCGTGGCGCTTCCCCTCGTGCTGGGCGTTCTGGCCTACTCGGCCGCGGCGATGGACTCGGCGTTCCGCACCGGGGACGGGGTGGTCGCCCCGTTGCGGGAGGGCGTCCGGCTCATCGTCCAGCAGCGGCGGCGCACGCATGCGCCGGACATCCTGCTCACCCGGATCGGTGTGATCAGCCTTCCGACCGCGGCGCTGCTGGCGGCGACGGTGATCCCGTTCGGTGACACGAGCGTGTGGGATCTACCGGTGAGCGTCGTGTGGTTCAACGCGATGGAGGTCGTGGCCTGGGGTTCGCTCTGGCTGACCGGGTGGGGGGTCAACTCGGCGTTCCCGCTGATCGGCGGCTATCGGTTCGTCGCCCAGGGGCTGGCGTACGAGCTGCCGCACATGTTCGCCCTCATCACCGCCGGCCTCGGGGCCGGTTCGCTCGGCTTCGAGGAGGTGGCCGCGGCGCAGGACGGCCTCTGGTTCGCCGTCTGGATGCCGGTCGCGTTCGCCGTCTACCTGCTGTCCGCGCTCGCGATGGCGTTCTGGGGACCGCTGAGCCACCCGGTGGCGGACGATCTCGCGGGCGGAGTCCCGGCCGAGCTGTCGGGCCCGGACCGGCTGCTGTTCTTCGCCGGACGGTTCGCGCTGCTGACCGTGGCGGCGGCGGCCGCGGTGCCGCTGTTCCTGGGCGGCGGCGCGGGGCCGTGGCTGCCGGGCTGGGCCTGGTCGCTGATCAAGACGTACGCGGTGCTGGCCCTGCTGGTCTGGGTCCGCGGGCGGTTCCCGGTGCTCAGGATGGACCGGTTCATGACGGCCGCTTGGGTGGTCCTGATCCCGGCAATGCTGCTGCAGGCCCTGGTGGTCGGCATCGTGGTCGTGAACTGAGGAGGTGAGATGCAGGACGTCGCGTTCTGGGTCCTGGCGGCGGGGGCCGTGGGTTTCGGCATCGCCGTCTTCGTCGTGGACTCGATGGCGCGGGCGACGTTCGCCCTGCTGGCCTCGTTCCTGTGCGTCGGCGTCGAGCTGCTGCTGCTCGACCTCGACTACCTGGGCGTCCTGGTGATCCTGATGATGATCATGGAGATGCTGGTGATGGCGGTCTTCATGATCATGTACATGATGAATCCCGGCGGGCTCATGCCGATGACGATGGTGCACAACAACCTGGGGGCGCTCGTCATCGCCGGCGGCGTCTTCGCCGCGCTCGTGGCCGGGATTCTCCTCACCCCGTGGCCGCGGCGGCGCGGGACCGTCCCCGCCGACCCGACCTTCGCCGTCGGCGAGGCGATCATGGGGCCGAAGATGCTGGCGATGATGGTGATCGGCATCGCCATCCTCGCCACGATGATCGCCTCCGTCGTGCTGGCCACCGACCGGGGACGTTACGACCGGCCGCCGGGGCGCGGGGGCGGGGGCGGTGCGAGGTGAGTCTTGAAGCCTTTCTCGTGCTGGCCGCCGCCCTGTTCTCGGTCGGGCTGTACGGGGCGCTGTCGCAGCAGTCGATCGTGATGCTGATGATGGGCCTCGAACTCATGATCAACGGGCTGCTGGTGGCGGGCGCGGCGTTCTGGTTCTACGTCTCGCCCGGATCGGCGGACGGCCAGGTCCTGGTGCTCGTCGCCGTCACCGTGATGGCGCTGGAGATGGCGATGGGGTTCGCCGTCGTCACCGCGCTGTTCCGGGCGCGCGACGTCGATCTGACCGATGATGCCGGAGATCTCAAAGGATGAGTTTTCTGGGCTGGCTGCTGCCGGCGGTGCCGATCGTTACCGGTGTGCTGCTGCTCGGCGGACGGTTCGTCCTCGGGCGCCGGGTGGATCGTCCGGCGCCCGCGATCGCGGTGGGGGCCGCGTCCGTCGCGCTGTGCCTGGCGATCGCGGGGGCGGCGGCCCGGCCGACCGTGCGGTTCCCGCTGTTCGAGCGGTTGCCCGGCGGGCTGGCGGTGGACGGGCTTTCCGCCGTTCTCGTGCTCACGGTCACATCGGTCAGCCTCGCCGTCCTGGTGTTCGCCGGCGGAGAGTTCGCCGCGGACGAGTCGCGGGGGCGCTTCTTCGGGCTGATGCTGGTGTTCACCGGGGCGATGCTCGTGACGGTCACCGCCACCGACCTGGCCGTCCTGCTGATGGGCTGGGAGGTCATGGGCGCGATGTCGTACGCGCTCATCGGCTTCTGGTGGCGGGAGCCGAGACGGGTCGGTTCCGCGGACGTCTCCTTCGTCACCACGCGCGCCGGTGACCTCGGCCTGTACTTCGCCGCGGGCGCCGCCCTGATCGGCACCGGATCGCTGAGCCTCGACGAGCTGGCCACCGCGGAGGGTCACTGGCGCGACTTGATCGCGGCCGGCGTCGTCCTGGCGGCGCTGGGCAAGTCGGCGCAGCTACCGTTCTCCTTCTGGCTGTCGCGGGCCATGGACGGACCGAGCCCGGTCTCCGCGCTGCTGCACTCGGCGACCATGGTGGCGGCCGGGGCGTACCTGCTGCTGCGCCTGGAACCGCTGCTCGACGCGACGGGCTGGGCCGCGTCGCTGGTGGCGTGGGCGGGTGCGCTCACCGCGCTTCTGCTGGGTGTGGTCGCGCTGGCCCAGCGCGACCTGAAACAGCTGCTGGCGGCCTCCACGTGTGCGCAGATCGGGTTCATGGTGCTCGGCGCGGGAGCCGGCACGGTGACCGGAGGCACCGCGCATCTCGCCGCGCACGCCGCCGTGAAGAGCCTGTTGTTCCTCGGCGCTGGCGCGTGGCTGAGTGCGCTTGGAACCAAAGACCTCGGGGAGTTGCGCGGCGCCGCTCGCCGGTACCGGCTGGTCGGAGCGGCCTTCGGCGTCGGGATGCTCGCCCTCGCGGGCACTCCGCCGCTGTCGCTCTGGGCCACTAAGGACACTGTCCTCAGCGCCGCCCTGGACGTGTCTCCCCCGCTGTACGCGGTCGGGCTCGCCGCAGCGCTCCTGTCGGCGGGCTATGCGGCGCGTGTGCTGTTCGCCGTGACCCGTCCGGCCGGCGCGGCTACGCGATCGGACACCGAGGAGACCGGGACGCGGCGCATCGGACTCCTCGAAAAGGTCACGCTGCCCGTGCTGGCCCTGTGGTCCGCCGCGCTCGGAATCTTCGCTTTGCCCGTGGTGGACGAGGCATGGACGAACCTCCTCGGCACCGGTCATGGGCCAGCGCCGGGCGCGGTCGAGCTGGCGCTCTCCGGTGCGTTGGCGCTGCTCGCCGTCGGAATGACCTGGGCCTTCATGCGGCACGGTGGTCGAGTCCGGGCGGCGTGGACGGCCCCCGCCCTGCACTGGCTGCATCTCGAACGGCTCGCCGGGCTGCTCGTCGCGCGTCCGGTGTTCATGCTGGCCACCGCGCTGGCCAGGTTCGACGACCGCGTCATCGACGGGGGCGTGCACGCGGCCGCCGCGACGGGACGGCTCGCCGCCGCGCTCGCCGCCCGCCGGATCGAGATCAGGGTGGACGGCCTCGTCACCGCGGCAGGCCGGAGCGCCCGCCTGCTGGCGGACCTCGCCCGCCGCCCGCAGACCGGGCAGGCGCACACCTACTACGCGCAGGCCGCCGTCCTGCTCGCCGTGCTCATCGTCGTCGTCCTCCTGGTCAGGTGACCGTGCTCTCCGTCGTGATCTTCCTGCCGCTCGCCGTCGCGCTCGGGCTGTACGCGGTGCCCCGGCCCGGCGCCCGCGCGGTGGCCTGGACGTGGATCGCCGCCTGCGCCATCGACCTCGCTCTGGTCGTCGCGATGTGGATCGGGCACGGCACGGGCGGCGGGATCTCCTACGAGACGAACGTGCGCTGGATCCCGTCCGTCCGGGCCGGCTACCACATCGGGGTCGACGGCCTTTCGCTGCCGCTGCTCGCCCTCACCTCCCTGCTGTTCCTGGCCTGCGCGGTCTACTCGCTGCGCCAGGAACGGCAGGTGCGGGCCTTCGCCGCGCTCTTCCTGTTCCTGCAGACGGTGTCCCTCGGCCTGTTCGCGGCTCTGGACCTCCTGCTGTTCTTCGTGTTCTTCGACCTGTCGATCGTCGGGATGTACTTCGTCATCGCCGGGTGGGGACACGGCGACAGGATGCGGTCGGCGCTGAAGTTCTTCCTCTACACCTTCCTCGGCTCCCTGATCCTGCTGCTGGGGTTCATCGGGCTCTACCTGGGCGCCGAGCCGCACACCTTCGACATGGTGGAGCTGACCCGGACTCCGCCGCTGGCCGGGTCGGCGGGGCTCGCCGGGCTCGTGCTGCTGGCGATCGGCGTCGGGCTGGCCATCAAGACGCCGACCGTCCCGTTCCACACCTGGCTGCCGCCCGCGCACACCGACGCGCCCGCCGCGGGCTCGGCGATCCTGGCCGGGATCCTGCTGAAGATGGGCGCCTACGGTTTCGTCCGGATCGCGATGCCGATGCTCCCGGACGCGTGGCGCCGCTACGCCTGGGTCGTCATCGTCGTCGGCGTGATCAGCGTCCTGTACGGGGCGCTGGTGGCGTACGCGCAGGAAGACCTCAAGCGGCTGATCGCGTACACCTCGGTCAACCACATGGGGTACATCGTCCTGGCGCTCGGCGCCGCCGGCGCGGCCGGCGACCAGGCCGCGCGGCGGCTCGCGGTGACCGGCGCGGTCACGCAGATGGTGAGCCACGGGCTGATCACCGGCGCGCTGTTCCTGCTCGCCGGAGTGCTCTACGGCCGGGCCGGCACCTATGACATGGGACGCTTCGGCGGCCTCGCCGGGCGCGCCCCGGTCTACTCCGCGCTCGTCGCGGTGGGCGCGTTCGCCTCCCTCGGGCTGCCCGGCTTCTCCGGCTTCATCGCCGAGTTCCAGATCTTCACCGGCGTGATCGGCAGCGGCGGCACGGGGCTCGCCGTCGCCGGGGCGCTGGCGATCGTGGGGATCCTCATCACCGCCGCGCTGTTCCTGCGCCTGCTGCACCGCGCCGTCCTGGGCCCGCCGGGCGAGCTGACCGCGCGGGTCACCGACGTCCACCGCAGCGAACTCGGCGCGATCGTCCCGCTGCTGCTGCTCGCGGTGGTCATCGGGATCGCGCCGCGGTTCCTGCTGGACGTCATCGAACCGTTCTCGGCGACGGTGGTCTCGCTGGTGGCGCGATGATGCGCGAGAACCCGGCGGACCTCCTGCCGGAGCTGCTCGTCCTCGGCGCGGCGGTGATCGGGCTGCTGACCGGGTCGTTCCTGCCGCGGGCGCGGCAGTGGATCGTCGGGCTGATGTGCGCGTCCGGGCTGGTCGCGGGCCTGGTGGCGGCGGCGCTCGCCGCCCGCCGCGCGGATCTGATGACCTTCGACGCGTTCATGCTCGACCCCGTCACCCACGTGACGCGGGTCGTCGTCCTGGCGGCGACGCTACTGGTCATCGTGCTCGCCGCGAGGCCGATGCGCGGCCACCGGCGGGAGAGCGAGTTCTACGTCCTCGTCATGCTCGCGGCGCTCGGCACGATCGTGCTCGGCGCTACGTCCGATCTCCTGGTGCTGGTGGCGGCCTACCTGCTGGCCAGCATCCCCGGCTACGCGCTCGCGGGCTTCGGGAAGGACGCGCCGGGCACCGAGGCGGCGCTCAAGTACTTCCTCATGGGCGCGTTCCTGGGCATCTTCATGCTGACCGGCGTCACCCTGCTCTACGGGCTCGGGCGTGGCACGTCCTACGAGATGCTCCGCGCCGAGCTCGGGACGGCCCCGGACGGCGCGGTCACGGTGGGCGTCGTGCTCCTGCTGGCCGGGCTCCTCTTCAAGGCGGGCGCCGTGCCTGCGCATTTCTGGGTGCCGGACGTCACCGAGGGCGCTCCCCCGGTGGTCGCGGCGTTCGTCACGACCGTCCCGAAGATCGGAGCGTTCGCCGCCCTCTACCGCTTCGCCGCCGAGGCGCTTCCGCCCGGCGCCGGCGACTGGCCGCTGCTCATCGCGATCATCGCCGCCGCGACCATGACGCTCGGCAACCTCGCCGCGTTCGCGCAGGACAACGTCCGGCGGCTGCTCGCCTACTCGACCGTCAGCCAGGCCGGTTACCTGCTCGTCCCGATCGCGGTGGCCGGACGGACCGACCTGGCCGAGCCCGCCCTGCTGTTCTATCTCGCCGCCTACGCCGTCACCAATATCGGCGCGTTCGCCGTGGTCATCGCCGTCGGACGCGACGAGCTGCCCGCCTACGGCGCGCTGATGCGACGCTCCAAACTCCTGGCGTTCTCCCTGGTCATCTGCCTGCTGGGGCTGGTGGGCACCCCGCCGGCAGCCGTGTTCGTCGGCAAGCTGCTGATGTTCGGCGCGGCTCTGGACGGACGCTACGCATGGCTCGCCGTCGTCGCGGCCGTCAATTCCGTCGCCAGCGTCTTCTACTACCTGCGCTGGATCGTCCCCGCATACGCCAAGGACGCTCAGGACACCGCCGGGCGTCTGGATCGCGTCGCCCAGGGAACGGCCTATCTGGCGGCCGCGGGTTCGCTCGTTCTCGGCATCGGAAGCGGCATCGTCCTCGCCATCGGCTGAAGCCCGTCCAGGGCCGTGCCGCCCGGGTCGGTGACCCGGGCGGCGGCCTTGGTACAGCCGATCATGCCTGGATCCTCTCCTTGACGGGCTCGTCCGCGCCGGCCTGTACAGCGCGGGTTCGCAGGGTGACCAGGGCCAGACCGGCGCCCGCCAGAGCGACGACGGCGGCCCCGATGAAGGCGGCCTGGAAGCCGTCGGTCAGGCTGGACAGGTCGCCCAGCTCGTCCGCGCCCCGCGAGGTGGCGATCGCGGTCATCGCCGCGAGCCCGATCGCCGAGCCGACCTGGTACGTGGTGTTGACGATGCCCGACGCCAGACCGCCCTGCTCAGGTGCGACGCCGCCGAGCGCCGCCATCGTGGCGGGGATGAACACCAGCGACATGCCGACCGCGGAGATCAGCGACCCCGGCAGCACGTCGGCGGCGAAGCTCCCGCCCGCGTCGATCGTGGACAGCACGGCCAGCCCGGCCGCGAGGACGACGAGGCCGGTGACGATGAGCGGCTTGGTCCCGAACCGGCCGATGAGCCGTCCGGTGACGCCGACCATCAGCACCATCATCAGCGCCGTCATCGGCAGCAGCGCCGCGCCGCTCGGGAACGCCCCGTAGCCCAGGACCTGCTGGAGGTACAGGTTGAGGAAGTACCACATCGGGATCCACGCGGCGCCCAGCAGCGTCATCGCCACGTTGGCGCCGGCCAGGCTCGGGGTGCGCCACACCGACAGCGGCATCAGCGGGTTGCGGGCGATCCGCTGGACGCCGACGAACGCGGCCAGCAGCAGGACGGCGCCGCCGAGCTGCAGAGCGGTCGCCGGAGCGTCCCAGCCCCGTCCGGGCGCCTGGACGATCGCGTAGACCGCGAGAGCGAGCCCGCCCGTGACGGCGAGCGCGCCCAGCACGTCGAGCCCGGTGCGGCGTCCCGGGACGTCCGGCAGGACGGCCGGGACCAGCGCCAGCGTGACCAGGCCGATCGGGATGTAGATGATGAACACCCAGGGCCAGCTCAGCCACTCGGTGATGACGCCGCCGAGGAACACCCCGGCGGTGCCGCCCGCCGGGGCCGCGGCGCCGTAGAACGCCATCGCCTTGGCCAGTTCCTTCGGCCGCGCCGAGAACAGCACCATCAGCAACGTCAGCGCCGACGGTGCGATCAGCGCGGAGCCGACGCCCTGAACCGCGCGGCCGACGATCTCGGCCTCGGCGCCGGTGGCGGCCGCCGCGACGACGGAGCCGCCGATCAGCACCAGCCATCCCGCCGCGAAGACGCGTCTCGCGCCGAGCAGGTCCGACAGCTTGCCGCCGAGCAGCAGCAGGCCGCCGAGGGCGACGACGTAGGCGTTGAACACCCATTGCAGGCCGCTCTGGCTGAAGCCGAGCTCGCGCTGCATGTCGGGGAGCGCCACCCCGATGATCGAGGTGTCCATGATGACCATGAACTGGGCGGTGGCGAGCACGGCCAGCGCCCACCAGCGCCTTGGATCTGCGGACATGAGCGTCCACCCTTCAAGAGATTTACCCGTGGGGGGTATGTCGCGATGAACCGTAACATACCCCCCACGGGTAAATAATCCCGCCATGAGATGCGCGTTTGGCCGCTCACCCGGCGGCGGCCACCAAGGGCTGTTCCGCCTTCTTGTTGCGCGGGTCGCTGAAGGCCGTCATCCCCGGGACGAGCAGCGCGGCGAGAGCGCTGCCCATGACCAGGAGCCCCGCCGTGGTGAGGACGCTCTGGGCGCCGGCGGCGTCCACCATCGGCGGGATGAGCGCGAAACCGACCGGGCTCATCCCGTAGGAGACGAGGAAGTCCAGCGACGAGATCCGGGCCTGCAGATGGCCGGGCACCTCGCGCTGGATCGCGGTGAACCACGGGATGTTGAAGACCTCGATGCCGATCCCGCCGATGGCGCAGGCGGCGATGATGACCCAGCTGTGCGAGGCGTAGGCGAGGGAGAGCGGGACGAGCCCGTAGCTCCCCAGCATGATCATGGCGGGGATCCCGACGCGCCGCGGCCTCCACCGGCTCATCAGCATCGCGCCCGCGATCGCGCCGGCCGAGTAGGCGCCGAGGGCGAGGCCGATGAGCGCCGTGGAGCCGAACCTCTCCTGGCTCACCACGGGCAGCATCACGTACTTGGCGGCCTCGCCGAGGGCGAGCCAGGCGATCAGCGCGGCGAGGCCGGCGAGGAACCAGCGGTGCCGGCGCGCCTCGTCCAGCCCCTGGCGGAACTCGGTCAGCATGCCGGTGCCCGCGTCCGGCCGCGCTGCCGCCGAGCCCTTCACCGGGACGGCGGCGGCGAGCAGCGCCGAGCCGAACCACAGCGCGGCCGCCGCCGTGAGGCTGACCCCGCGGCCGAACTCGGCGTACAGCGCCACCGCCGCGGTGGGTCCGCCGACCAGCCAGATCCGCAGGCTGAGGGTGGTGGCGGCGTTGGCCTCCTGGAGCCGGTCCTTGCCGATGTGGTCGGCGACGAGGGCCTGGTAGGCGCTGCGGAAGGTGCCCTCGCCCGCGCCGGCGAAGGCGATCGCGATGCAGACGGCCAGGACGGGAAGGCCGGCGGCGAGGCCCACGGCCGCGGTCGCGCCGCCCCGGACGGCGCTGGAGATCGCCAGCACCCGCGTGCGCGGGTAGCGGTCGGCGATGACCCCGCCGGGCAGGGACCCGGCGACGAACCCGAGCGTCCGGGCCCCGAGGACGAGCCCGAGCGCGGACAGGCCGTGCGGCCCGTCCAGGACGGCGAGCGTCAGCGCCGTCGGCATCATCCCGGTCGCCGCGGCCGAGGCGGAATAGCTCAGCCACAGGCGCCGGAAAGGGCGTTCACGGAGAAGCGCCAGCATCACGTCACCGCCACTCGGAACGGGCGAGCACGAGCGTGGGAGAGCCGAGTTCGGCGGCCAGGCCGGGCAGGTAGTTCGCGCATTCCTCGGCCGGCCGGGTGGAGTGCGGGACGAGGTGCCGCGCCCGTTCCCGCAGGTCTTCCGGGTCGGCTGTGGCGCTGAGTCCGTTGGCCTTCAGCCAATCGTCGTTGAAGGCCGTGGCCAGATAGCGCTCGCCACGATCCGCGGCGAGGAAGGCCACCTGCTGTTTCGGCCTGGCCCGCATCGCTTTGGCGAGCGCGACGGTGAGGGCCGCGCCGGTGGAGACGCCTGCGAGCAGTCCCTCGGAGCGCACCAAGGTGCGGCAGGCCTGGAAGGCGTCCTGGTCGGTGACCATGTACACCTCGTCCAGCAGGGACAGGTCCGGCAGGTTGGACGGCGTCCAGCTCAGCCCCACCCCCGGAGTCAGATACGCGTGCGGCTCCCCGCCGAAGACGGTGGAGCCCTGCACGTCGACGCCGATCACCTCGACGTCCGGCGCGTGCTCCTTGACCGCCCGGGCGATGCCGCCGAGCTGGCCTCCGGTCGAGACCGTGCAGACGACCGCGGCCAGGTTGCGGGTCTGCGCGAGCAGCTCACGGGCGGTGGCGTTGTAGTGCGCCTGGCTGTTGAGCGGGTTGAAGCACTGGTCCGGACGGAACGATCCCGGGGTCTCGCGGTGCAGCCGGTTCGCCAGCTCGATGCGCGTCTTGTGGTAAGAGCCGGAGTCGTCGGGTTCGTCCACGACGATGATCTCCGCGCCGAACGCCTCCAGCAGGCCGCGGTTGGTGGGAGTGATCTTCGGGTCCACGACGGCCACCACGCGGTAGCCGCGGGACGCGCCGATCATGGCGAGCGCGATGGAGAAGTTGCCCGACGACGACTCGATGAGCGTCCCGCCCGGGCGCAGCCGCCCGGTCCGCTCCGCGTGCTCGACGATGTACCAGGCGGGCCGGTCCTTGAGGCTCCCCGCGGGATTGGCGTTCTCGAGCTTGACGACGAGTCGCGCCTCGTCGGGGGTCGTGAGATTGCGCAGGCCCACGACGGGCGTTCCGCCGATGACGTCCAGGATCTGGGGCACGCGGACACGGCGTGTCGGCTTCATGGGTGATGGTCCTTATCAGTCGCGATACATGACATGGGCATGTATGCGCCGACATCTGCGGCCGGCGCACGCGACTGATCAGGTTCGGGAAATGCAAAGCGCTGCGAGGGCGGCGGCGCCGGTGCGGTACCCCGCCAGGCCGAAGCCGTTTAATGGCTCGCCCGGTGGACGCGGAATGCCTCCATGCGCGCTCAGCTCCACGGAGACCAGGAGGACATCTGCCGCAGGCGCGGACGCGGAACCGGGCGAGCCCGTCGCCTGCGAGTCGGGCATCACTCCATGCGGCGGATCCATGTGACACGGCTCGGCGTCCGCCTTGACCTCGGAGGATAGGTCGGTCGCCGTGCTGATCAACGGCTCCGAGGCCGCCGTGCTGGACACCACATGCTGGCCATGACAGTGCCCCAAAGGCACGCACGGCGAGCCGTAGGCGAGGAAGACCGCGACGACCAGCAAGCCGAACAGGCACCTGTCGAGACGCCTGCGACTTCGCACCGGTCGCGCCGCGAGTTCCACAATCACGTGATGCTAGCCTCGGCGCTCTATTTTCTTCCAGCGAGCAACTAGAAGCGATTTTCAATGTTTATTAAAGCCGGGCCAGAAGACGCACCTTAGATAGCTCCTTTCACCGCTTGAAGATCATCTCCTGCCTCGTGTGAAGATGCATCGGTCGCGCTTTGATCGCGGACGCGATGCGCAGGTGGACCTTCCGGTGCCGGTGAGGTGGCTTCGGGCGGCCCTTGCGGGAGCCTGGGCGCCGGTTGACAGTCGCGCTGGCTCGCTGTTCTACTAGCCAGAGGAAAACTCTGTAGTACAGAGAAACTTGGCGGTGGGAGACGAGGGTCGTGGGGAGACGTCGCAGATGATCGACCAAGCGGGTGTCCTGGGTAGTGTGCGGCGGGGCATGATCCCGGCGCACATCTACAACGACGAGCACGTCTTCGCGCTGGAGAAGGAGCGGGTGTTCGGCAGGGCGTGGATGTTCGTCGCCCATGAGTCGGAGATCCCCGGCACCGGCGACTATGTGGTCCGCCGCGTCCTGGACGACTCGTTCATCGTGGTCCGGGACGAGAAGGGCGAGATCCATGCGCACTTCAACATGTGCCTGCATCGGGGCATGCAGGTCTGCCGGGCCGAGATGGGCAACGCCTCGCATTTCCGCTGCCCGTACCACGGATGGTCCTACCGGAATGACGGCCGGATCGTCGGCCTGCCGTTCCATCAGGACGCCTACGGCGGGGAGGCCGGCTTCAAGCGCAAGAGCCAGCGGCTTCTGCCCGCACCGAGAATCGACTCCTATAATGGCATGATCTTCATCAGCCTGGACGACGAAGCGCCGTCGCTAGAGGATTATCTCGGCGACTTCGCGTTTTATCTCGATTACTATACTCGGCAGAGTCCGAGTGGGATTGAAATGCGCGGACCGCAGCGGTGGCGGGTCAAGGCCAACTGGAAGATCGGGGCGGAGAACTTCGCCGGGGACATGTACCACACACCCCAGACCCATACCAGTGTGGTCGAGATCGGACTGTTCCGGGAGCCCAAGGCGGAGAAGCGCCGGGATGGCGCGACCTATTGGGCCGGGAATGGCGGGGGCACCACGTACAAGCTGCCGCCAGGCGGGCTGGACGAGCGGTTGCGGTACGTCGGCTATCCCGACGAGATGATCGCCCGGATGAGACGGGAATGGTCGCGGGAGCAACGCGACGTCATCGGCCGGGACGGGTTCATGATCTCGGCGGCCTCGGTGTTCCCGAACCTGAGCTTCGTGCACAACTGGCCGCGGGTCGAGGACTCCGACGACGTCGTCCCGTTCATCTCGGTGCGGCAGTGGCAGCCGATCAGCCAGGACGAGACCGAGGTCCTGTCGTGGTTCGCCGTGGACGCCGAGGCCCCGGAGGAGTTCAAAAGGCTCTCCTACAAGGCTTATCTGATGTGTTTCGGCAGCACGGGAATGTTCGAGCAGGACGATGTCGAGAACTGGGTGTCGTTGACCAACACGGCCGCGGGATCGATGGCGCGGCGGCTGCGGTTGAACAGCCGGATGGGCCTGCTGGAGGACGACACGGCGGTCGTCCCCGCCCTGCCTCCCGAGCAATTCAGCGGGCCCGGCATCGCCCGCGTCGGATACAGCGAGTACAACCAGCGGGCACTGCTCCGGCGCTGGGCCGACCATATGGAACGGCCGATGCCGAAGGCCGCCGGTGTCGAGGTCGGCACGAATGGCCATCGGGCGGAGGACGGGCAGTGACCGGCGAGCAGAGCACGCATTCGGCCCGGTCGGTCCTGGGCGGTCATGCTCCGCGCGAGCAGCGTGTCGGCTCCACTTTGCCGTTCGGCGACGAACGTCATTTGCTGGCCCATCAGTGGCTGGTCGACGAGGCTTATCTGCTGGACGAGCAGAACTACACGCAGTGGCTGGAACTGCTGACCGACGACATCCATTATTTGATGCCTGTACGGGTGACCACGGCCTTGGGGACGGGTTTCGACACCGCGCCCGGGGCAGCTCATTTTGATGAGAACAAGTACTCCTTGTCGCGGCGCGTGGCCCGGTTCCTCACCGAGCACGCCTGGACGGAGGACCCGCCGTCCAGGCTGCGCCACCACATCACCAATGTGCGAACGTTCGCGGCCGGCGACGACGACCATCTCATCGTCGACTCCGGGGTGCTGCTGTTCCGCAGCCGCGGCGACGTCCGCGAGCCGTCCCTGGTCTCGGCCGGGCGCGAGGACCTGCTGCGGCGCGAGGACGGCGGCTGGCGGCTGGCGCGGCGCACGATCCTGGTGGACGAGTCCGTGATCCGCATGCAGAACCTGGCGATCTTCCTATGACGATCGGCTGGGAAGGCGAGCGGGCGGACGCCGAGAAGGCCGCGCGGTCCGAGCGGGAGCGGCTGCGGCTGCTGGAGCACGCGCAGGGCGAGCCGCTCGTGCTGGGCAACGAGTTCTCCGAGATCAGGGTCACCAAGGTCGAGACGCGGAACGGCGCCCGGCTGCTGGTGGAGTCCCCGCGCTCGGGACAGTGGATCGCGCTGTGCCCGCTGGAGCTGGAGGCGCTGACCTGGCAGCAGACCGCGACGTTCTCGGAGATGATCGGCCACCCGTTCGGATCGCTCGTGGAGGACGAGTCGCTCGCGGAGGACGGCGAATGACCGGATGGCTGGACGGGCGGCGCGCGCTCGTCGTGGGCGCCGGCTCGGGCATCGGGCGCGCGGTGGTCGACGCGTTCCGCGCGGAGGGCGCGTCCGTCGCGGTACTGGAACGGGACGCGGGCAAGGCCGCGGCGATCGGCGAGGCGCTTCCCGGCGTGCCGGTCACGGTCGGCGACGCGACGACGCGGGAGGCGAACGACGAGGCCGTCGCGGCGGCGGTCTCGGCGTTCGGCGGCCTGGACGTGCTGGTGAACTGCGTCGGCGTTTTCGACTTCTACCGCGGCCTGCAGGATCTGGACGCCGACGTGATAGACGACGCGTTCGCGGAGATGTTCTCGACCAACGTCAAAAGCCATTTGCACGCGGTGAAATCGGCGCTGCCCGCGCTTCGCGAGTCGCGTGGCTCAATCGTGCTCACCGAGTCGACGTCTGCGTATTACCCAGGACGGGGCGGTGTGCTGTACGTGTCGTCCAAATTCGCGGTTCGTGGGCTGGTGACGTCGCTGGCGCATGAGCTGGCGCCGGACGTCCGCGTCAATGGTGTCGCTCCGGGCGGGACGCTCAATACCGATCTGCGGGGAATCCCCAGCCTGGGGCAGCAGTCGCAGCGGCTGGACGACACCCCGGGCCGGGCCGCGGACCTGGAGGCGCGCACTCCGCTGGGCGTCGCGCTGAGCGGGACGGATCACGCGTGGAGCTATGTGTTCCTCGCCTCGTCCCGGTCCCGGGGAATCACCGGCGACGTCGTGCATCCGGACGGCGGGATCGCCGCCAAGGCATGACGGACGGACGTCTCACAGAAACGGAAAGGAGCTGCCGCCATGCCCATCCTGCGGGCTGACCAAAGCGCCTGCCAGGGCTATGCGAATTGCGTCGCCGGCGCCTCGGACGTCTACGACATCGACGATGACGGCGTCGTCGTCCTGCTCAAGGAGCGCGTCCCCGAAGAGGAACGGCGACGCGTCGAAGAGGCGGCGAGGAGCTGCCCCGTTTCGGCGTTGACCGTCGAGGGCGAATGAGCCGCACCGCGGTCGTGGTCGGCTCGTCGGTGGCGGGTATCCGCACCGCCCAGGCGCTGTCCGCCGGCGGTTTCGACGGTCGTGTTCTCGTCGTCGGCGACGAGAACACCGAGCCATATGACAAACCACCCCTGTCCAAGCATTTCCTCACCGGCGATTGGGCGGCCGGCAAGCTGTCCTTGCTGAACGGCGGGCCTGCGGACGAGCGGGTCGAGTTGCGTCTCGGAGTCGCCGCCGAGCATCTGGACGTCACGGATAAGCAGGTTCGGCTCGCCGACGGCACGCGGGTGCCTTATGACGTGTGCGTGATCGCGACCGGTGCGTCCGCCCGCCCCTCACCGTGGGCGGCGCGCGACGGCGTCCACGTGCTGCGGACACTGAGCGACAGCGCCGCGTTGCGGCGGGATCTGCTGCGCGGCGGCGAGGTCGTGGTCGTCGGCGGCGGGTTCGTCGGCGCCGAGGTGGCCGCGACGGCGAACCGGCTCGGCTGCGCGGTGACCGTCGTCGATCCTCTTCTCGATCCGATGGCGCGGGTCCTCGGGCCGGAGGTCGGCCCGCTGCTGACCAGGATCCATGAACGCCACGGCGTCCGGACCCGCTTCGGCACTGGCGTGGTCGCGATCGAAGGAACCGGCGGTGACCTGCGGGTGTTCCTGGACGACGGGGACGTCCTGCCCGCCTCGACCGTCGTGGTCGGCATCGGGGCCGTTCCCAACGACGGGTGGCTGCGCTCGTCCGGCCTGGACGTCGCAGACGGCGTGATCTGCGACGAGTACTGCCGCGCGCAGGGGACGCAGGACGTGTTCGCGGCCGGTGACGTGGCCCGGTGGCTCCACCCGCGCTATGGCGAGCACGTCAGGGTGGAGCACTGGACGAACGCCGTCGAGCAGGCGGCGTGCGTGGCCCGCAACATCGTCCACCCCGGTGAGCCGCTCCCCTACCGGCCGGTGGAGTATGTGTGGAGCGACCAGTACGACTGGAAGATCCAGATCGCCGGCACCCCGGCGCGGACGAGCGGCCACAAGCTGATCGGGGATCTCACGGGCGGCAGGCCGCGGGCCGCCGTCGCCTACACCGGCACCGGCGGACGGCTCGGCGCAGCCGTCACCCTCAACTGGCCGCGAGCGCTGGTCGCGTGCCGGCGGCTCCTGGCCGCCGAGGCGGACTTCACCCAGGCGATCGCCGAGCTGGACCTGCTCGCGAACGCCCAGCCCACAGGAAGGCGATGATGACCCGACCCTTCGCCGAGCTTCGCCGGCAGATCGCCGACGCCTGCCGCGTCCTCGCCGTCCGGGGCCTGGCCGACGGGATCCTCGGCCACATCAGCCTGCGGACCGGCCCCGACCAGCTCCTGGTCCGCTGCCGCGGGCCGCGCGAGCGCGGGCTCGCGCACACGGCCGCGTCCGACATCCACCTGGTGGACCTCGACGGCGCACCGGCCGCCGAGGGCGAACTCGACGGAGGCTGGACGCCCCCGAACGAGTTGCCCCTCCACGCCGAGGTGCTGCGGCGGCGTCCGGACGTCCAGGCCGTCGTGCACGCCCATCCGCCCGCCGTCGTGGCCGCCGACCTGGCCGGGCTGGCGATCCGGCCCATCATCGGGGCGTTCGACATCCCCGGCGCCCGGATCGCCCAGGCCGGGGTGCCGGTGTATCCGCGCGGCGTGCTGGTGCGGGACCGGCGGCTGGCCGGGGAAATGGTCGACGCGCTCGGCGACAAGGCCGTGGTCCTGCTCAGAGGGCACGGCATCACCAGCACCGGCGTCACCGTCCCCGAGGCGGTGCTGCGCGCGATCTCGGTCGACACGATCGCGCGGATGTCGCTGACGGTCGCGAGCGCGGGCGGGACGCTGCGCGACCTTCCCGACCGCGACCTCGCCGAACTTCCCGACCTAGGCGGCGGCTTCAACGAGGCCACCGCCTGGCGCCACGAGCTCAGCCGCCTCCAGCCGCTGGAGCACTGAGCTCGTCGCGGAGGCCGTGGAAGACGGCGAGCACGTCCCGTCCGTCCAGGGTCTCGGCATGGCCGGACGCCTTCAGCCGCACCTGCTCGCCGAGGTCGTGCACGATGAAGCCGCCGTCGAACTCGTTGTGCCCGAGGTGCAGCTCGTAGGCGCACAGCGCGTGCAGCCCGCGGGTGAACAGGTCGCGCGGGGTGCGCAGCGCGCCGCCGGGCCAGGAGATCTCGACCTCTGAATCGTGGATCTCGAAGGCGAAGCCGCCCGCCCTCCGGCTCGTGTCCGGCGTGACCGGCTCGGCGCCCAGGCCGTCCCAGAACGGGTTGCGCGGCATGAGTTCCAGGCTGATGCGCCGCTTGCCGTCGCCGGAGTACGTCCGGTGGGCGACCTCTTGGGGCAGCCGCAGCAGGTCACCCGTCCTGCCCAGGTAGTGGCCGTACTGCCGGTCGCCCTCGGTCTCCTTGAACTCGACCCGGACGCTGCCGTGCACGATGTACAGGTACTGGTCGCCGTCGAGGTTGGTGTTCCAGAACGGCAGGCGGTCGGCAGCGCCGGTGGACTCCCAGATCGCGACGGGGCCGACGGCGCCCAGCTCGGCGGGCACGTGCGTAGGACGGTCCGCGGCCCCGCCGAACGCGATGACGTTGACGACGTCGAACAGCTCGTGCCTGCCGTCGATGTGCGACTCGCCGGGGCTGACCCGGAGGTCGGCGAAATCCGGATGCAGCTCGCTCATGCCCGTAGTCCCTTCGACTCCAGCCAGCCGACCAGCGTGTCCGCGACGTACGCGATCAGGTCCGGCTGTCCCTGCAGGTAGTGGTTGCCGCCCTCGACCGGGACGAGCCGCCGGTCGCCATGGGGGATCGCGTCGTACATCGACCGGGCGTGGCTCGGGAAGCAGACCTGGTCCGCGGTGCCGTACATGACGAGCGTCGGGACGCTGGTCCGCGCGAGGTGGTGCGGGCCGTCGCAGTTGGAGTCGTCCACGCTCCACTGGCTCAGCCACGAGCGCAGGCTGGTGTGGTGGCCGAGCGTCGCCGGCAGCAGGTTGGACGTCACCGCCGGGCCCCACAGGGTGCCCGGCTTGCGGTCGGACGCGTCGAGGGTCATGTCGAGGAACCGCGGGTCGGCGACCGTGCCGTGCACAAGGAACGGCAGGTCGCGCAGACCGTCGGCGCGCTCGTCCAGCTCGGCTAGCTGGTCACGGACCCAGGCGGTGATCCGCCGGCTGCGGGCGAGCTGGGCGGCCCGGTACCGCTCGACGAACTCGGGGCCGTACGGCGGGCCGTTGCGCGGATCGAACATGTCGAGGTGCGGGTCGCGCTCGGACGGGTCGTGCTCGTCGACGATCGCCGGGTCCAGCCACTCGGTGTACACGATCGCGCGGCCCGGGTGGGCCATCAGCGACACGAGGCCGTCCACCGGCGGCAGCGCGGCCTTCGTCAGGTCGGGCGGGTCGCCCGCGGGCGTCGCGCGCACGGACGGGGACTCGGCCTGGCTCTGGTAGAAGGCGGTGAGCCCGCCGCCGCCGGAGTTCCCGATCAGGACGATCTTCTCGTAGCCGCGCTCGCGCAGGAACCCGACGGCCGACCCGACGTCGAGCACGCAGTTCTCCATGATGAGCGTGCTGTCGTTGCCGATGTACCGGGTGTTCAGGCCGACCGCGTCCACGCCGCGCTCGGCCAGGTGGCCCAGCAGGTAGTGCCCGAGGAAGTTCGAGCTCGGATGCACCACGACGACGGCCGTCCGCGACGGTTCCGCCGCGCGGTGCAGGGACGCCCACACCTTCCCGGCCATCCGGGCCACCCCGGAGTAGATGTCGACGCCGGCGCCCGCCGCCATCGGGATCCCGAGCAGCTCGATCACCGCTCACGCACCTTTCGTCCTTGTTCGGTTCTCATGCGATGAGGCGGCCGCCGTCCACGACGAGCGTCTGGCCCGTCATGAAGCGGGACTCGTCTCCGGCCAGGTAGAGGACGGCCTCGGCGATGTCCTTCGGCTCGCCGGGATGCCCGACGAGCAGCTTGCCGGTGAGGAAGCCGAGCCGGTCCTCGTCTTGGAAGACGGGGTCGGTGGCCGGCGTCCTGATCAGCCCCGGAGCGACCGCGTTGCACCGGATGCCCTGCTTGCCGTAGTCGAACGCGACCGACCTGGTCAGCGCGATGACACCGCCCTTGGCCGCCATGTACGCGGCAAAGCTCGGGCTGGCCACGAGCCCGGCCGTGGACGCCGTGTTGACGATCACGCCGCCGCCCCCGGCGACCATGTGCGGGATCGCGTACTTGCAGCCGAGGAAGACGCTCTTCAGCGTGGTGTCGATCGTCCTGTCCCACTCCGGCAAGGTCGTGTCGGCGACCGGACGGCCCAATGGCGCCCAGTAGGCGTTGTTGTGCAGGACGTGCGGCCCGCCGTGCGCCTCGGCCGCGCCGTCCACCATCGCCTGGACGGCCTCCGGGTCCGAGACGTCGGTCCGGCAGGCCCGCGCGGTGCCGCCCTCGGCGGCGATGGCCTCGACGGTCTGCCGGGCGCCCTCCTCGTCGATGTCCGCGACGGTCACCAGCGCGCCCTCGCGGGCGAAGCGGACGGCCGTCTCCCGGCCGATGCCGGACGCGGCGCCGGTGACGATGACGGACCTCTCCTCAAAACGGCGGCGGGACGGCGACGGCAAAGTGACTCTCCCTTGTTCGAGTGCGGCTATTCGCTGGAGCCGAGGTAGCCCTTGAGCAGTGACGGGTCCTCCGCCAGTTCGGCGGCGGCGCCGGACGCGGTGACGCGCCCGGCGGTGAGCACGTAGCCCCGGTCCGCCACGGCGAGCCCCTGGGCGACGTTCTGCTCGACCAGCAGGACGGTCTGGCCGTCGGCGGCGAGCGTTCTGATCATCGCGAACACCTCCCGGACCAGCAGCGGCGACAGGCCGAGCGACGGCTCGTCCAGCAGGAGGAGCTTCGGCTTGGCCATCAGCGCGCGGCCGATCACCAGCATCTGCTGCTCGCCGCCGGAGAGGGTCCCGGCCTTCTGCGCGCGGCGGTCCTTGAGGCGAGGGAAGCGGTCGAAGATCTCGTCCAGCGTGGTCCGGACCTCCGCGCGGTCCCGGCGGGTGAACGCGCCGACCCGCAGGTTCTCCTCGACGGTCAGCCGGGGCAGCGCGCGCCGCCCCTCGGGCACGTGCACCATGCCGGCGCGCACCAGCAGGTCGCTGCGCAGGCCGGTGACGTCCCGGCCGTCCAGGGCGACCTTGCCGGACCAGGGGCGGATCATCCCGGAGACGGCGCGCAGCACGGTGCTCTTGCCCGCGCCGTTGGGCCCGAGCACCGCGACGAGCTCGCCGCGGCGCACCTCGACGCTCACGTCCGCCACCCCGGTGACGCGCCCGTACCCGGCGCGCAGCTCCGTGATCCGCAACAGCTCTTCTCGTTCAGGTGCCGCGTCTTCTCGTTCAGGTGCCAAGGTAGGCCGTCCTTACCTCTTCGCTGGCCAGCACCCGTCCGGGCGGTCCGTCGGTCAGCCTGCGACCGAAGTTGAGCACGGTCACGTGGTCGCAGATGTTCGAGATCACGTCCATGTCGTGCTCCACCACGACGACGGTCAGCCCCTCGTCCCGCAGCTCCCGGATCTTCGGGACGAGGGACCGCCGGTCCTCGGCGGTCATCCCGCTCGCGGGCTCGTCGAGCAGCAGCACCCGCGGCCGGGCCGCGAGGGCGCGCGCCATTTCGAGCTGTTTCTGCAGGCCGTAGGGCAGTTCGGCGGCCCGCCGCCCGCGGTAGGCGGTCAGCCCGAACAGCTCCAGGGACTCCTCGGCCTGGGCGCGCAGGCGCCGGTCCGTGCCGGTCCTGAGCGGCCAGAGCGAGCGCGCCCCGGTGATCGCCCGGCTGTGCTGCCCGAGCAGCACGTTCTCCAGGACGGTCAGCCCGCCGAACAGCCGGATGTTCTGGAACGTCCGGACGATCCCGAGCGGCACCCGGCGCTGGGGGGTGAGGCGGGTGACGTCCCGTCCGGCGAGGACGACCCGGCCCGCGTCCGGCGGCACGTAGCCGGAGACGACGTTGAGCAGGGTCGTCTTGCCCGCGCCGTTCGGGCCGACGACGCCGTGCACCGACCCCTTCGCCACGTCCAGATCGACCGCGCCGAGCGCCTCGACGCCCTGGAAGTTCTTGGTCACCGCGGACACCCGCAGCAGCGGCTCAGCCAACGGACTCACGCTCCCGTCGCGGGACGAGCCGCGGCAGCTTGATCCCGCCGTCGCCGCCCCGGCCGATCAGGCCCTGCGGACGGACGATCATCAGCGCCACGAACAGCAGGCCGTAGACGATCTCGTACCACTCGTTGAGCCAGTCGAAGTAGATCGGCAGCAGGCTCAGCACGATGGCGCCGATGGCCGCGCCCCAGAAGTACTCGACCCCGCCGAGCACGCAGTACAGGATGATCACGAGGGCCTGGTGCGGGCCGAACAGCTCCGGGGTGATGACCATGAGCTGGTGCGCGGACAGCGCCCCGGCGACGCCCGTCACCGCGGCGGACGTGGCGAACGCGCCCACCGCGATGCGCGTGATGCGCAGCCCGGACGCCATCGCGGCGCGCTCGTCCTCCCGGATCGCCTTGTGCGCGAGGCCGAGCCGGGACCTGCTCAGCAGGACGAGGTACCCGACGACGAGCAGCACGCACCCGAGCACGAGTGGCACCGTCGTCCCGGTCATCCCGACCATGCCGCTGGCGCCGTCGACGTAGTCCCACTGCGAGATCAGCAGGTTGATCAGCTGGGAGAAGACGAACGTGATGATGGCGAGGTACAGCAGCGAGAGCCGCAGCGCCATCCACCCGATCAGCGCGCCCGCGACCGCCGCCGTGACGCCCGACGCGGCCATGGCGAGCGGCAGCGGCCAGGCGAAGTTGAGCGTCAGGATCGACGCGGTGTAGGCGCCGATCGCCATGAAGGCCGTGTGGCCGAACGAGTACTTGCCCGTCGAGACCGCGATCCAGTACCCGAGGGCCAGCAGCACGTTGATGCCGACCTGGAGGACGACCGCCTCGTTGAAGCTGGACATCAGACCCTCTCCAACACGCCGGCGTTCCGGCCGAACAGCCCCTGCGGCCGCACCAGCAGGACGATGCCGACGAGGATGAACACGATCAGGTCGCGGAGCGTCGCCGACAGGTAGGCCACGGTCAGCGTCTGGATCAGCCCGATGAGCAGGGCCGCGAACACGCCGCCGGTGACGCTGCCGAGCCCGCCCAGCACGATGATCATCAGCGCGGTGAGCGTGGTGGTGAACCCGTCGAACGGGCTGATCGAGTGGTAGGCGAGCCCGGTCAGCAGCCCCGCCGCCCCGGCCAGGACGCCCGAGAGCGCGAACGTGAGCAGGATGACCCGCTGCACCGGCACGCCGAGCAGGCCCGCGACGGTCGCGTCGTCCGACACCGCCCGGATCGCCGTGCCCCACGGGGTGCGTTCGAGGAACACGTACAGCCCGGCGGTCAGCAGCGTCGCCAGCAGCAGGATCACCAGCTGCGCGCCGGACACCGTGAAGACGCCGAGGTCGAGCCGGACGCCGGACAGCACGTCCGGCACCGAGCGCTGGTGGCTGCCGAACGCCTTGGTGACCACGGCGGTCAGCACCAGCCCGCAGCCGAGGCTGCTGAGGATCGACGCCGTCGGGAAGTCGGCGGACACGAACCGGAACGAGACGAAGTACACCGCCACCGCGACTCCTCCGCCGATCAGCGTCGCCGCGACGAAGCTCACCAGGAACGGCACCGGGGTCTCGGTCATGATGAGCGCGCCGAGGACGGCGCTCAGCATCGCCGTCTCGCCGAGGGCGAAGTTGAGCCGGTCCATGGCGCCGACCACCAGGTTGAAGCCCAGGGCGACCAGGCAGAAGGTCGCCCCGAGCAACAGACCGTTGAACAGTTGCTGTGCGAGCATGCGGTCAGCCGGCGCTCTTGTCGATCACGAACTTGCCGTTCTGGACGACCGCCTGCAGCTGCGGCCGCTGCGCGATGCCGTCCTTGAAGGTGGTGGCGTCGGCCATGCCCTGGTAGTTCTGCATGGCGTTGAGGCTCTCCTGGACCGTGACCCGGGCCTTCGCGACGGCGCCGGAGTCGGTCTTCACGCCCTTCTCCTCGATGGCCTTGGCGATCATGTGGACGGCGTCGAAGGCGTAGGCGAAGTTGAGCGAGATGTCGGCCTGGCCGGTGGCGGCCTGTGCCTTCTCCAGCAGCGCCTTCGCCGCGGGCGTCTCGCTGTGCGGGTCGTACTGGGCCGCGGCGAGCGTCCCCTCGGTCGCCTTCCCGCCCGCCGCGACGTAGGCGGCGCCGCCGGACTGCAGCGAGCCGGTGCCGAGCAGCGCGAAGCTCTGCCGCTGGCTCCGCACCTCCCGCGCGATCCGGCCCGCGTCGTCCGGGCCGGCGGCCAGCGCCAGCACGTCCGGCTTGGCGGCGGCGAGCGAGGTCACCTGCGAGGCGAAGCTGGAGTCGCCGCTCTTGAACGTCACGCTCTTGACGATCTCGACGCCGTTGGCGCCGAACACGCTGCGGAACAGGTCGGCCTGCGCCTTGGTGGTGGCGTTGGCCTCGTCGCTGATGATCGCGGCGCGCTTCAGCTTCCGGTTCTGGATGATCTTGGTGAGGACGGGGGTGCTGTTGTCGGCGTCCGGCTGGGCGATCGTGAAGCCGTACGGGCGGGCGTTCTTCAGCACGCCCGGACGGGCCGCGCCGGGGCTCACGATCGGCACCTTGAGCTTGTTGGCCGCGCTGCAGGCGACCTCGCAGCCCGCGCTGTCGACCGGGCCGACGATCGCGAGGACCTTCTGCTTGGCCGCCAGCTGCGGGATGAGCGTCGCGGTGGTGGCCGGCTTGTTCTGGCTGTCGACCTTGACCAGCTCCAGCTTGGCGCCCTTGACGCCGCCCGCCTCGTTCAGCAGCTTCACGGCGTACTCGGCGCCCGCCTCCATCGTCTTGGAGTTGCTGGCGAACGGCCCCGCGGAGCTGGTGACGAGACCGATCTTGTAGGTGCCGGACCCGTCGTCCGAGCCCGAACCCTCGCCGCCGCAGGCCGCCAGGGCCAGCGAGACGGCGGTCAGCCCGACCGCGACGCGACCGGCGGTGCCGGTTCTGATCATCGTGGGATCCCTTCATCTGATGCGCGTGCGAAGCACCTGCCAGGCACGGTCTCGGCGGGGAGGTTCTCTTTTCTCCAGAATTAGTTTCTGGAGAATAGCGATTATGGGGTCGTGCGTAAAGACCCTTCCGGTCTCTACGTGGTGGATGTTTCCGCTGGTCGGGCGACGCGGGGCGCGGGCGCGGCGTCCGTCAGCCGTGCGCCCAGCCGCCGTCGACGTTGACGACCTGCCCGGTGATGAAGTCCGAGGCCGGGGAGCACAGGAACTCCACCGCGCCGCAGAGATCGTCCGGTACGCCGACCACGGGCAGGCACTGCTCGGTCTTCATGCGCTCCCGCAGCGCCTGCGCAGCCTGCGGGGTGTGCACCGTCTTCCTGGTCTCGACCGGGATGTAGCCGGGGGCGACGGCGTTCACCCGGATCCCGTCCGGGCCGAGCTCCCGCGCGAGGGCCCGGGTCAGGCCGACCACCCCGGCCTTCGCCGCGACGTACGGCGCGAGCCCGACCGGCAGGCCCTTCGACACCATCGTCGAGCTGACGTTCACGATCTTGCCGTGGCCGGCCGCGCGCATGTGCGGGACGACCGCCGCCGCGCACAGCCACTGCCCGGTCAGGTTCACGTCGAGGACCCTCGTCCAGTCCGCCCGGCTGAACGAGTCGAAGGGCCCGGACGGCAGCAGCGCCCCGCCGGCGTTGTTGACCAGCGCGTCGACCCGGTCCCAGCGCTCGACCACCGCGCGGACGACGGCGCCGACCTGCTCCTCGTCCGTGACGTCGGCCTCGTACGCGCTCACCCGGTCCGCGCCCACGTCCGCGGCGATGCACTCGGCCGCCGACCGCGCCGCGTCCCCCGCCACGTCGACGACGGCGACGCGGTTCCCCGCCCCGGCCAGATGGGTCGCGTACGCCCGGCCGAGCCCCTGGCCCGCGCCGGTGACGATCGCCACCCGCTCGCCCGCGCTCACCGGTCCCCCTGCGCGCGGATCTGGCCGCTCGCGTCCTCGGCACGCGCGGCGAGCAGGTCGCCGGTCAGCGACCCGAGCGGATGGTCGATGACGGTGAGCGGCAGGTCGGGGACGCCCGCCGCCCGCGCCGCGATCCTGGCCGTGGTGACCAGCTCCGTCGTGCACACGACGTAGGCCGGGATTCCGCGGCGTTCGAGCGCGATCGCGTCCCGCACCGTGCACGAGCAGCACCCGGCGCAGTCGCCGACCCCGGTGACGACGACGTCGCACTTCGCGGCGAGGTCGTCGAGCATCTCGCCGGACGCGACGCGGCCGATGCTGGGCTTGCGCGCCCAGGCGGCGTCCTTCGCCCCGTCCTCCCGGAGCCTCGAGGCCAGCAGCTCAAGGAAGCGGTCGCTGTTCGGCTTGCCGTTGTCGAGGTACCCGACCGCGAGGCCGGACAGCGACCGCGGGCGGGGCAGCGACCCCGCCGTCTCGTGCGGGACGTCGGCGGTCGGATCGAGGACGACGAGTCGTCCGGTCATGGCGTCTCCCTCTGCGGTATCCGGCACCTCTCGGCCTCCTGCGCGGAGAGCGCCTCGGTGACGGGCGCGGACTCGTGGCCGCCGACCCAGTACGGGACGACCGCGGAATATCCGTAGAGGTCGCCTCCGGCGACGGTGATCAGAATGTCCTCCGGGCTCCGGACGACGGTTCGCAGCTCGTCCTCGCCGTCCGGCGTCGAGGCGTCCGGCGCCGCCGGGCCCGGCAGGCGGCCCGCGCGCCTGAGCGCTCCGACGCTGCGCCTGGCCAGGCGGAACAGCTCCTCGCGCACGGCCGCCTTGTCCATCCCGGCACGCTGGATGATCTCGGCGTGCCGGGGGCCGATCACCACGACGAAGCTCCCGTCCGTGTAGTGGCACGGCAGCATCGCGTCGGCGATCGTGGCGAGGATCGGGCCGGGCTCGCTCGCCCAGTCGTTCCGCGCGTTGACCGGCGCCTCGCCCGCGAAGACCGTCACCGCGCTCTCCTCGGCCGGCACGCCCCGGTCGGCGTGCAGCGGCGGCCACGGCGACGTCCTGCTCTCGCCGATGCAGTACGTGTACTTGCCCGGATGCCCGAAGGTGGCCTTGTCCAGGACGCCCGGTATGCCGCCGCACAGGTTCTGCAGGACGAAGCGGACCGCCCGTCCGATCGTGGCGTTGGCGTGGTGGCCGGGCCCGAACACGCTGAACGAGGTGTTGACGTTCAGCTGGTCGACCACCGGCCCGCTGATGATCAGCAGCGGCGCCGTGGCGCCGCTGACCGTGGTGCTGTGCAGGTTGAACGGCTCGCGGGTCAGGGCGCGGACCGTCGCGACGAGCACCGACATGTACTCCTCGCGGCAGCCCGCGGCGACCGCGTTGATCGCGATCTTCTCCAGCGTGAGCGCGGCGCCCTGCTCGGCGATCTCCCCGATCACCCGATCGGCCGGGATGCCGGACGCGGCCACGAACCTCTCGACGCGCTCCGGCGTGGGCGGGATGACGGGCAGCCCGTCGCCCCAGCCGTTCCGCGTGAACAGGTCCTGCGCCGCGTCGTCGTCGGCCACCGTGTACGGGGTGGACGCGAGCGTCATACGGGACGCGACCGTCATGCGTTGGCCGGGCCGTGCTCGTCCTGCCAGGCCTTCACCGCCTTCTCCGCGGCCGCCGCGTCGTCGTCGTTCAGCGGCCGGTTCTGGTAGGTCAGCTCCAGGCGCACGCCGTTGGGGTCGAAGAAGTAGATGGACGACCAGATGCCCTCGTGATCCACGACGCCCTTCACCTCGATCCCGGCCGCGGTCAGGCGGTCGCGGGCGGCCTCCACCTCGTCCAGGCTGTCGAGGGAGAGCGCGATGTGCGGCGCCCAGCGCGGCAGCGGAGACTCGTGGTGATCGACGTCGACGCCCTCGATCTCGAAGAACGCCAGGCACGAGCCGTCCCCCATCTCGAAGAACGTGTGGAGGAAGGTCGTCGGCTCCCCGGTGCTGCCCACGCTGTCGTCCATGGCGTAGCCGACCAGCCGCAGGCCGAGCAGCTCGGTGTAGAAGCGCTTCGTCGCGGCGGTGTCACGGGTCACGTACGCGACGTGGTTGAGGCCGCGAGGTCGGGCGAATCCAGTCATGGCTGGCCTCTCTGATCAGCGAGGGTGTCTGTTGATTTCTTCAATGCAGAATGCTTTTCTGTGCATCCGGATGTCAACCCCCGAGCAGAAGGAGACCCGCGTGGGCATCGAGCTGGACCCGCTGGGCACGCTGACCATCACGATCGAGCGGCAGACGATGCTGCCGTCCACCCCCGAGGGCGGCCGGCTGGTCGGCGAGGCCGCCGACTGCCGGTGGGAGGGCGACCGCGTCCGGGCGAGCCAGCTCGGGCGCAGCGCCAGCGACTGGGTGCGCGTCCACGCGGACTCCACGGTCAGCGTGGACGCCCGGATCCTGCTGCGCACCGACGACGGCGCCGTCATCGCGATGACCTACCGGGGGAAGGCGGACCGGCCGCCGGCGGACGGGGGCGTCATCTTCACCGCCCCCACCTTCGAGACCGACGACGAGCGGTACGGGTGGCTGAACAAGATTCAGGCGGTCGGCATGGGCCGCCGTACGGGCAGCACGCTCGTCTACGAGCTGTACGCCCTGACCGCCGGTCCCTGACCCGGACGGCGACGCCCGCATCGGAGCGAGAGACGCCCGCATCGGAGCGATAATGGAGGATCCCGATCGGGTGCGTTGCCCGACGCGGACGAGACCTGCGTTCCATGACGACCGCCAGAAAGGCACCAATGCCCGATCACGCCGCACGTCCGGACGCGGAGCCGCCCATCGAGCCGGAGCACTCCGCGCCCCCGCAGTACCCGATCGAGTCGGTCGACAACGCCCTCCGACTGCTCTGGCTGATCGGCGAACGCGGCGCCCTGCGCCTGACCGACGCGGGAGACTACCTCGGGGTGGCCTCGTCGACCGCTCACCGGCTCCTCGCCATGCTGCAGTATCGCGGTTTCGTCCGGCAGAACCGCCAGTCCCGGATGTACGAGCCGGGGCCGTCGCTCGACAAGATCGCCTTCTCGCTGCTGGGGCGCCTCGACGTGCGCGAACGCGCGCGTCCCGTGCTGGAGCGCCTTAACGGGGAACTGCAGGAGACCGTCCATCTCGGGACCCTCGAAGGGCAGATGGTCCGCTTCATCGACTCGATCGAAAGCCCGCGCGCCGTCCGTGTGGGGTCCCGTCTCGGCCGGTCCATCCTCGCGCACTGCACCTCGACGGGTAAGGCCATGCTGGCCCAGCTGCCGGACGCCGACCTGATCGAGTTGTACCCCGAGCCGAAGCTCGAACAGATGACGGGCGCGTCGATCGACTCCCGCGACGCCCTGCTGGAAGCGCTGAAGGACGTCCGCCGCAAGGGCTACGCGACCAGCAAGGAGGAAAGTGAGGAAGGCGTGATGTCGGTGGCGATGGCCCTGCCTCGCTCGAACCGTCCGCCGATGGCCCTGAACATTTCCGTCCCGGCGAGCCGCATGAACGTCCCCACCCGCCGCAAGATCGTCTCAGCCCTCACCGGCGCGGTGCAGGAGATCGACCAACTGATCATCTAGCCGTTGCCCGCCTCGCCCGGCACCGGGGTCTGCTCTACAGAAACCTGTTCTGCAATGATGTCGGGCATGAGCCTCGGTCTGTCCATCGCGTCGAACAGCGGTCTGCCTCCCGCGGAGATGGGCGAACTGGCCCGCGCCGCCGAGGACGCCGGGTACGACGCCGTCTTCGTCGCCGAGGTCAACGGCGACGCCCTGACGCTCTGCCATCCCTTGATCGCGGCGACCGGATCGGTGTCCGTGGGCACCGCCATCGCCAACGCCGCGCTGCGCCCGCCCGTGCTGGCCGCCAAGACCGCCGCGCTCCTGGACGACGCGTCCGGCGGCCGCTTCCGGCTCGGCCTGGGCCTCGCCAACGCGGCCAAGAACACCCAGTTCGGCCTGCCGCAGCATCCACCGCTCCAGATGGTCGAGGAGTACGTGGCGGTGGTCCGCGCCGTCCTGGCAGGTGAGCCGGGGTTCAGCGGCGGCATCTTCCGTACCGGCCGGGTGCCGCTCGACCGTCCGCCGCACCGTCCCGACCTGCCGATCCACCTGGCCGCGCTCGGCCCGCGCATGCTGCGGCTGGCGGGCCGCATCGCCGACGGCGTGATCCTCAACCTCATGTCACCGGAGCGGGCGGCGGAGGCCGTGGCGACGGTGCGCGAGTCCGCGGCAGACGCGGGCAGGGAACCGGCGGACGTCGAGATCGTCTGCGTCGTCCACACCTGCCTGGCCGATGACGCGGAGGCCGCGGCCCGCGGGGCGTGCGCCATCGTTCCCCGCTATGCCCTGCATCCCGCGGCGCCTAGCCTGTTCGGCGACCCGCTCGGCATCGTCCAGGAGCTGGCCCGCGCGGGCGACTGGGCCGGTGCCGTCCGGCACGTCCCGCAGCACGTCGCGGACTCGTTCGTGGCCCACGGCGACGCCGCCGCGTGCGGCGCCCGGATCGAGGAGTACCGGAAAGCCGGCGTGGACCTCCCCGTCCTGTACCCGGTACCGGTGGACGGCGCGTGGCCCTATGCGGACGTGATCACCGGCCTGGCCCCGGGCAAATCGACTTGAACGTACCGAGCTCAGCGATGCGGACACGGCTCCGGACTTCGTTCCCGTATAACCCTGAGAATGGCCGTGCCGGTCAGGAGTGGGGAATCG
>NZ_SMKT01000059.1 GCF_004348735.1 Actinomadura sp. KC06
GCCCAGGGGCGGGCGTGAACGCGGTAGGGGCGCCTGGACCGGCGGCCATGGGACGCGGGGGCGCTCCCATAGGCGTCCGTGGCGGCATCGGCGGAGGCATCTGCGACGGGGGCGGCGGCATTCCGGCGGGTGGTGCGGCCTGTGGGGCGGGCCGCGGGAGGGGCGCTCCGAAGGCGAGTGCGCGGCCCTCGTCCACCATCGAGGACGGCATGCGGCCGAGCAGCGGGCCGTCCTTGTCGAGGAGGCGTTGGAGGAGGTCTTTGGCCGTCGGACGGTGGGCCGGGTCTTTGGCGAAGGCGTCGGCCATGATCTCGCGCAGCGATTCGGGGACGTTCGACAGGTCCGCTTCGTCGTAGACGATCCGCTGCATCACCTCGGAGGGCGAACCGTCCCCGAACGGCGGCTCACCTGTGCCGGCGAACAGAATGGTGGACGCCCAAGCGAAAACGTCCGCGGGCTGGCCGATGCCGGTGCCGCTCAGCTGTTCGGGTGACTTGTAGGACGGATCCTCGGTGATGTGCCCGCTGAAGGATGCGTTCACGGCCTCCAACGCATGGGCGATACCGAAATCGCTGAGGCGCGGCCCGTCCCGTCCCAGGAGAACGTTCCCGGGTTTCAGGTTGTGGTGTAGCGCTCCGGCCCGGTGGACGGCCGCGAGAGCGATCGCCGTACCGACGGCCAAGCGCTCGACGACGGCAGCGCCGCGCGGGCCCTCTTCGTCCACGAGCTGCTGGAGGGACGGCCCGTCCACCCACTGGCTCACCACGTACGGACGGTCGCCCTCCACGTCGGCGCTCAGGATCGCCGCCGTGCAGAAGCCGGAGACCTTCCTGGCGGAGGAGAACGCGTTCGCGAACCGCGACCTGGCGACGGGCTCGCCGCTGAGCCGCACGTGCAGGACCTTCACGGCGACGGGGCCGCCGACCGGGTCCCTGCCGAGGAAGACGGCGCCCTGCTCGCCGACGCCGAGCCGTCCCGTGATCTCGAACGCGCCGAGTCTTCGCGGGTCACCCGGCTGCAGGGGCAGCGCCTCGGGCATCTGACGAACCTCCGTGTCCTCCGGGGACGGCGTCCCCGGCCTCCCCGTTCCCTTCACTCCCGCGGCCCCCCTGGCCTGGCGTCGGGTCCTTTTTACCGTCTGCGCGGCGCCGCGGCGCCATCGCGGGGCGGAGCGGTCCACCGGCCGCGACCCGGTAGCGTCGGTGGCGATGTCGCGCAAACCGCTCACCCTCGCCGTTCTGAACGACCAGCGCGGCGCCCTCGGCCTGCCGACGTACACCGGCGCCGACGAACCCGCCGAGCTGCGTCGCGCGGCGCTGGAGACCGTGCTGGCCGGTATCGAGGCAGGAAGCGCCGAACCGTCCCGGCCGGTCGTGATGGGAGCGGTGCGGTTTCTGCTTGACCGGCTCGCCGAGCTCGCGCCCGGCCGTTCGGTGGAGGTTCGTGTTCCTCCTTATGCCGCCGTTCAATGCATCGACGGCCCGCACCATACCCGTGGAACACCCCCGAATGTGGTGGAGATGGACGCCGCCGCTTGGATCCGTCTGGCCACCGGCCGGTTGGCCTGGGACGACGCCGTCGCGGACGGACGAGTCCGTGCCAGCGGCGCGCGCGCGGACCTGTCCGGCCATCTCCCACTGCCCCTCGACCGGGAGGTCACCGAACCCGGCTGAGCCGGATTACTGGCTTCGCGTCCAATTCGGGCTTGCCTGGACGGCACGGCACTGCCAGCGTGGGACCGGCCTGGGGCCTGGAGGTGATCCCGTGCTGATCGCGCAATGGACGTTCGACGTCGACACCGTGGACGGCCGCCGCGTCGCCGCCGCTGCCGGCGCCGGGCCCGCCGCCGAGCTGGACGAGACGGCCGAGATCGTCCCGGGGCGGGCCGGGGAGGCACTGTCGCTCGGCGGGAACGACGGCCGCGCGGTGATACCCGCGGCGCCCCAACTCGTCCTCAGCCAGATCTTCGGGTTCAGCTTGGCGTTCTTCGTCCAGGTCACCGAGGAACCGAAAGGCGAATGGCGCAGCCTCCTCTACAAGCCCGTCGCCGAGAACGACGCGCGGGCCCTCGGCCTATGGCTGTATCCGGACGAGATGAGGGTCCGCGGGCAACTGTTCACCAACAACGGCCCGGACTACGTCGACAGCAACGCAAGGCTGACCGTGGGGGACTGGGCACACATCGCATTCACCGTGGACACCGACGGCATGTACCTCTACGTCAACGGCAGTCTGGACGTAGGTGTGCCTCTGGAACACGCCGTTGTCACCCCTGCCGGGCCCATCTACCTGGGCAGCGAACCCACGAAGCCTGGATTCGGTGGCCTGATGGACGATTTCCGCGTCTACGCGTCCGCGCTCGACGAAGAGGCAGTCCGCTCTCTAGCTGGCTGACCTACGGGGTTCTGTCCGCTTGTGCGAAGGGGAACTCGCGTTCGACGCAGTCCCGCCGCGACGTGTCGTCCGGGTAGCGCGCCTCGTCGCCGCACTGGGCCGCCTTGCTCAGCAGGACGAAAAGCATCCCCGCGCCTATGAGGAGGGCGAGGGACGAGCAGATGACGCCCACGATCGCAGGACGCCGGTCCGCATCGCGACGGACGAGCGACACCGTCCCCAGGACGACCCCGACGAGCGCCGGGATCACGCCCGCCAGACAGAGGACGAGGCCCACCAGGCCCACGATTCCGAGCACCTGAGAAGCCCTCGCCAAGGTGCTCCGCTTGGGCGGGGCCGGCGGCGAATACGTCTGGTACCCGGGCAGCGTCATGCGTTCCTCCACGTGTCGGTCACCAGATTCCCCCGCCTCACCTGATTCCCGTGGTTCCGCGGGGTAAAGGTCCGTTAAGGAGATACCGCCGATCGGAGCAGGTGAATCAGGCATCTAGACTGATGAACGTGCCTCTCCGTGACGGACGTCTGAGCCACGACATCGATCCCACCGACCGCCCCCCGCAGGACGCGTGCGGGGTCTTCGGCGTCTGGGTCCCGGCGGACCAGGCGTCCCGGGCCGAGGTGAGCAAGCTCACCTACTACGGCCTGTACGCGCTCCAGCACCGCGGGCAGGAGTCCGCGGGCATCGCCGTGAGCGACGGCTCCCGCATCGTCGTGTTCAAGGACATGGGCCTCGTCGCCCAGGTCTTCGACGAATCGGTCCTGAACACCCTCCGCGGCCACATCGCCGTGGGGCACTGCCGCTACTCGACGACGGGCTCGCCCACGTGGGAGAACGCGCAGCCCACGTTCCGGTCGTCGGACGCGGGCGGGCTGGCGCTCGTCCACAACGGCAACCTGATCAACACCCTGGACCTGGCCAAGCGGCTGGAGCCCGGCGTGCTGACCGCCACGACCGACACCGAGGTCCTGACCGCCCTGCTCGCCGACGGCGGCGAGGGCGGCCCGCTGGCGGCGGCCCGGGAGATCCTTCCCGCCACCCGCGGCGCGTACTCCCTGGTCTTCATGGACGAGGGCACCCTGTACGCGGCCCGCGACCCGGAGGGCGTCCGGCCGCTGGTCCTCGGCGCGCTGGAAGACCGCGGCTGGGTCGTGGCGTCCGAGACCGCCGGGCTCGACATCGTCGGCGCCCGCTTCGTCCGCGAGATCGAGCCGGGCGAGATGGTCGCGATCGACGGCGGCGGCGTGCGGTCCGAGCGGTTCGCCGAGCCGCGGCCGAAGGGCTGCCTGTTCGAGTACGTGTACCTGGCGCGGCCCGACACCTCGATCGCCGGACGCAGCGTCCAGGCCACCCGCGTGGAGGTCGGGCGGCGGCTGGCCCGTGAGCACCCCGTCGAGGCCGACCTGGTCATCCCGACGCCGGAGTCGGGCACCCCGGCCGCGATCGGCTACGCGGAGGCGTCCGGCATCCCCTACGGCCAGGGCCTGGTGAAGAACTCCTACGTCGGCCGGACGTTCATCCAGCCGTCCCAGACGATCCGCCAGCTCGGCATCCGGCTCAAGCTCAACCCGCTGCGCGAGGCGATCGAGGGCAAGCGGCTGATCGTGGTGGACGACTCGATCGTCCGCGGCAACACCCAGCGCGCGATCGTCGGGATGCTGCGGGACGCGGGCGCCGCCGAGGTCCACGTGCGGATCTCCAGCCCGCCCGTCTCCTGGCCGTGCTTCTACGGGATCGACTTCGCCACCCGCGCCGAGCTGATCGCCGGGAACCTGTCGGTCGCGGAGATCCGCGACTCCATCGGCGCCGACTCGCTCGGCTACATCTCCCTGGACGAGCTCATCTCCGCGTCGCACATCGCCAAGGAGAACCTCTGCCGGGCGTGCTTCGACGGCGTCTACCCCATCCCGGTCGACCAGGACGCACGCGGCAAGCACCTCCTGGAAATCACCCGATGACGTCCTACGAGGACGCCGGGGTCGACATAGCGGCGGGTGAACGCGCCGTAGAGCTGATGAAGTCCCGGGTGGCGCGTTCACGGCGTCCAGAGGTCGTGGACGACGTCAGCGGGTTCGCGGGCCTTTTCGATGCGTCCGCGCTTGCGCGCTACAGGCGTCCCTTGCTGGCCACGTCCACGGACGGCGTCGGAACCAAGGTCGACCTGGCGCGTCGGCTCGGCGTGTACGACACGGTCGGGCACGACCTGGTCGGCATGGTCATCGACGACCTCGCCGTATGCGGCGCCGAACCGCTGTTCATGACCGACTACATCGCCTGCGGAAAAGTCGTCCCGGAACGGATCGCCGACATCGTCGGCGGTATCGCGGACGCCTGCGCCCTGGCCGGCTGCGCGCTCGTGGGCGGCGAGACCGCCGAACATCCCGGCCTCCTGGAATCGGACGAGTTCGACCTGGCGGGCGCTGGGACGGGCGTCGTCGAAGCCGACGAGGTCCTAGGCCCCGACCGCGTTCGCGTAGGGGACGCCGTTCTGGCTATGGCGTCGTCCGGGATCCACTCCAACGGGTACTCGCTCGTCCGCCACATCCTGGCCACGACCGACCTGGACCTCGAATCCCAGCCTGCGGACCTTGACCGTCCCCTCGGTGAGGCGCTTCTCACTCCGACACGCATCTACGCCAAGGACTGCCTCGCACTGACGGGCACCGGCGGTGTACGTGCGTTCGCTCACATCACGGGCGGCGGTCTGGCGGCGAACCTGGCCCGTTCACTGCCCCCGACCATGGACGCCGTACTGAACCGCGCCTCCTGGGAGACACCGGCCCTGTTCCGCGTCCTGCAGGCTCATGGGGACGTCTCTCAGCCCGACATGGACAAGACGTTCAACATGGGCGTCGGAATGGCCGCCATCGTGTCCCCGGACGCCGCCGACGAGGCCCTTCGCGTCCTGGCGTCCCGCGGCGTCGCCGCCTGGCATCTAGGCGAGATCACCACGGGCACCGGCAAGGCCACCCTCGTCTGATCCGCGAAACTCGTCTGACCCGCGAACCGGACCAGCGTGATGATGATCACGCCCGTCCGGCGACGCACGCCCACAGCTCACGGCCGCCCGTGGTCGGGGCTGAGGACCCCGCTGAGCGCCTCTTGGGCCCCAGAGCTCACACGAGTACCAACGGGCGTCCAACGTGGCTCACGGGCCCGTTCAGCGGCCCTGCATGACAAACGCCACTGCCCGATGTCGCGGGCAGTGGCGCAGTGTCAGCCGGTCAACCGGAGGTTCCGTCCTTGCGGTCCTCCGTGCCGTAATCGTCGGCGTAGTCGGCGTACTTCTCGGCGAGCTCGTCGTAGGAGTCGTCCCCCGCGTCGTCGACTCCCAATTCGCTCTTCAGGCGGTCGAGGTCCGTGTTGCCGCTGTTGTACTTGAGCTGTCGGGCAACCTTTACCTGCTTGGCCTTGGCTCGGCCGCGACCCATTGGCTCGACCCCCTCGATGGTCAGGGCTTTCGTGGGCCCATCAACGCGCGCGTGTACCACACGAACCGGTGCCTGATGAGCCATGCGTCAGTCACGGGTACAACCGTACCCGTTTTGCGCCCGGCTCGGTACATCGACGGTACGTGGCGGCGCTTCTGTTGCTGATAACAACAGTGTATCCGGTGGTCACGAGTACGCACTAAGGCCGCCGTAGGAGGGCCCTAGGGCTCCCTCACGGCGGCCTCAGCCGGTTCGACGCGTTCGATAGGTTCGGCGGGGTTGGCGGGTTTCGACGGGCTTTCGGGGACCGGTTCCAGCCCGTTTCAGAGCAGGATGCCGCGCAGCCTCCCGACTTCGGACATCCGGCGTTCGGCGAGGCGGTCGGCGGCCACGGCCGGCGGGACGCCCTCGTCGGCGGCCAGCGCGAAGATCTTCAAGGTGGTGTTGTAGATCCCGGTGGCGCGGGCCTTGGCGCGGTCGAAGTTGAAGCCGCCGATCTCGTCCGCGACCTGGATCACACCGCCGGAGTTCACCACGTAGTCGGGCGCGTACAGGACGCCGTGGTCGGCGAGGCTCTTCTCCACGCCGGTGTGGGCGAGTTGGTTGTTCGCGGCCCCGCACACCACCTTGGACGCCAGTACGGGCACGGTGTCGTCGTTCAGGGAGCCACCGAGCGCGCACGGCGCGTACACGTCGAGTTCGGTGCGGACCATCGTGTCCGTATCCGCGACGACCTCGACTTCGGGATGCGCCGACCGGACCCGGTCGACGGCGGACTGGTTCACATCGCAGATGACGACGTCGGCGCCGTCCTCACGGAGGTGCTCCACCAGGCGGTGGCCGACCTTCCCGACGCCTTCGACGCCGACGCGCTTGCCGCGGAGTGTGGGCGCCCCCCACATGGTCTTCGCCGCAGCGCGCATGCCCTGGAACACGCCGAACGCGGTGAGGATGGACGAGTCGCCCGCACCGCCGTGCGCGACCGTCCGGCCGGTGACGAACTGGCTCTCCCGAGCCACGATGTCCATGTCCTCGCTGAACGTGCCGACGTCGCACGCGGTGTAGTACCTGCCGTTCAGCGACTGGACGAACCGTCCGTACGCCCTCAGCATCGCCTCGGACTTGTCGATGGCCGGGTCGCCGATGATGACGGCCTTGCCACCGCCGAGGTCCAGCCCGGCCAGGGCGTTCTTGTACGCCATGCCGCGGGACAGGTTCAGCACGTCGGCGAGGGCCTCTTCCTCGGTCCCGTAGGGGTAGAAGCGGGTGCCTCCCAGGGACGGGCCTAGCGCGGTGGAGTAGATCGCGATGATCGCGCGCAGGCCGCTGGCCTCGTCTTGGCAGAAGACGACCTGCTCGTGACGGGGTTCGGTGCCCTTGTGGGGCGCCCCGAAGACATTAGGCACGGTAGTGCCCTCCTCTCTGTCTCTAAGATCAGCCTAGGGCGCGTGATGCCACCGCGCCCGGCCGAATCTCATGTCACGATGCGATGGTGCTTCCGTACGCCGCGTACCTACGGGTTTACGAACCGGTGACCGCCTTCCCGGAGCCCGCGCGGACCCTGTGGACGGTCTACGCCGACTCCCGGCGGCGTCCGCGGAGGATCCACGCGCTGGGCGTCGAGCACCGCGCCGCGACGCTCAGGCTGATCGGCTCACCGCCCGAGGTCGTGCCGGAACGGGAGAGCAGGGACGCCTACGTCCGCCGCCTGGACGACATGATCTACGTGTGCCCGTGGCAGACGCGGCTGCGCTCATGGCTGGCCTTCGAGCGCTTCCGGGACGAGCACGCCGCCGGGGTCGCGGCCGCGTTCGTCCCGCCGCCGGTGTCGGAGCGGGCGGCGGGCGAGTTCGAGCAGTGGAAGCGGTCGGGCAAGCCCCTGCGGCCGCACATCCTGACGAGCACCTGGCACATACCGCTGGACTGGTTCGTGCCCTTCACCCGCGGTGAGCGGTGCCTGATGCTCGGCTCGCCCGGGACCGGGTACCGGAAGGCGGACGACGCGTCCGAGGAACACGCCGAACCGCCCGCCCCAGGTCAGAGCCCGGCGACGGCCGCGCCCGCGCGTACGCTCATCTACGTCACGTCGATGGGCGAGGCGCGCCGGAGGGTGGCGGACGCGCTGCCCGTCGTGCGGGAGAACCTCGGCGACGGGACGGGCGATGTCTACCTCCTGTCCGCCGGACGCCTGGACACGCTCGGCCGATGGCTGGACGGTTTCCATCCCCGCGCGCTCGTCGAGCTCGACTACGGCGGGCTCGTCCATCTGCTGGACGACCGCACGCTCAGCCTGGACGAGTCCGTGGCCGAGATGACCGTGGCCCTCGCCGGGATGGAGCGCGGTGAGGTCGAGCTGACCGTGGCGATGTACAAGCGGCTGCTCGCCCGCTGGAGGCCCATCCGGGCCCTTGAGGCGGCGAACTAAAACAAATTTCCCGAATCCGCGCGCGATACGACTATACGTATCGCTAGAATCACGCAGCGTGACCCGCTGGCCACCGGATACGCGCCGCACCCCGCACTCGCGGGGATGTTTGCACGCAACTACCGCCAGGAACTTGCTTGTTGCGCTGAGTGGTGGCAAGGTTACACGTTGTGATGTCATAGTGGCTCTTTCGGGCCATAGGGGACATCAGTGACCACGCGAGGATCAATCGCAGGATCGCTGTCATCGGTCCACGGAGGAGAGGCCGCAAACATGTCAGCACGTACGCCAGAGGCCGAGCCCCTGCTGACGCCGGCGGAGGTGGCGACGATGTTCCGCGTCGACCCCAAGACCGTCACGCGGTGGGCGAAGGCGGGGAAGCTCACGTCCATCCGGACGCTCGGGGGGCACCGCCGCTACCGCGAGGCGGAGGTGCGGGCGCTGCTCGCGGGAATCCCGCAGCAGCGTTCGGAGTAGGGGGGCGGTTCGCCGCCGCCGCGTGCGATCGGGTTCTCGCCCCGCGTGAGCCCGGCTCCGCACGCGCATCGCGATGGTCGATGCCGGTGCCGGTCGATTCCGGCGGCCGGGATCGGTCATGGCTTTGGGGGGATGGCCGTTGTCGCTGTGCTCACCCGCGTCGCCCTTGGGGTCCGGGCGCGTCTCGTGCCCGCCCCAAGGGCAGCGGGTGGCCGGCTCGGCCCGGGTCGGCCGGGTCGAGGCACCGGACCGCACGGCGACGGCGGCCGAAAAGCCTCGCTGACGTGCGAGGAATTTGGGACATGGGTGACTTTTTGTCCACATGAGGACAGAGTCTCCATTTAGGACGTTGCCCGTCACTTTTGGGTAAAGCGTCCAAAAGCAGAGCCGTCCGGGACGGGGGAGCCCGCCCGGACGTGGGCGTCAGCCCATCTCTTCCTGGGCCAGCCGGTCGAACAGCCTGCCGGTGCCCGGGTCGTGGCGTCCGGCCGCGTGGAACATGACCACCAGATGGTCGATCAGCAGGCCTTCCAGCTGCGGACGCGGCACGTCGCGCTTCTCCAGCCAGTCCAGGCCGGCGGTCTCGACCGCGGCCATCCAGGCGCGGAGCGTGATGCGCAGGATCGGCTGCGGCGTCTCGACGTCCAGCGAGTGCAGGATCCGGTCCAGCAGGAGCTGCCGGATGCCGTCCACGATCTCGCCCGCCTCGCCGGAACGGTCGGCCGGGCCACCGCGCAGCAACGCGGTGTAACCGGCCGCGTGGCTCTCCACGAAGTCGAAGTAGCGCCGCAATGAGATGCGCAGCCGTTCGAGCGGCTTGCCCTCGGTCGGCGGCTCCAGCAGCACCGACAGCTTCTTCGCCGCGCTGCCCAGCGCCGCGATGTACAGCTCGTTCTTGCCGCCGAAGTAGTGGTAGACCAGCGCGCGGGAGGCGCCCGCCTTGGCCGCGACGTCGTCGATCGAGATGTCCTCGGGCGAACGCGTGCTGAACAGCTGCAGCGCCGCCTCGATCAGTTCGTCCCGCCGTTCGTCGACGCTGAGCCTGCGGCGGCCGCGGCCACCGCTCTGCCGGCTTCGCGCCTTGCCGGCCACCGCGCGATCTCCCACCTGGGCAGCGTATCCGAGCCCGGACGGCCCTATGTCCCCGCCAATTGGGGTGGAACGGGCTTTTCACCGGCCTTGATCACCGTCCGGCCGCGGTGTGAGACCGAACACCACAGGCCCGAACCACCATTGTCGGATGCCCGTTACTCACTGTTGCGGCGGTTTGGGGGAAAGGCGCGGCATCATGGCAACTCCCCCTCGAGTGGAGGACGGCGCGTTACACACCCCGCCGCGCGCCGTCGAGGCAGGTCCCACAGGTCCCCCTGGACGGAGTGCCATGTCAGCTGATCAGGCGAATCCCCCGCAGAACATGCGGGAACAGAACGCGGTGCCCAGGCCTCGCACCGAGCCTTCTCCCGCCGCCAGACGCGACGAGGGTAGAGCCGTACCCGCGCCGAAACCGACGATCCGCAACGTCGCCGAGCGCGCCGGCGTCTCCAAATCGCTCGTCTCCCTCGTGATGCGAGGGTCACCCCATGTGAGCGAACGGCGGAGACAGGCCGTCCTGCAGGCCGCACGCGAACTGGGCTACCGCCCGAACGCCGTGGCGCGCAGCCTCGTCGAAGGGCGCACCAGGCTCATCGGCGCGATCGTCGCCGACCTGCACAACCCGTTCTTCGCCGAGTTCCTCGACGGGCTCCAGGAGAGCCTGCACGGCGCGGGCCTGCGGATGCTGGTCGGCAGCGGCCGCTGGGACCCGCTGTTCGAGGCGGAGGCGGTCGAAGCGTTCCTGGAGATGCGGGTGGACGGGCTGGTGCTGCTCAGCGTCGTCCCCGAGTCGCTCAAGGAGGCCGCGGCCAGCGTCCCGGTCGTGGTCGTCGGCGAACGCGACGTCGTCGGCGTCGACATCGTCGTGGACGACGACGAGCTCGGCGCGAGCCTCGCCGTCGACCACCTCGTCGAACTCGGGCACCGGCGGATCGCGCACATCGAAGGGGCGCGCTCCACCACGGCGCGCTACCGCCGCGACGGGTACGAGAAGGCGATGCGCCGGCACGGGCTCGCCGGCGAGATCGTCGTCGAGCCGGGCGACTTCACCGAGGACGGCGGCTACCGGGCCGCCCGCGCGCTGCTGCGCCGCGACCCGCGCCCGACCGCCATCTTCGCGCCGAACGACCTGGTCGCGACCGGCGCGCTGTCGGCGGCCGACGAGCTGGAGATGCGGGTGCCGGCGCAGCTGTCGATCGTGGGATACGACAACACCCACCTCGCGGCGATCCGGCACATCTCGCTGACCAGCGTGGACCAGCCCCGCCGGGACATGGGACGGGTGGCCGCCGAGATGCTGACCGCGCGCATCGGCGACCCCGCCCGCGTGGCCCGGCAGAACCTGGTCGTCCCGCACCTGGTGGTCCGTTCGACGACGGGGCCCGCTCCCACCCTGTGAGCCCCGGTCACAGGGACCGTCCCCCCGCCTTCGAATAGCTCCCGAGGTCCGACCCACCCCACGCGGCCGCCGTGGCCGTACCCGGCCATGCGCGCGTGCCCGGCATGCCCGCCCGGCACGACGGCGACGGCCGGTCCTTCGGCATGCCCGCGCGCGCCGAGCAGGCGGGCGGAAAGGCGGGTGGGCGGGGCCTGTACACGCCGGTGTGGAGGCATGTCCGCGTGCGCCGGGTAAGAACCGGTGTGCGGCAGGTAAGGGGCCGGCCAAGTCTGCAGCATTCGCCGGCCCGCGACCCGCCGCCGGCGGGTTAATGGGACACACCGTCCGGCGAGCGGGTCCGGATGGCCTTGAGGGGAGGCCGTCCGGGCGGGGACGCCGCCGAGCGGACACGGGAAAGTCCACGAGGGGGTTCAGTCGTGCGTGATCCGGAACTGGTGTCGTGCGCGCAGCGCGCGGCGAGCGAATTGGAACGCGCGTGGTCGGAATGGCGGCACGCGCGGGGTCTGGCCGAGCAGGTCTCGGAGTCCGTGGCCAGCTACGTCGCCCATTCGATCGACCACCCGTGGGGGCGCCCGCGCGTGGTCCTGGGCCTGGACGCCGACGAGGCGCGCGCGCTCGCCGCACTGCTCGGCAAGGACGACCCGCTCACCTGAACCCGCCGCCGAATACCGCCGGGTTTCCGGGACTTCGTTTGACGAACCCTCACCGGTGTGCAGACTGTCAGGGTCGGTAACGAAGTCATCACGGAGGAAACGGCCGGTGCGCATTCATCGAGGCGGCCTCACGGCCGCCGGTCTCGCGCTGTGCCTCGGCGCCCTCGTCGCGTGCGACGCCTCCGCGGAACCGTCCGGCGACGACGGCGGGACGGTGAATCCGCCGACGGCCGGCGGGCGGGCTTCGGGCGCCCCGGAGGACGGGAAGGACCCGGCGTCCGGCGGCGGGTCGTCCGCGCTGGACGGCAAGGTGATCGTCCTCGATCCCGGGCACAACGGCGGGAATGCCCGCAATCCGGCCCAGATCAACAAACAGGTCAAGATCGGCAACGGCACCAAGGCATGCGACACGACCGGCACCAGCACCGCGGCCGGGTACGGCGAGCACGCGTTCACCTGGGACGTCTCCAACCGGCTCGCGAAGCTCCTGCGGGCGAAGGGCGCCAAGGTCGCGCTGACGCGCAAGGACGACAAGGGCGTCGGCCCGTGCATCACCGAGCGCGCCGCGATCGGCAACCGGCTCAAGGCCGACGCGGCCGTGTCGATCCACGCCGACGGGACGTCCGCGTCCGGGCACGGGTTCCACATCATCGAGCCGATCGCCGTCGGCGGGAACGCCGCGATCGTGCCGCGGTCCGCCAAGCTGGGCAAGGCGTTGCGCGACTCCTACCGCGCGGGCACCGGCATCCCGTACTCCAACTACCTCGGCGAGAACGCCATCGACCGGCGCAACGACCTCGGCGGCCTCAACCTGTCGACCGTCCCGAAGGTGTTCATCGAGTGCGGCAACATGCGGAACAGGGGCGACGCGGCCAAGCTGTCGAGCGCGCCGTTCCGCCAGCGCATCGCGGAATCCCTGGCCAAGGGTCTCGAGACGTACCTCGGCTGACACGGCGTTCCTGCGGCTGACCCGGCGTCCCGGCGTCGGGAGCGGCAGGATGGGCGGGTGGCTGATCTTCTTCGTGTGCGCGAACTGCTGACCGGGGCCGGGTACACGGTCGCGGGTGTGCGGGAACTGCTCGGGCCCGTCGCGGGCGGGGCGCTGGCGCGGGACGAGATCGTCCCGGCGCTGCGGGCGACCGGCGGCGGCTCGCCGCTGGAGGCCCTGACGCGGCTGTTCTGGTTGCAGGTGCCGGTGGACGCGGCGGCGATCCGGACGGACGAACTCGTCGCCGCGGGCCTGGTGGAGGCGTCCGGCGGGGAGGTGCGGGCCCGGCTGCGCGTCGAGCCGGTCGAAGCGGTTGACGATGGCGGCGGGCATGTCGGGTATGTCGTGTCCGATCTCAAGGTCCGGCCGGGGGCCGGGGCCGTTCCGGCGGCGGATCATGTGGTGGGCGCGGGCGGCGCGTCCGGGAGCCTGGCGCGGCTGGTTGTCCACAGGGCTGTGGATAACGTGCTCGATGTCGGGACGGGCTGCGGCGTCCAGGCGGTGCATGTGGCGAGCCGGAATCCCAGCGCGCGCATCACCGCCACGGACGTCAACCCGCGTGCTCTCGATCTTGCCCGGATGAGCTTCGCGCTTTCCGGAGCGCCGGAGGGTGAAGCCGAGTTTCTTGAAGGGTCGCTGCTGGAGCCCGTCCGGGGACGCCGGTTCGATCTGATCGTGTCGAATCCGCCGTTCGTCGTCGCGCCGCCGGGGGACCGCCGCTTCACCTACCGGGAGTCCGGCCTGCCGGGCGACGACTTCTGCCGACGCCTAGTCGCGGAGGCCCCGGAGTACCTCAACGAGGGCGGATACTGCCAGGTCCTGGCGAATTGGCTGCATGTCGAGGGCGTTCCCTGGGAGGAGCGCGTCGGCTCGTGGGTGGACGGCTGCGACGCGTGGATCGTCCAGCGGGACGTCCAGGATCCAGCGGAATACGCTGAGTTGTGGCTACGGGATTCCTGCGAGGCGGGAACGCCGGAATACCGCGTCCGGTACGAGGCGTGGCTCGACCACTTCGAGCGGAACGGCGTCACTGGCATCGGGTTCGGGTGGATCACGATGAGGCGTCGTGCGGGCGGCGTCGTCCGGGTCGAGGAGGTGCGGCACGCCGTCGATCAGCCGGTCGGCGCCTACGTCCCGGACGTCCTTGACGGCTTCGTCAAGGCGGACGAGTTTTCCACAGCCTGTGGACGGACGGTGAGGGCCGCGGCCGGTCTCGTCCAGGAGCAGATCGGCCCGCCCGGCGCCGAGGACCCCGAGCGGATCGTGCTGCGCCAGCCCGACCGGCTCCGCCGCGCCGCCGCCGTCGGGACGGTCGAGGCCGGCCTCGCGGGCGTCTGCGACGGCTCGCTGCCCCTCGACCCGCTGCTGGACGCCATCGCGCAGCTCACGGGCATGGACCCGGCCCAAGTCCGCGCGCACGCCGACGCCGTCCTGCCCGCCCTGATCGCGGACGGCTTCTTCACGGCGGACTAGCGCGTCCGGTCAGCGGCGGGCTTCGGCGAGGGTGCGGAACGCGCTCTCGCGGAGGCGGCGGGACAGGGCGCGGTTGACGCGGTGGGCCCAGAACGGACCGCCGTAGATCATGCCGGTGTACGCCTGGACGAGGGTGGCGCCCGCGCGGACGCGCTCCCACACGTCGTCGGCGCTCTCGACGCCGCCGACCGAGACCAGGACGAGCCGGTCGCCGGTGCGGGCGCGGAGGCGGCGCAGGACGTCCAGCGAGCGGTCCTTCAGCGGCGCGCCGGACAGCCCGCCGGTCTCCTTCACCAGGGCGGGCGGGCTGAGCAGCGCGTCCCGGGCGACGGTGGTGTTGGTCGCGATGATGCCGTCCAGGCCGAGGTCGACGGCGAGGTCGGCGACCGCGTCGATGTCGTCGTCCGCCAGGTCCGGCGCGATCTTGACGAGCAGCGGGACGCGGCGGCCGGACGACCGGTCCGCCGCCTCGCGCACGGCCGTCAGCAGCGGGCGGAGGTGCTCGACGGCCTGGAGGTTCCGCAGCCCGGGGGTGTTGGGGGAGCTGACGTTGACGACGAGGTAGTCGGCGTGCGGGGCGAGCCGCTCGGTGCTCGTCACGTAGTCGGCGGCGGCCGCGGCCTCCGGGACGGTCTTGGTCTTGCCGATGTTGGCCCCGACGATCGTCCGGCCGGAGCGCCCGAGGAGGCGGCGCGCGGCGGCCTCCGAGCCCTCGTTGTTGAAGCCCATCCGATTGATGACCGCCCGGTCAGGGGCGAGGCGGAACAGCCGCGGGCGCGGGTTGCCGGGCTGCGGGCGCCCCGTCACCGTGCCGATCTCGACGTGGCCGAACCCGAACGCGCCGAGCGCCTCGTAGGCGACGGCGTCCTTGTCGAATCCGGCGGCGAGGCCGAGCGGGGACGGGAAGTCCAGCCCGAGCGCGCGCACGGCCAGCGCCGGGTCGCGGGGCGCGAGCAGCCGCCGCAGCAGCGGCGCGGCCCCGGGCACGGCCTGGAGCGCGCGGAGCCCGCGCAACGCCAGGTGATGGACGGTCTCCGCCGGGACCCGGGCGATGACCAGTGCGAACAGGAGTCGGTACATCGCCTGCAAGTATCTCAGGCGCGGGGACGGTCAGTGTCCGCGGAAGGTGCGGCGGAGCTGGAGGCGGACGTCCCGGCCCGCGTCGCGCATCGTCCGGCGGGCGGCCCGGACCGGCTCGCGCACGGTGACCCGCCAGGTCTCGCGGACACCGCGGCCGATCGGGCGGAGCACGCTCGTCCCGACCCAGCGGGCCGGGGCGACGATCAGGACCCGGGTCGGGGCGACGACGAGCGTCCGCCAGAGCCACCGCAGGACGCGGGCCGCGAGCCGCCACGTCCCCACGAATCCCGCGACGATCGGGGCCAGGACGTACCGCCACAGCGTCTGGGCGGGCAGGACGATCAGGACGCGCGCCAGCCACGCCAGGCACCGCCCGGTCAGCCGCCACGACCACGCGAGGGCCGCCGCGAACGCGCGCCACCCGGCCGCGAGCAGGCCGCCGAGCACGCCGAGGACGGAGAGCGTGCCGCGTCCCAGCCAGGCGAGCCCGCGCCAGACGGCCAGGGCGAGCCAGGCGAGCCCGGCCAGCGGCGGACGCAGGACGTACCGCCACAGCAGCGCGAGCGGCATGATCACGAGCACGCCGATCAGCAGCCCGATGCCCTTGAACAGCAGGACGAGCCCCTCCCCGAGCAGGGAGACGAGCCAGGCCAGGCCGCGTCCGAGGAGTTTGAGCGGTTTAAGGAAGAGCAGCTCCAGGAGCCAGGCGAGGCCGCGTCCGATCAGGGCGAAGAAGCGTCCGACCGGGGCGATCAGCCGGCGGTAGATCCAGCGGGCGACGCGGCCCGTGCCTCGTCCGAGCCAGCGCAGGAAGCCGAGGATCACGACGACGGCGAGCCACCGCAGCGGCCGGACGATGAGCAGATCGAGGAGCCGTCCGACGCCGTTCCACACCGCCCGCACGCCCCGGGCGATCAGCACGACCACGTCGTGGACCAGCCGCAACGGCACCAGCACGATCAGCGCGACCACGCGCGCCGGGATCACGATCCACGCCGGGCCCGCCGCCCGTGCCTGCTCCGGGGGACGGGTCTTGCTCAAGCTGATCGGTGCGTCCGCGGGGGAGTCGTCGCCGGTGGTCACTGCTGCCTGCCTCGCGAGCCGTCGATGGAACCAACTGTGCATCTCTGACCCGGCCCGCGGGCGGCCGGTTCCGGGTGGTTGAACCCGTTCCGAGGGATTCACCGTACTGCTCCTCGATCCGGTGAGCGGTGCGGCAGCTCGACCGCGATCGGCGTACGGGACCTGGAACCGGAGCCGGGACCCAGACGACACGGAGGACAGACGACAATGAAGATCCCACGTTGGGTGATTCCCGCTGCAGCCGCCCTGACCGCGTCCGGGCTGGTGCTCACCGCATGCGGGCAGGAGAACGGCGGGAAACAGCAGAACGCCGCCGCGGGCACCCAGGGGCAGGCTCCCGCCGACCCCTCGGCGGAACCGTCCGCGCCGCCGGCGCCCGAACCCACCGCGCTGGAGGTCGCCAACTTCACGCGGCTCGGCAAGGTCGTCACCGACGGAGACGGCAGGACGCTCTACCGGTTCGACAACGACACGGCCCGTCCGCCCGCCTCCACGTGCGCGGACGCGTGCGCCAAGGCGTGGCCGCCGGTGCTGGCGACCGAGGCGGAGCCGGAGGTCGACGGCGTGAAGCAGTCGCTGGTCGGCAAGGTCAAGCGGCCGGACGGCCAGTGGCAGGTCACGCTCGGCGGATGGCCGCTGTACCGGTACGCCAAGGACGAGGGTCTCGGCGACGTGAAGGGCCAGGGGGTGGGCGGAACCTGGTACGCCGCGTCCCCGACGGGGACGAAGGCCGCCCCGAAGAAGGCGGAGAACGACGACCGCTGGAAGGGCTGGACGGTCGTCAAGGCCAGGAACGACCCGAAACTCGGCCTCATCCTCACGGACGGCAAGGGCCGCACGATGTACCGCTTCGACAAGGACACCGACAAGCCGCCGACCACGAACTGCTTCGGCGCCTGCAAGAAGGCGTGGCCGGTCGTCCTCTTCACCAACTGGAAGAAGGTCAAGCTCGAAGGCGTCGACCGGAAGCTGGTCGACTTCATCGAGCGCAAGGACGACGGCAAGTGCCAGCTCACCATCAACGGCTGGCCCATGTACTACTACGAGAAGGACGAGCAGCCCGGTGACGTGAAGGGCCAGGGCGTCGGCGGCGTCTGGTGGGCGACCACCCCGGCGGGCAAGCGGGCCGCCGTCACCGGCGCGGGCGCGGGCGCGGGCTCGGGCTCGGGCAACGGCGGCTACGGGAACGGCAACGGCAATGGGAACGGCAACGGCGGCTACGGCAGCGGTAACGGGTCGGGCGGGGGTTACTGAGCACCCGTCGCGCTAGCCGCCTCCACAGGCGAAGGCGCGGAGGGGACGCGGGTCGGTCGGGGTCCGCGATCCCTCCGCGCCTTCCTGCATGCCGCGAACGTAGATATGGCCGGAAAGATAGGTGTTCTCGTTCTGTCACGGTGCCAGGTGGCAGAACGTCCTGTGGCTCGGCAGATGAAATCCATTACCAGCGAGTTCGCCGGCCTGAGAATCGGCAAGTCACAAAGTGCTCCATGGCGGTGCGCCGGGTGGCCTGCTGCCATGTGGCATTCTGCTCTCTGACCTGCGGATAATGGCTTCCAGGCGTGCTTTGGAGATGCGATCCTGAAGTCGACTCGACCGAGTCCAGCCGATCTTACAGGACAATTCGGGGTGGGCGTCATGACAGTTGTTCCAGCACCGGCGCCATCGGTGTACGACGGACGCGGTTCCGGGAACTCCGGCTCGTCCGGACAACTGCTCTTTCGCCCGCTGCTGGCCATCGACATCATGGGCTACAGCGTCCGATCGCCCCGCATGCAGTTCCAGGCGCAAACGGACTTGCTGGCCGCGATGGAGACCGCCGCGGACGTGGCCGGGCTTGACCGTGGACGCTGGATGCAGCAGGTCAGCGGCGACGGCGAACTGGACGTCTTACCGGGCGACGACGACATCGTCACGGTCGTCGGCAGGTACGCCCCGGCCCTTGAACGCGCCCTCGCGGAGACGAACCGCAGAGCCGCCCCGGACCGCCGCCTGCGCGTGCGGCTCGCGCTCCACCACGGCGCTTTGATCATGGGTCCGGAGACCTTCTTCGGACCGGCCGGGGACGCGCCGGTGGTCGTGAGCCGGCTGCTCGACGCCCGCCCATTGCGCCGGTATCTGACCGTCCATCCGGAACGGAACGTCGCGCTGATCGTCTCCAAACAGATCTTCCGCGAAGTCGTCTGCAGCGGCTTTTGCGCACTGCCTCCCACGCACTTCCATCTGATCCGGACGACGATCAAGGGTGTCGTTTATCAGGGCTACATCTACGATCCCGGCTGAGGCCGCGTGGAGGAAGTAGAAAAGAGCGACCCCGCCCGGAGGGATGGCCCGCTCCGTTCTTAATATGCGGTACCCGCTCCATCTGCCGGCCCTTGACGGGGTCCTGGGCGTGCGAGAGTTGATCAAGCTCGGCGGCTGTGATAAGAGCGCCTGCCGTGACCGGTGAAGAGATTGTTACGCGCGGGACACGGTCTCTTTAGATCACTCTTTGGATCTCGACAGTCACGGAATCCGGTGATCGAATGGAGTTCGAACCGCCACGGACGCGGCCCGGCGAAGTGTCGCTCCTGGTGGGAGGCTTCGGGAGGCCCGATGGTCGGACCAGTCGGACGAGTCGCACGAGTCGGTCGGGGGAAGCGCGCGGGACGGAAGCGCGCAGGGGCGCTGAGAGCCGGGGTGGCGCTGGCGCTGCTGGCCGGCGGGTTGACGGCCTGCGGGGGCGGCGGCGGGACGCCCACCCTGAACTGGTACGTCAACCCGGACAACGGCGGGCAGGCGACGATCGCCGCGGCGTGCACGAAGGCGGCGGGCGGCAAGTACCGGATCAAGACCTCGCTGCTCCCCAGCGACGCGACCCAGCAGCGCGAGCAGCTGATCAGGCGGCTCGCGGCCAAGGACACCGGCGTCGACCTGATGAGCCTTGACCCCGTCTTCGTGGCGGAGGCCGCGAACGCCGGGTTCCTCCGCCCGTTCACAGCGAGCGAGGCCGGGCCGCTGACCGAGGGCGTCTTCGACTCCGCGGTGCAGAGTTCCACGTGGGAGGACAAACTCTACGCGGCGCCGTTCTGGGCGAACACCCAGCTCCTCTGGTACCGCAAGTCGGTCGCGCAGAAGGCGGGCATCGACCCCAACGCGCCCGACTTCACCTGGGACAAGCTGATCGACGCGGCCGTCCGCACCAACACCACGATCGGCGTGCAGGGCAACCGGTACGAGGGCTACATGGTGTGGATCAACGCGCTCATCGCGTCCGCCGGGGGCCGGATCATCAGCGACGCGGAGAAGGGCGACGAGGCCGCCATCGAGATCGACTCGCCGGCGGGGAAGCAGGCCGCCGCGATCATCGGCAAGCTGGCGAGGTCGACCGCCGCCGGGCCGACGCTGTCCACCGACATCGAGGAGCAGTCCCGGGCGACGATCAACGGCCCGCGCGGCGGGTTCCTGCTCAACTGGGGCTACGTCTGGCGGGCGGAGAAGGGCGACGCCGAGGCGGGCGCGATCAACAAGAACATCGTCGGCGACCTGGGGTGGGCGCGCTATCCGCGGGTGAACCCGCAGCAGGAGAGCAAGCCTCCGTTCGGCGGGATCGAGATCGGGGTCAGCGCGTACGGGAAATACCGCAACAACCTGGCCGTCGAGGCGGTCAACTGCATCACCTCGCCGGCCAACATGAAGCGGTACATGCTCGACGAGGGCAACGTCGCCGCCCGTCCGGCGATCTTCGACGATCCGGACATCCTCAAGGAGTTCCCGATGGCGCCGCTGATGCGGGACTCCATCGCCGCCGCGGAGCCCCGTCCGGCCACGCCCTACTACGCGGACGTCTCCGGGGCCATCCAGAACCGCTGGCACCCGCCCGCGTCGGTGAACCCGAACACGACGCCGCGCGAGTCCGCCAGGTTCATCCGCGAGGTCCTGCGTGACAAGGCCCTGCTCTGAGGCCCCGCCGGCCCCAACGGCCCCAACGGCTCTAACGGAGGTGTTCGGATGACATCCGTCGAAACGGCGCCGAAGAGCGGGCGGCCCCCTGCGCGCGCGGAGATCTCCGACCGGGAGCGGGGCGAGCGCAGGCTGGGGCTGCTGCTGTCCGCGCCCGCGGTTGTCGTGATGCTGCTGGTCACCGCGTATCCGCTGGGCAGCGCCCTGTACCAGTCGCTGTTCAGCTACCGGCTCACCGCGCCGGACGACCGCCGCTTCGTCGGCCTCGGCAACTACGCGACCGCCCTGACCGACCCCCTGTTCTGGCAGACGGTCGTCACCACGCTGATCATCACGGTGATCACGGTCGGGGTGGAGCTGGTGATCGGCTTCGGGCTGGCCATGGTGATGCACCGCGCCGTGTTCGGGCGCCGGACGGTCCGGACCGCGATCCTGCTCCCGTACGGCATCGTCACGGTCATCTCGGCGTTCGCGTGGAAGTACGCGTTCGACGTCCAGTCCGGGTTCGTCAACTCGTGGTTCGGGCTCGGCGACTTCGCCTGGTTCTCCGACCGCTGGGCCGCGATATTCGTGATCATCCTGTCGGAGATCTGGAAGACGACGCCGTTCGTGTCGCTGCTGCTCCTCGCCGGGCTCGCGCAGGTGCCGCGCGACCTGGGGGAGGCGGCGACGGTGGACGGCGCCACCGCGTGGCAGCGGCTGAAACGCGTCACGATCCCGAACATGAAGGCCGCCATCCTCGTCGCGGTGCTGTTCCGCACCCTGGACGCGTGGCGGATCTTCGACAACGTGTTCATCATGACGGCGGGCCAGGAGAAGACCCAGGTACTGTCGTTCCTCACCTACCAGCAGATCATCACCCGGACGGCGCTCGGCCTCGGCAACGCGGTCGGCGTGCTGCTGTTCCTGTCGGTGGTGCTGATCGCGGCCGTGTTCATCAAGGGATTCCGGGTGGACCTCTCCCAAGTGCGAGGTGATCGTTGATGGAGTCGGCGCGCTCGAAGACGCTGTGGATCGTCGCGTCGCTGCTGATCCTGGTCTGGACGGCGTTCCCGATCCTCTGGATCGTGATGCTGTCGTTCAAGACGCCCAGCGAGATCGGCAACGTCCAGGGCTTCTTCCCCCAGGACTGGACCTGGGAGAACTACGAGACGGTCTTCAAGACCGACCTGTTCACCTCCGCGCTGATCAACTCGATCGGCATCTCGCTGATCGCCACGTTCGTCGGGGTCGTGTTCGCGACGCTGGTGGCGTACGCGATCGCGCGCCTGGAGTTCCCCGGCAAGAAGCTGATCCTGTCGTTCGCGCTGGCGATCGCGATGTTCCCGGTCGTGTCGCTGGTCGGGCCGCTGTTCGACCTGTGGCGCAACATCGGCCTGTACGACACCTGGCCGGGCCTGATCATCCCGTACATCTCGTTCGCGCTGCCGCTGGCGATCTGGACGCTGTCGGCGTTCTTCCGCGAGATCCCGTGGGAGATGGAGCAGGCCGCGCAGGTGGACGGCGCCACGTCCTGGCAGGCGTTCCGGAAGGTGATCGTCCCGCTGGCCGCGCCCGGGGTGTTCACCGCCGCGATCCTGACCTTCTTCTTCTGCTGGAACGACTTCGTCTTCGGGATCTCGCTGACCTCGACCGACCGGGCCAGGCCCGTGCCGGCGGCGCTGGCGTTCTTCACCGGGGAGTCCTACTTCGAGCAGCCCACGACCGCGATCTGCGCGGCCGCCGTGGTCGTCACGGTCCCGGTCGTCATCGTCGTCCTGGCGTTCCAGCGCCGCATCGTGGCCGGGCTGACGTCCGGCGCCGTCAAGGGCTGAGTTCAAGGGAGAATCATGGCCGCCATCACCATGAAGAACATAGTCAAGAAGTACGGCGACGGCTTCCCGGCCGTGAGCGACGTGTCCCTGGACGTGCGGGACGGCGAGTTCATGATCCTGGTCGGCCCGTCCGGCTGCGGGAAGTCGACGCTGCTGCGGATGATCGTCGGGCTGGAGGACATCACGTCCGGCGAGATGCGCATCGGGGAGCGGGTCGTCAACAAGGTCGCGCCGCGCGAGCGGAACCTGTCGATGGTCTTCCAGAACTACGCGCTGTACCCGCACCTCACCGTGTTCGAGAACATCGCGTTCCCGCTGCGCCTGGCGAAGAAGCCGGACGAGGAGGTGCGGCGCCGCGTCCAGGAGACCGCCGAGCTGCTGGAGCTGACCGATCATCTCGACCGGAAACCGGCGAACCTGTCCGGCGGCCAGCGGCAGCGCGTCGCGATGGGGCGCGCGATCGTCCGGCAGGCGGACGCGTTCCTGTTCGACGAGCCGCTGTCGAACCTGGACGCGAAGCTCCGCGGCCAGATGCGCACCGAGATCTCGCGGCTGCAGAAGCGCCTCGGCGTCACGACCGTGTACGTCACGCACGACCAGACCGAGGCGATGACGCTCGGCGACCGGGTCGCGGTGCTGCGCATGGGCGTCCTGCAGCAGGTCGGGAGCCCGCGCGAGCTGTACGAGGAGCCCGTCAACCTGTTCGTGGCCGGGTTCATCGGGTCGCCGTCGATGAACTTCCTGCCCGCGTCCGTGGACGGCTCGTTCCTCGAAACCCCGCTCGGACGGTTCGAGGTGCGCGACGAGCGCAAGGTCGCCGCCGTCGGCGACCGCGATGTCGTGCTCGTCGGGATCCGCCCGGAGCATTTCGAGGACGCGTCGCTGGTCGGCGAGGAGAAGAAGCCGAAGGGCAGCATCGTCCGCGCGCGGGTGGACGTGACCGAATGGCTCGGCAACGAGCTGTACGCGTACGTCCCGTACGAGGCGCCCGCCGACCTGACCGCGCAGCTCCGCGACCTGTCCCGCGAGCTCGACAGCGACCAGCTCCGCACGCAGGCCGTGGTGGCGCTGGACGCGTCCAGCGAGATCAAGCCGGGCCGCGAGGCCGAGCTGTGGATCGACACGTCCAGGATCCACATCTTCGACCCGTCCAGCGGGGAGAACCTCACCCGCGACGAGGAGCGCGTCGCGCAGCTCGACCGCATCGCGGAGGAGTCCCGCGACGCCCAGCGCGAGGCGCAGCGCGCCCCCGCGGCGGACGGCGGCGGCGCGACCGTGGCGGAACCGTGAGCTGATGCACTTCGTCTTCACCCCGCCCGCGACCTCGGCGTCCGGCCTGCTCGACCTGGCGTGGGACGAGCCGCTCGACGCGTGGGACGACGAGCGGCTGGTGGAGATCAGGCAGCGCGGCCTGTCCCGGCACACGGTCAGGTTCGTCGCCGAGGGCGGGGCGGTGTTCGCGCTGAAGGAGCTGGACGCGCGCCTCGCCCGCCGCGAGTACCGGCTGCTGCGCCGCCTCCGCGACCTCGGCCTGCCCGCCGTCGAGGTGGTCGGCGTGGTTGTCGACCGCGCGCCCGGCCTGGACGCGATCCTCGTCACCCGGTTCCTTGACCACTCGTCGTCGTACCGTTCGCTGTTCGCCAACGCCCGCTACGGCCACCCGTCCGACCGCCTCCTGGACGCGCTGGTGGAGCTGCTCGTCCGGCTTCACCTGGCCGGGTTCATGTGGGGCGACTGCTCGCTGTCGAACGTCCTGTTCCGCATGGACGCGGGTGCTTTCGCCGCCTATCTGGTGGACGCCGAGACGGCCGAGATGCACCCGTCCCTCAGCGAGGGGCAGCGCCGCTACGACGTCGACCTCGCCCGCGAGCGGATCGCCGGCGAGCTGTTCGACCTGGCCGCCGCGGGCACGCTGCCGCCGTCCGCCGACCCGATCGACATCGCCGACGACACCGTCCGCCGGTACCGGGCGCTGTGGGACGAGCTGACCCGCGAGGAGGTCCTGCACCCGGCCGACCAGCGGTACCGCATCGCCGAACGCCTCCGCCGCATCAACTCCCTCGGCTTCGACGTGGACGAGGTCGAGCTGGTCGACGCGGGCCCGGACGGGGCGCGGCTGCGCGTCCGCACCCGCGTGGCGGAGCCGGGGCACCACCGCCGCATCCTCATGGCGAGGACGGGCCTGGACGCGCAGGAGAACCAGGCCCGCCGCCTCCTCAACGACATCGCCGCCTTCCGCGGGTACCTCGAACGGGTGCGCGGCGGGCCCGTGCCGGAGGTCGTCGCGTCGAACCAGTGGCTCGCCGAGGTGTACGAGCCGGTCATCGACGCCGTCCCGGACGATCTGCGCGACCGCCTGGACGACGTCGAACTGTTCCACGAGGTCCTCGAACACCGCTGGTTCCTGTCCGAGAAGTCCGGCCGGGACGTCGGAACGACGGCGGCGGCCCGGGACTACTTCGCGTCGGTGCTGCCGGAAGTCCCCGAGGATCTGACAGAGACCGGACGGCCTCCTGACACGTCCGGTTGATTCCTCTGGGACGATCGTTGGCATGTACGAGCGCTTCGCCCACGAGTACGCCGTCCATGCCGAGACCAGCGCCTACAACGCCCTCTACGACCGTCCCGCCGTGCTCGGCCTCGCCGGCGACGTCGCCGGTCTCTCCGTGTTCGACGCGGCCTGCGGCCCCGGCCTTTACGCCCGCGAACTGCTGGACCGCGGCGCCCGCGTCACCGGCTGCGATGTGAGCCCCACCCTCGTCGACCTCGCCCGCGCCCGCTGCGGAGGCCGCGCGGACCTGCGCGTCCACGACCTGTCCGAGCCGCTGACCTGGGTCCCGGACGCCTCCGCCGATCTGATCGTCTTCGCCCTCGCCCTGCACTACATCGATGACCGGGTGGCGCTTCTCCGTGAATTCCACCGAATAATGGCGCCGTCCGGCGCACTCGTCCTGTCGACCGAGCATCCGACGACGGGATGGGCGCGCCTGGGCGGCTCCTATTTCACCGAAGAGCCCGTGGAGGAATCGTTGAGCCCCGAGCGGGACTGGCCGATCCGGGCCTGGCGTCGCCCGCTGACCGCGATCTGCGCCGAGTTCCGTGAGGCCGGATTTCTCATCGAGAGGCTCCTGGAGCCTCGCCCGGTTCCCGAAATGGCCGATCGATTTCCCGAGGACCACGCGAAGCTGGAAGACCTCCCGGCCTTCATCGCCTTCCGCCTCATCCCGGCTTCGCCGTCGCGTACCCGGCGGGGGAGACGCCCACCGCCGCCGTGAAGTCGCGGGTGAGGTGCGACTGGCTGCCTCGGGCCGCGATCCTGGCCGGCGCTAGGCCGAGGCCGGTTCGTCTGTTACGGGGATGAACGGTGCGCGTCCGCCTGGCACGCCGGTTTGGAGTTCGCCGTCGCTTTCGTAGCGGAAGGCGAACGGCAGGCCGGCGGCGGCCAGGGGGCGCGGGCGGTCCATGAGGTGGAAGTGCAGGTGCGGCTCGGACGAGTTGCCGGAGTTGCCGACCTCGCCGAGCACGTCTCCGGCCTGCACGCGGTCGCCTTTCCGGACCCGCACCGATCCGTGCCGCAGATGCGCGAACACCGCGTACACGCCGTCGCCGAGGTCCAGCACGACGGAGTTGCCGACGATGAACCGTCCCGCCGACAGGGTCAGCAGGGACAGAACCTGGCGGAACAGCATCCCCTCGACCAGCAGGTAGATGAACGCGGGCCAGGAGTTGCGGCTCCAGTGGTCGCGCTGCCTGCCGCTCGCCTGGACGACGACGCCGCCGGCGGGGGCGATGACCTCCCGTCCGAACGAGGGGAAGGTCTCCGGGCGTGACGCGAGCGGCCATCGCCGCAGGGGTCGCCATTCCCGTTCCGGATCGGGGGCGTGGACGAGGTCGATCGCGTACGTCTGGCCCAGCTCGTGCGTCCCGTGGCTGGGGACCTTGTCGGCGGGGCTGTTGACCGGCACCCACCGTCCGTCCACCGGGCACCGCAGGACGACGGGTTCCCGCCCCTGCACGCCGCCGGGCACGAACACCAGCACGACCCCGCCGAGGATCAGGACGAACCCCGCCACCGTCAGCAGGCCCACGCCGTGCAGCGGCGCGGTCAACGCCAGCGCCAGTCCGAGGAGGACGAAAAGCGTCCTGAAGCGTGCCAATGTCCTGTGCATTTTCCGCCTCCGATGGGAGCCGCTCAGCGGCGGTGATCGCTGGCGCAGATACTACGTAACTACGTAATTTCTCCCAAGAGGGTTGGAAAACCGTTCGTCGGGCCGGGGCAGGGCGGGCTAGCGTCCGGCGCATGATCGAAGAGCCGTCGGACACGTTGACCGACTCCCGCGAACTGCTGCTCGGCTATATCGACTACTACCGCGCCGCCCTGCTGCGGAAGCTGGACGGCCTACCGGAGGACGATCTGCGCGCCAGCAGGGTCCCGTCCGGGTGGTCGCCGCTCGGGATGCTCAAGCACCTGGCGTACGTGGAACGGCGCTGGTTCCGCTGGGGCTTCGCCGCCGAGCAGGTGGACGACGTCAGGGGCGACCGTGACCCGGACACGGGTGTCTGGCACGTCCGTCCCGACGAGTCGGCGGAGGAGATCAGGAACCTCTTCCTGGACGAGTGCGCACGCACCCGCGAGATCGTCGCCTCGGCCGATCTGCAGGACGTGGCGCGCAGCGGCGGCGGCTTCGAGCCGTCCGAGCACCATCCGGCGCTGAACTGGATCCTGTTCCACGTTCTGCAGGAGTATGCGCGTCACCTTGGGCAGCTCGACGTCGTCCGGGAACTCATCGACGGCGCCACCGGCGAATGACCTGGCGTCAGCGGAGTTTCTTGACGAGGAGCTCGAACTCCAGGTTGTCGCGTTTGGGCAGGCCGAAGCGCTCGTCGCCGTACGGGAACGGTGACAGCTCGCCCGTCCGGACGTAGCCGCGGCGGACGTACCAGGCGATCAGCTCCTCGCGGGCGCTGATCACCGTCATGTGCATCTCCGCCGCGTCCCACTCGTCGCGGGCCAGCCGCTCGGCCTCGGCGAGGACCTGCTTTCCGAGCCCGGTGCCCTGCATGTCCGGGCGCACGGCGAACGTGCCGAAGTAGGCGTGGCCGTCGCGGTTCTCCAGCTGGCAGCACGCGGCCAGGACACCGCCGTCCGTCTCGGCGATGAGCATGCGGCCGGACGTGTCGTTCACCACCGCCGCGACCATGTCGGCGTCCGTGCGCTGGCCGCCGAGGAGGTCGGCCTCGGTCGTCCAGCCGGCGCGGCTCGCGTCGCCGCGGTAGGCGGACTGGATGAGGGCGACGAGGCCGGGGATGTCGGCGGGCGTGGCGGTGCGGAAGCTGGGGCTGACAGGCATCACAAGCCAGACTCTAATGCCCGTTGTGTTGCGATTCGGATCCTGGACGTTTAATATCCAGATTATGCGGATGAGCGAGGGAGTCGAGTGGGCGCTTCACAGCTGCGTCAACCTGACCTGGCTGGAGTTGGGCGAGGCCGTGACGGCGGCCCGGCTGGCGGAGTTCTACCGGCTGCCGGCGGCTTACCTGAACAAGCAGTTGCAGGCGCTGGCACGGGCGGGCATCCTCACGTCCACGCCCGGCCCGCGGGGCGGCTTCCGGCTCGCGCGCGCCCCCGAGGACATCACGCTGCTGGACGTGGTGACCGCGATCGAGGGGCCGGAGGACGCGTTCCGCTGCGAGGGGATCCTCCGGCAGGGGCCCGGCGGCCGCGAGGACGTCGACTACCGGAGCGTGTGCGTCGTCTCGCAGTCCATGCGGCGGGCGGAGCTCGCCTGGCGCAGGGAGCTGGCCGCGCAGACCGTCGCCGACATCAGGGCGACGGTGGAGGAACGCCATCCGGGCACGCCCGGCGCCACCCGCAACCGGTTCGCGAACCTGCGAGCCTGATCCCGCCGCCCTGAGCCGCTCGCGGTTCTTTCGTCGACTCATTCTGGATACTCAATGTCTAGGTTTGGAGCATCATGCAGGCACGGATGAGCGTCGTGAAGTCCGCCCCCGCGGGCTACAAGGCCATGGTGGCGCTGGAGTCGTACATCAACGGCAGCGGCGTCCCGCACAGCACCCTGGAGCTGGTCAGGCTGCGGGTCAGCCAGATCAACGGCTGCGCGTTCTGCGTGAACATGCACGCCCGCGACGCCAAGAAGGCAGGCGAGACCGACGAGCGGCTCTGGTCGGTGGCGGCCTGGCGCGAGGCGCCGTTCTACACCGACGAGGAGCGGGCGGCGCTGGCGCTCGCCGAGGCGGCGACGCGGATCGGCGACGACCCCGCCGGGGTCCCGGACGAGGTCTGGGACGCGGCCGCCGACCACTACGACGAGGAGTCCCTCGCGTGCCTGGTCATGACGATCGCCGCGATCAACGCCTGGAACCGGATCAACGTCATCGTCCGCAACCCCGCCGCCTCCCGCTGAAAGGAACCCTCATGCCGCACACCATCAGCAACCCGCCCGGCCTGTACGACCCGGTCGGCTCCGGCTACAGCCATGTGGCCGAGACGTCCGGCGACCTGGTCTTCATCGCGGGACAAGGCGCCAACGACATCACCGGCCGGATCGCCTCGGCCGACTTCGCCGGCCAGGTACGGAAATCCCTCGACAATCTGCGCATCGCCCTCGCGTCGGTGGGCCTGGGCTTCGAGCACGTCGTGCAGCTGCGCACGTACATCGTCGGGTACGACGGTGACAAGCTCGCGGTCCTCACGGAGCAGATCCGCGGGATCTGGGGCGAGCGGCCTCCGACGCAGACGCTCACCGGTGTCGCCGCGCTCGCGCCTCCCGACATGCTGGTCGAGATCGACGCGATCGCCGTCCGGCCCTGACCTTCCCGGCTCCCAGGCGGCGGCCCCTCAGCAGGGGCCGTCGTCGACGGACGTGGTGACCGAGTGGCTCCACGGCTCGTCCCCGCCGAGGGTCAGGTCGTTCTCGACCGAGACGGTGAGGCAGACGGGGTTGTCGCCCTTGCGGTTCGTCAGCTCGTACCTGTCGTCGCCCGCGGAGCGGATCTTCACGTTGCCGCCGCCCTCCTCGTTCACGGCGTCGTAGACGTCGGACGTCGCGCTGAACGACGAGCCGATCCCCGACGTCGAGTCCTTGTCCAGCTTGGACGCCGCCGCCTGCGCCACCGAGTGCACCTGCGAGGTGGAGTAGACCGTCGAGTCGTCGGCGGCCTTGAGGATGCCCGCGCCGACGAGCAGGACGGCGGCGCCGATGAAGAAGCTGGCGCGGCGCACGCCGAGCGCGGCGTCGGACGGCTCGTTCGCCCCCGGGTTCCGGTACTGCCAGGCGTCGGCCTTCCAATAGAGCTTCCGCTGGTCCACGCAGCCGAGAACGAACATCACGACCGCCATGAGCAGCATGAAAACGATCAGAACGGTCATGCACGTCCTCCCCTAGGGTCCCCCAAGGTCGGACGCGGTCGGACGCCGTGTGGTTCGTCAAGGCTCTCCGGGCGGTCGCGTCAGCGGGCGGGGAGGATGCGGCCGGTGACCTCGCCGAAGCCGATGCGGGTGCCGGACGGGCCCGGGGCGTTGGCGGTGATGACGACCTCGTCCCCGTCCTCCAGGAAGGTGCGGGGTTCGCCGTTGACCTCGATCGGTTCCTTGCCGCCCCAGGTGAGTTCGATGAACGCGCCGCGCTGGTCCCGGTCCGGGCCGGAGACCGTCCCGGACGCGAACAGGTCGCCGGTGCGGGACGACGCGCCGTTCACCGTCATGTGCGCGAGCATCTGCGCAGGCGACCAGTACATCTCCCGGTAGGGCGGACGGGACACGACCTGCCCGTTCCAGGAAACGGTCAGATCGAGGTCCAGCCCCCAGGGATTCTTCTCCCGCAGGTACGGGAGAGGCTCCGGGTCTTGCGGCGGGGTGGCGACGCGGGCGGCTTCCAGGGCGAGGAGCGGGACGACCCAAGGCGAGATGGACGTCGCGAAACTCTTCCCTAGGAACGGGCCCAGCGGCACGTACTCCCATGCCTGGATGTCGCGTGCCGACCAGTCGTTGACGAGGACGACGCCGAAGACGTGCTTGTCGAAATCGTCCGGGGAGACTTGGGCGCCGATGGGGGAGCCCGTGCCGACGACGAAGCCGACCTCTGCCTCGATGTCCAGGCGGCGGCTCGCCCCGTAGGTCGGGGTTGTGTCGGCGGGGGCCTTGCGCTGGCCGCTGGGCCGGACGATGTCCGTCCCGGACGGAACGACCGTCCCGGCGCGGCCGTGGTAGCCGACCGGGAGGTGCTTCCAGTTCGGCATGAGCGGCTCGGAGTCGGGCCGGAAGAGGCGCCCGAGGTTGGACGCGTGGTGCTCGGACGCGTAGAAGTCGACGTAGTCGGCGACCTCGAACGGCATGTGCATCGTCACCGCGTCGACCGGGTGGACGGCCGCGGTGTCGATGTCGTCCGAGACCAGGTCGATGATCCGCCGGCGGACCTCCACCCAGCGCGCATGGCCCTGCGCCATGAACGGGTTCAGGGACGGCGCGGCGAACACGTCGTCGACGAGCGTGAGGTCGACGAGGTGATCCGCCACGCGGACGCCCACACGCGGGGCTTCTCCCGGAGTCGAGAACACGCCGTACGGGAGGTTGGCGAGCCCGAAGAGTGAGTCTTCCGGTATCGCGATTCGGGTCATCGGGTCGTCTCCTGAAGGACGGGCGCGAGCAGCCCCAGGGCCGTGAGTTCGGTCAGCGGGTCGGTGATGCTGCACGTCCCGAACGACAGGAAGCGGGAGCGGGCGGCGGCCGCCCGCTCCTCGCCGAGGCCCGCCACCCGGGACGCGATGGACGCCGCGTCCCGGTCGGCCAGGACGGAGGCCAGCCCGTCCACCGGACGGCCCTGCGCGGCGGCGTCGGTCGCGAGCAGCAGGTTGAGGAATCCGTGCTGGTGGAAGCCGGTCTCCGGGTCGGTGTTGCGGACCGGATGGTGCAGCCCGGCGGTCGCCTTGAACGGGACTCCGGCGTCCACCACGGCCTTGATCGCGGCGGCCAGCTCGTCCGGGCTCGGGTACAGGTGCGGCTTCACGCCGCCGGTGCGGAACTTCGCGCGATGCCCGAGTTCGGCGACGGCGGCGATGATCGACGGGCGGCGCTCGTCCCGCGGGACCTCGACGTACACGGGCACGTCGACGGTGCCGAGCACGCGGAAGAACTCGTCCGCCTCCATCCCCGCCGGGACGGCGACCTCGATCCCGCGCAGGTCGACGGGCAGCTCGGCCGCTCTCGCCAGCGCCTTCGCGGCCTCGCACGGCCCGTTGGGCGCCGTGATCGACAGGTCCAGCGGCGGGACGGCGGCACCGGATCCGGTGTTCGAGTTGTGGAGGAGCGGGTCGAGGTCGTCGAGCGCGCTCGCCGGGAGGATGAGCGGGCCGACGAGTTCCGCGTACGGGGCGGAGCGGTGGGCGCGGTGGGCCGGGACGGCGGCGTCGAGCGGCGCGAGCCCCGGCGGGAACACGGCCGCGTCGTCGCAGAGCCCGGCGGCGAAGGCGGGGACGGCCGTCACCGCCGCCTCGCCCACGTCCAGGCGTACGCGTCGTCCTCGCAGGCCAGGCCGCCCTCGCCGAGTTCCAGCGGGTGGAAGGTGTCCACCATGACGGCCAGCTCGTCGAAGAACTCGACGCCGATGCTGCGCTCGTACGCGCCGGGCTGCGGCCCGTGCGCGAGCCCGCCGGGATGGACGGACACCGACCCCGGCCCGATGCCGGAGCCCTTGCGCGCCTCGTAGTCGCCGCCGCAGTAGAACATGATCTCGTCGGAGTCGACGTTGGAGTGGTAGTAGGGCACCGGGATCGACAGCGGGTGATAGTCGACCTTGCGCGGCACGAAGTTGCACACGACGAAGTTGTGGCCCTCGAACACCTGGTGGACGGGCGGCGGCTGGTGCACGCGTCCGGTGATCGGCTCGAAGTCGTGGACGCTGAACGTGAACGGGTAGAGGCAGCCGTCCCAGCCGACGACGTCGAACGGGTGCCGGGCGTAGGTCATCCGCGTGCCGGTGATGCCGCGCGAGCCGCGGTGCTTGACGAGGACCTCGACGTCGGTCGCGTCCGACTGGAGCGGCTCGTCGGGTCCGTGCAGGTCGCGCTCGCAGTAGGGGGCGTTCTCCAGGAACTGCCCGAAGCGCGACAGGTAGCGCTTCGGCGGCGCGATGTGGCCCCTGGCCTCGATGGCGTACGCGCGGAGCGGCTGGTCGCCGGTGGGCAGCCAGCGGTGCGTGGTGGACGTCGGGATGATGACGTAGTCGCCCTGCTTCGCCGCCAGCGTCCCGAAGACCGTCTCGACCGTCGCGGTGCCGGACTCGACGTAGACGATCTCGTCGCCGGTCGCGTTGCGGTACAGCGGCGAGTCGGCGGCGGACACGACGTACGACAGCCGCACGTCGCTGTTGCCGAGGATCAGCCTGCGTCCGGTGACGACGTCGGTCTCGGCCCACGTCTCCTTGGGGAACAGGTCGTGCAGCTTGAGATGGCGCGGCTTGAGCGGATGGTTGGGGGTCGTCGTCCCGTCCGGGGTCTCCCAGACCTGTGAGTCGACGATCGCGGACGGGATCTCCCGGTGGTACAGGAGGGACGAGTCCGACGAGAACCCCTCCTCGCCCATCAGTTCCTCGAAGTAGAGCCGCTCATCGCCGTCCCTGTGCTGGGTGTGGCGCTTCGGCGGCACGTGGCCGACCCGGCGGTAGTGGGCCATGGTCCTCGCCTCCGATGGTTAACGCATTAACTATTTTGTGCCGACACTACGACTCTTCTCCCTAGGAGGGAAGGGCCTAACCTCGTGTCAGCTTCGCTCGCGTGCGTCGAACTGCTCCCGGCCCGCGATGAGCTTGTCCAGCAGCATGATCAGCATCTGCTGCTCGGTCTCGGTGAGCACGTCGGCCCACTGCCGCTCGCGCTCGTTCTGCACGGTGAAGATCTCCAGCATGGCCCGGTGCCCGTGCTCGGTCAGCGTCAGGATGACCGACCGGCCGTCGCGCTCGCCTGGCGTGCGGGCGAGCATCCCGTCGGCGACGAGCGTCTTCGCCAGGTTCGATACCGCCGCTCTGCTCATGCCGGCGAGCGTCGCGGCCCGTCCGGGCTCCAGCGGTCCCGCCAGCCAGGTGACGAACAGCAGCCGGAACGCCGCCCACGAGTGCCCGCGCGGCCGGTGGACGGTGGACTCCAGGTCGTAGGTGACGATCGCCGAGGCCCGGTTCAGCGTCAGCAGCAGCCGGGTCGCGAGCCGGTGCGGGAAGCCGAACTCGTCCGAGAGCCGGCGCCCGGCGAGGTCGACGAACGACCAGAAGTCGAGCTGCTCGCCGTTGCCGTTCACCCCCGCCACCTTCTCAATGTGATTCATGGTTTGACTATTTAACCCTGGTCGGGCCCGGATGTCAGCCGGGCCCGGGCGTCAGGCGGGTCGGCCGGGTGTCAGCCGGAGATCATCGGGAAGATCCTTTGGGGAGCGTGCTGGGGGAGGGACGATGGCGACGGTCGCCGACCAGTTCATCGACGTGTTGCGGCAGGCCGGCGTCCGGCGGATCTACGGGGTGGTGGGCGACAGCCTGAACCCGGTCGTGGACGCCGTCCGCCGCACGGGCGGCATCGACTGGGTGCACGTCCGCAACGAGGAGGCGGGCGCGTTCGCCGCCGCGGCCGAGGCCCAGACCACGGGACGGCTGGCCGTCTGCGCGGGAAGCTGCGGCCCCGGCAACACCCACCTCATCCAGGGCCTGTACGACGCGCACCGCTCGGGGGCGCCCGTGCTGGCGCTGGCGTCGCAGATCCCGAGCGTCCAGGTCGGCAGCGGCTACTTCCAGGAGACGCATCCCGAACGGCTCTTCGTCGACTGCAGCCACTACTGCGAGGCGATCAGCACGCCCGCCCAGATGCCGCGCATTCTCCGCACGGCGATCCAGCACGCGGTCGGGCTCGGCGGCGTCGCCGTCCTGACCCTGCCCGGTGACATCGCCAGCAAGGACGCCGCGAACGCGACCGGCGAGCACGATTTCCTCATCCGGAAGGGGATCGTCAGGCCGCCGTCCGACCAGGTGACGCAGCTGGCGGGCGCGCTCAACCGGGCGCGCAAGGTCATGCTGTTCTGCGGGTCCGGCGTCAAGGACGCCCATTCCGAGGTGATGCAGCTGGCCCACAAGGTGCTCTCACCCGTAGGCCACGCACTGCGCGGCAAGGAATGGATCCAGTTCGACAACCCATTCGACGTGGGCATGAGCGGCCTGCTCGGTTACGGCGCCTGCTACGAGGCCATGCAGGAGGCGGACCTGGTGCTCCTCCTCGGCACCGACTTCCCGTACGACCCGTTCCTGCCTGGCAAGAACACCATCCAGATCGACGACGACCCGTCCAAACTGGGTCGCCGGACCCCGCTCGACTTGGCCGTCCATGGCGACATTGGCGAGACGCTGCGGCTCGTCCTGGACAAGGTCCAGCAGAAGCGCGATCAGACGTACCTGAACGAGATGCTGCACCGGCATGCCCGCGCTTTGGAGAACGTCGTCTCCGCCTACACGCGCGACATCGAGAAGCACATCCCGATCCACCCTGAATACGTCGCGAGCGTCCTGGACGACCTCGCCGCAGACGACGCGATATTCACCGTGGACACCGGCATGTGCAACGTCTGGGTAGCCCGCTACATAACCCCCAACGGACGCCGCCGCGTGATGGGCTCGTTCGTCCACGGCTCCATGGCGAACGCACTCCCACACGCCATCGGCGCCCAGTACGGCGCACCCGGCCGCCAGGTCATCTCCGTTTCCGGTGACGGCGGCCTAGGGATGCTGATGGGCGAACTCCTCACGGTCAAGCTGCATCGCGTCCCCGTGAAAATCATCGTGTTCAACAACGCGTCCCTAGGCATGGTGCGCCTGGAAATGCTGGTGGACGGCCTCCCGTCCTACGAAACCGACCACGAGCCGGTCGACTACGCCGCGATCGCCGAAGCGATCGGCATCGAATCGGCCCGTGTGGAGCGCCCCTCAGACGTCCGCACGGTGATGGAACGCGCCCTAGCCGCCCCTGGCCCCTACCTCCTGGACGTCGTCACCGACCCGAACGCCCTGTCCATCCCACCCCACATCACCCCGCAACAGGTGAAAGGTTTCGCACTAGCGGCGGGAAAGACCGTCCTGACAGGCGGCGTAGGCAAGATGCTCGACCTGGCCCGAAGCAACCTCCGCAACATTCCGCGCCCCTGACCTGGCGTCCGATGCCCTAGCCGGGGATCCGGACAGCGGCGCCCGTGACGCGGACGCGGGGGTCGTCGTCGCGGAGTTCCACCGCGAGGAGCCCGGGACGGCCCATGTCCTCGCCCTGGTGGAGCGTGAGCGTGGCGGCGGAGGCGACCTCGCCGAGTTCCCGGAGGTAGGCGCCGAACGCGGCCGCCGCGGCGCCGGTGGCGGGGTCCTCCACCACGCCGCCGACCGGGAACGGGTCGCGGACGTGGAAGACGTGCCGCGACGCGCGCCACACCAGCTGGACGGTGGTCAGATCGTGCCTGGTCATGTACTCGGCCAGGCGGTCGAAGTCGTAGTCCAGATCGGCCAGGCGTTCGCGGGTGGCGGCCGCCAGGACCAGGTGGCGGGCTCCCGCGAAGGCGAAACGGGGCGGAAGGGCGGGATCGAGGTCGTCCTTGCCCCAGCGCAGGAGGTCCAGGGCCTGGGCGACGTCGGCCGCCTCTTCCAGGTAGGGCTCGACGCTGGTGAGCGTCGCGTGGAGGACGCCGTCGACCTCGGCGACCTCGACGGGGACCGTGCCGCTCTTGGTGGCGAACGTGAGAGCGCCCGGGCCGGTCCGCTCCGCCAGGGCGACCGCGGTGGCGACGGTTGCGTGGCCGCAGAACGGGACCTCGGCTTTGGGGCTGAAGTAGCGGAGGGTGAAGGCTCTGCCCGACCCGCCGAGGCTGTCCGGCGGGGCGGTGAGGAACGCGGTTTCCGAATAGCCCAGGTCCGCGGCGATCGCGAGCATGGCCGCGTCGTCCAGCTCGGAGGCGTCCAGGACGACCCCGGCCGGGTTGCCTCCCACGGGGTCGGTCGCGAAGGCGGTGTAGTGCAGCACCTCACTGCTCAGATCGGTCATACCGCCATCGAACACCAGGAGCAGACCAGCCGGTCAAGCCCGGTTCTTGTGGGCTAGGGCGGCGAGGGTCTCCCAGATCAGGCGGTGGGCGTTGTTGACCGTCAGGTCCGCGTGGTCGTAGGGCGGGCAGACCTCTGTCACGTCCAGGGCCACCACGTTGGTCTGCAGCGCGACCTGGCGGACGGCCCGGAGGAGGTCGGCCGGTGCGAGGCCGCCGGGCTCGGGTGTCCCGGTGCCGGGTGCGAAACCGGGGTCCAGGACGTCGATGTCGATCGAGAGGTAGATCCCGTCGGTGCCGTCGCAGGCCTCGGCGATGATGTCGTCCATCACGGCCTTGATCCCGCGCTCCCAGATCTCCTGCATGGTGTGGTGGCGCATGCCCTGTTCGCGCATCCACGCCTGCACGTCGGCCGGGGGCCAGTAGCCGCGCAGGCCCACCTGGACGAAGTCCCTGCCCGCGATCGCTCCGGACTCGATCAGGCGTCGCATCGGCGTCCCGTGGCTGGCGAGGTTGCCGCGGAGGATGTCGGCGGTGTCGGCATGCGCGTCGAAATGCACCATGCCGATCCGGCCGTGGTGGGCGGCGACCGCCGTCCCGCTCGGCCACGTCACCGAGTGGTCGCCGCCGATCACCACGGGGATGATGCCGCGGCTGACGACGTCCAGCACCCGCTGGTGGATCGCCGCGCGGGACGGCTCCCACATTCCGGGCGAGACGATCGCGTCGCCGTAGTCGACCACGGTGAGGTGATCGAAGATCTCGATCTGCAGGTCCAGGTGGTAGCTGCCGGCGTCGTAGGCGTTCGCGCGCAGCGCCCGTGGGCCGAACCGGGCGCCGGGACGGTTGGTGGTGTTGTCGTCCCACGGCGCGCCGACCACGGCGACGTCGGGACGCCACTCGTCCAGCTGCTCCGGCTCGGTCAGGTGGGGGCGCAGCCCGAACGTCGGCACTCCCATGTACGAGGACGAGTCGAGCTGGGCCTGCATGCCGGACGGCAGGACCGGACGGCCGCCAGGTGATTCACGTGTCATGCCGACAGTCCACGGCGGCGGTGCCCCGCTGCCAATGAATGTAGCGTGTGGCTTAATGGTCAGCTTCGTGCTCGGCGTCGAGGACCTCGCCGACGCGCGCTTCGCCGTCTCGCCACTGCAGGAGACCGTGCTCAGCCTGCGGGTGCTGCGCGATCCCGGCCTGTCGGCGTTGCACCTGCCGTGGCGCAGGTCGGTGATCGGCCGCCTCGGTGGTCTCGACGCCGCGCTGCTGATGTCCCTGATCGGACGGCGTCTCGCCCTTCCCGACTTCCTGACGCCCGCGCCGGCGGTGTTCGCCCCGGCCTTCGAGGACGAACTGGCCGTGGCCCGCCGCACCCGTCCCGATGTGGTGCGCCGCGACCTGATCGGCGTCCACGCGCCGGGTCCCGTTCCCGAGGCGCTGCGTGCGGCCGGCGGGGACGACGCGGCCGTGGCCCGCCTCGGCGACGCGATCTGCGACGCCCTGCTCCGGTACTGGCGGACGGCCGTCGAACCGGTCTGGCCGCAGATGCGCCTGGTCCTGGAGGCGGACATGACCTACCGCGCACGACGCCTGGCCCTGGGCGGCGCGCGCCTGCTCTTCTCCGACATGCACCCCAACCTGCGCTGGCGGGACGGAGTGCTCACGATCGACAAGACGATCGTCGAGCATCGTGTGGCGTCGTCCGGGAGGGGCCTGCTGCTGATCCCTTCGGTGTTCGCCCACCAACCCGCGCCCCCGGTCAGGCCGGACGAACCGCCGCTGCTCGCCTACCCCTGCCGCGCGGTGGCCACGCTGTGGGCCCCGGCGCCCGTGCCCGACGCGACCGCGCTCGCCGCGCTGGTCGGCGAACCGAAGGCCAAACTGCTCCGCCTCCTGGACGAACCGCTGGCGACGGTGGAACTGGCCCATCGGCTGAAGGTGACGCCGAGCGCGGTATCGCAGCATTTGCGCGTTCTGCACGCGGCCGGTCTGGTCGCCCGGGCACGCCAGGGACGGCGCGTCCTGTATCGCCGCAGCCCGCTCGGTGACGAACTGGCCGCTCCCAAAGGCTCTTCTGCTCCATCGGCGCTAAGCTGAGGTAATGCGTCCTCTTAGGTATTCCATCAATGTCACATTGGACGGGTGCTGCGATCACCGTGAAGGGCACACGGACGAAGAATTGCATCGACACTCGACCGAGATCCTGGCCCGGGCCGATGCCCTCATCTTTGGCCGGGTGACCTACGAAATGATGGAGGCCGCGTTTCGGACGCCGGCGCGGACGGGGGTCAGGCCCGAGGGGATGGAACCCTGGATGTTCCCCTTCGTCCAGACGATCGACGCGGCAAAGAAATACGTCGTGTCGAGCACCCTGGACCAGGTCGACTGGAACGCCGAGCTCCTGCGCGGCGACCTGGGGGAGGCGGTTCAACGGCTCAAGGAGGAGCCGGGGAAGGGGCTGTACGTGGGGGGCGTGACGCTCCCGCTGGCGCTGGCCGAGCTCGGATTGATCGATGAGTACGAGTTCATCGTGCATCCCAGGCTGGTGGGCCACGGGCCGACGGTGTTCGCGGGCCTGTCGAAGGCCGTCGAATTGAAGCTCGTGAGCCGGCAGGAGTTCGGTTCGGGCGCGGTGGCGATGCGGTACGAGCCGATAAGGTAACCGCCGGGCGGGCCATTTCTGTGGCGGGCCATTTCTGTCGCGAGCAGGACCTGTCGTCACGGGGTCGGGGCGGACGGATGTTCGGAGAGACGGGTCTCGATTCCGTCCAGGACGATTGACAGGCCGAGCTTGAAGCCGCTGTCGAAGTCGGCTTCGCCGGCGCGAAAGGTCTTGGCCAGGGCCGGGTAGTCGGAGGCGCGGTCGCGGAGGAGCTGTTCTGCCTGGTCTCGTAGATGCGCTTCGGCGGCGGGATCGCGGAAACGGGATCGCCATGCGAGTTCCTCGGCGACGAAGCCGTGGACGTAGCCGCTGACCGCACTCACGGCCGCGGTGAGCGTCGGGCCCTTCAGGCCCGCCCGGTCCAGGGCGGCGAAGATCTGCTCGGAGCGGGCGAGGGCGCCGGGGCCCAGCAGCGGACGGGTGCCGACCAGCGCGGGGATCCACGGGTGGCCGAGCATGACCTTTCGGCTGTGGGTCAATTGGCGCGTCAGGACGTCCCGCCATGTCGCGTCCGGGTCGGTCACGATCTCGATCTCGGCGAGGGCGGCGTCCAGGGCCAGGTCGAGCAGGTCCTCCTTGGCGGCGACGTACTCGTACAGCGACATCGTTCCGGCGCCGAGGCGGGCGGCCAGGCGGCGCATCGAGAAGCCGTTCACGCCTTCGGCGTCCAGAAGCGCGATCGCGGCCTCGATGATTCGTTCCCGGGAAAGGCGTGGCTTGCGCGGACTTTCCCCGTCCCGGAACCAGATGCTGTCCATCCGTGCAGTGTACGGAAAACCGTACGGCTAGCGTTGAGCCAGGGCGACGTCGGACGGAGGAGGGTGTCGTGAGCGAGGAGTGGCTTCGTTCGTACGCGTTGCTGGCGTTGCGCGTCGATCGGCAGGCGGGCGGGCCGAATACGAGCGGCCTGACCCTCATCTACCGCGGGCCCCGCGAATGGAGAGAGGAGGTGGAAAGGGAGGAGCCGGTGGCGCCGGGGCGGCTCGTCGAGGACGCCGAGCGGTTGCTGGACGACCTGCCTTTCGAGGCCGGGCGTGCCGCCTATCTCGCCGGTCAGGTGCGGGCGCTTCGGATGGTGGCGCGGCGGCTGGACGGCGCTCGCGTACCGCTGCCCGAATTCGTCCGGGAGAGTCTCGGAATCGAGGCCGGATGGGTGCCCGAGTCGGTGTTCGCGGAGGCCCATGAGGAACTCGACGCGGCATTGCCGTCCTCGCCCGGGTCGCTGGCGGAGCAGACGGCGGCATGGCGCGCGGCCCACCGGCTGGAGTCTTTCGAACGGCTGCCCGCGCTGGTGGCGGCGGCAGTGCGCGAGACGCGTGCCCGCACGGCGGAGATCGTTCCGCTTCCGGAGAACGAGGCCGTCGGTTGCCGTCTGGTCTCCGGGGTGCCGTTCCATTTGGCGGGTTCCCATGAAGGCGGGCCGGACTCCACCATTCACATCAACCGGGATCTGCCGTTCAACCTTGCCGATCTGCTCTATGTGATCGCGCATGAAGGGCATCCGGGGCACATCGCCGAGTCGGTGCTCAAGGAGATCCATCTGGCCGGACGGCTTGAGCAGCGCGTGCGGTTCCTGCTCTCTCCGCAGGGCGTCATCAGTGAGGGGCTGGGGTTGGCGGCCGAAGAACTGATCTTCCCGGGGGACGAGGCGCGGGAATGGCTCGTCCGCCATGTCCTGAAGGAGGATCCGGGGGATCTGGCGGCGCTGCACCACGCCGCGAATGTGTTGTGGGGTGTCTGGGCGAATGCCGCGTTGATGGCTGCCGAAGGGCGTCCGGAAGGGGAGGTCCGCGGCTACCTGTCGCGCTGGGCGCTGCTCGGTGACGAAGAATTGGCGGCCGCCGTGCCGCTGATCGCGGTGCCGGGCGGTAACGCGTACCTGTTCGCCTACTACCACGGCTGGCGGCTGGTGCGCGGCTGGCTGGACGTCCCCTCGCAGGGGGACCGGGCGCGGAAGCGGGAACGGGCGCGGCGGCTGCTGACCGAGCAATTGCTGCCCGCCGACCTCGCCACCTGATGGCGCGTCCCGGTCCGTGGCCCGGTCAGTGGAAGGGGCGGGCCATTTCGGTGAGGGTCTCGTCGGCGGCCTCGGCCAGCGGACGGACGGGGCGCTCGTCGATGTCGGCCAACGTGGCGATGCGGAGGGCCGTCATGAACGCGCCGGCGAGGACGCGGGGACGGACACCGCCGGGCGGCAACCCCTCGCGCGCGGCGATCAAATCGGCGAAGTCGCGCTCGAACTCGGCGTAATGGGCGAGCAGCCGGGCCAGGACGGACGGGTGCTCGCGGGCCAGGCGGGCCTGCCCGGCGCACAGCATGGGGCACTGCGTCTCGTCGGCGTCGGCCTGCTCGTCGAGCGCGGCGCGGAGGGCGGTCCAGGACGGCTCGCCGGGCGGGCGTGACTCGAACGCCTCCAGCAGGGCGCGCATCCGCCGTTCGGCGCCGTAGAGGAGCGCCTCCTCCTTGCCGCCGAAGTAGTTGGAGAAGGTGCGGCGGGAGACGCCGGCGGCGTCGGCGATGGCCTCGACGGTGACCTCGTCCAGGCCGTGCTCGGCGGTCAGGCGCATCGCGGCGTCATGCAGGGCGCGGCGCGTCGTCTCCTTCTTGCGCTCGCGCAGCCCGCCGGTCGTCGCCATGGTCGGACCAGCGTACCCAAGCTTCAAATGCTGCCCGGCGGGAAAACTTGCGCATCGCGCGACGGCGGGTTGTCAGGTTTCTGACAAGGCGAAGGCCGAAGAGGTGGGTCGGGGGAGGAGAGCGGCAGGGGGTTTGTCCGTATGGTCGGAAAAGTGAGGATCAAGGCGGCACCGGGAGCGTAGGGCCGGGAGCGGTGGATGACGGGATTGTCGGGGGCCGGGCAGCGGGCGGTGTCGGCCGCGCGGGCGGGCGGCATGTTCGCGCGGAGCGGGCTGTGGCGTCCCGGGCCGCCGCTGAAGGTCGTCCGGCAGCTGGGCGCGCTGCGCCGCTGGGGCACCCTGCTCGGCGGGACGGTCGCGTCCGCCGCGGCCCGCGATCCGGACGTCGTCGCGATCGCCGACCAGGAGGGGGAGCTGACGTACGGGGAGGTCGACGCCCGAACCGACCGCCTTGCGGCAGCGCTCGGACGGGCGGTTGGCGCGGGCGAGCCAGGCCGGGCGGGCGGGCCGCGCCGGGTCGGGGTGCTGTGCCGTAACCATCGGGGGATGGTCGAGACGCTCGTCGCCTGCAGCAAGAGCGGCTCCGACCTCGTCCTGCTGAACACGGGGATGAGCGCTGAGCAGCTCGTGACCGTGATCGAGCAGCAGGGCGTCCAGACGGTCATCGCGGACGAGGAGTTCGCCGAGTTCCTCGCGCTGGTCCCGGCGGGCGTCCAGTCCATCAGGACGGGCCCGGAGCTGGAGGACCTCATCGTCACTGCGTCCGGTGCGCGGGTGGAACCGCCGTCGAAGGCGGGGCGGACGATCGTCCTCAGCTCGGGCACGACCGGGCGTCCGAAGGGCGCGGACCGGCGGGCGCGTCCGGGGCTGTCGCCGCTGACGTCGATCCTGTCCCGCATCCCTTACCGGGTGCACGAGCGGATGCTCATCGACGCGCCGCTGTTCCACACCTGGGGATACGCCATGCTGCAGACGGCGATCTCGCTGCGCGCCACGATCGTCCTGCGGCCCCGGTTCGACCCGGAGCAGACGCTGCGGGCGATCGCGGAGACCGGGGCGACGGCGCTGGTCGCCGTCCCGGTCATGCTCCAGCGCATCATGGACGTTCCGGACGAAGCACGCCGCAAGCACGACACGTCCTCGCTGCGGATCGCGGCCGTCAGCGGCTCGGCGCTGCCCGCGACGCTCGCGACCGCGTTCATGGACGAGTTCGGCGACGTCCTCTACAACCTGTACGGGTCGACGGAGGCGTCGTGGGTGACCATCGCCACGCCCGCCGACCTGCGCGCCCGCCCCGGAACCGCGGGCACGCCGCCGCCCGGGACGACGGTCGCGATCCTGGACGAGGAGGGCGCGCCCGTCCCGCCCGGAACCACCGGACGGATCTTCGCCGCGAACGAACTACCGTTCACCGGCTACACCGGCGGTGGCGACGGGGGCGCCAAGGAGATGCGGGACGGCCTGATGAGCCTCGGCGACGTCGGCCACCTGGACGAGGACGGTCGCCTCTACGTGCACGGCCGCGACGACGACATGATCGTCTCGGGTGGGGAGAACGTGTTCCCGAGCGCGATCGAGGCGGTCGTGGAGGCGCTTCCGCAGGTCAGGGAGGCAGCGGTCGTCGGCGTCCCGGACGAGCGGTTCGGACGGCGGGCGGCCGCGTTCATCGTCGTCCGCGACGGCGAGACGCTCGACGCCGACACCGTGCGCGACCACGTCCGCGACCATCTCGCGCGCTTCGCCGTGCCCCGCGACGTGCATTTCGTCGACGCGCTTCCGCGCAACGCGACCGGCAAGGTCGTCCGCCGCCGACTCCAGCCCCGCCCGGACGCCGACGACCCGTCCTGACACGGCGGAATAGGAGATCCCTCACACCTCGCCCGGTCCTCCCATCGGATAGTCTTGACAGTGTCAAGATTGATGCTGAAAGGAGACGATCGATGGCGGACGATCCCGGCCTGGCACGGCAGATGTGGCACCAGCTCGAAGCCGTGCACGCCCTGTTCTGGTACTCACCCGAAGTGTTCGCCGAAGCCGAGGCCCTCGGCTACAAGGTGGACGACCGCTGGCCGAGCTATTTCGCCTGGCGTGCCGCACCACTCGGCGCGGCGGGCACCGAGCTGGTGTCGTCCGCCTTCTACAGCTTCAGCCCGCGGATGGTCGCCGAGCACATCCCCGCGGCCTGGACGATCGCGGCGCCCGACCGCGTCCTGGAGGCGCGCACCCGCGCCGTCGACCGGATGTACCGGGCCCTGCTCGGCGACGACATCCTCCGCAGCCCCGATCTCGCCGAGGCCGCCGACCTGGCCCGCACCGCCGCCGAGGCCGCGAGCACCGCCGGACGCCCGCTCGCCGCCGCCAACGCCGACCTGCCCTGGCCGGACGAGCCGCACCTCGTCCTCTGGCACGCCATCGGCATCCTCCGCGAGCAGCGCGGCGACGGACACGTGGCCGCGCTGCTCACCGCCGGGCTCGACCCGGTCGAGGCGCTCGTCTCGTTCGCCGCGGTCGGCGCCGCGTCCGTGGCGACGTTCGCGAGCCGGGGCTGGACGGACGCCGAATGGTCCGCCGCCCGCGACCGTCTCGCGTCCCGCGGGCTCGTCCACCCGGACGGAACCGCCACCGACCGGGGCCGCGAGCTGCGCGAATCCGTCGAACGGACCACCGACGACCTGGCCTACGAGCCGTGGCGGACGCTGGGCGCCGAGAAGTCGGGCCGCCTTGCGGAACTCACGATGCCGATCCTCGTCAAGGTCCTGGAGACCGGCCTGATGCCCGCCCAGAACACGCTCGGCATAGGCAAGATCCCGGCCCCGCCCCGTTGACCCGCGTTGTGACGGTTGCTCGCGGCCTGCGGTTCAGGCGCAGAACGCCGTCTCCGCCAGCCTGCCGAGATCCGCGCGAAACTTCTCGCTGTTCTCCAGCGCGGAGGCGTTGTAGGTGATGACGGCTTGGCGGCGTCCGTCCGCGCTGGTGTAAGTCCAGGTGCGGTATCCGGGGAAGCCGCCGTCGTGGCCCCAGGCGTACCCGCAGGAGAACTTGATCCGCGCGACGCCGAGGCCGTAGTCCTCCACGACGCCCTCGTCGTTCACCGGCCGGACGGTCCGCAGCTCCCGCATCTGCTCGGCGGGCAGCAACCGGCCCGTGAACAGAGCCCGGTGGAACCTCGCGACGTCGTCCACGGTGGACACGATCCCGCCGGCCGTCCGGGCGCTGGACGGGCTGATCAGCGTGCTGACGTCCCCGTGCTGGAGGTAGTAGCCGTGCACGTACGGGCCGGGGAACGCCGGTGACGTGGTCGGATACGATGTGTGCCGCAGCCGCAGCGGGCCGAAAACGCGGCGCTGGAACTCCGCGCCCGCCGCCCGCCCCGTGGCCTTCTCGATGATCATTCCGGCCAGAATGTAATTGGTGTTGGCGTAGTTCCATCCCTGGCCGGGAGCGTGGACGGGCGGCTTCTCCATCGCGATCGCGACCAGCTCGGCGGGTGTCCAGGCGCGGGCCGGGTCGCTCATGATCCGCGGGTCCTGGACGTACTCGTTCAGCCCGCTGGTCTGCGCCAGCAGCTGCCGGATGGTGATCTTCGACCCGTCGTTGCCGTTGCCCTGGACGACGCCTGGCAGCCATTTCTCCACCGTGTCGTCCAGGGAGAGCCGGCCTTCGGCGTCCAGTTGCAGGACGACCGTCGAGGTGAACGACTTGGTCACGCTCGCGATCCGGAACAGCAGCCGGTGATCCATCGGCGCGCCGGTCGCCTTGTCGGACACGCCCGCCGTCGCGTGCGAGACGCGTCCACCGCGACGCGTCATCACGATCACACCGGGCGCCCCGTCCGCGACGAGCCGCTCCGCCGCGCCCTGCACCCGCCGATCGAGCCCAGACGGCCCAGCGGCGCTCGCGCTGGGCGCTCCGGCGGCGACGGTCGTGACCAGCACCGTCCCGGCAACGACGGCGGAAACAGCGGCTGCTGCTACACGTCCACGGGCCATGAGATTCCTCCTCGGAAGATTTCGCTCACGTGATCAACTCTTCCGGGAATGAGGATCGGCGGCATTAGGCCCAAAACCCGGACCCAAGGTGTACCTACCGACACTGACCGGCTCCACGTCCTCCGCAACGCCATTCGCCAGGACCTCGGCGTAAGCGCTCTCCACGAACACGTCCCCATCTGACGGTGCCGCGGCGGGTGGGCAGTCGGTGCCCGGTTGTCACCCGGGTGATAAACGCGTTCTCAAATCGTTGCTCCGCGTGCATGGCGCGCGACGGAACGGAGGGTCCACACTCGGGGGCTTCGTGATCTCCGCGACGAAGGTGGTGTGCAGTGCCCGGTGACGCCTACGACTTCGACGTGATCGTGGTGGGCTCGGGGTTCGGCGGCAGCGTGACGGCGCTGCGGCTGGCCGAGAAGGGGTACCGGGTCGCCGTGCTGGAGGCCGGACGCCGCTTCGACGAGGAGACGCTTCCGAAGACGTCCTGGAGACTCCGGAAATACGTGTGGGCGCCGCGCCTCGGGATGCGCGGCATCCAGCGCGTCCACCTGGTCGGGGGCAAGGCGGGCGTGCTGGTCCTGGCGGGCGCGGGCGTCGGCGGCGGTTCGCTGGTGTACGCGAACACGCTGTACGAGCCGCCGCGGCCGTTCTTCACCGACCGCCAGTGGGGCCACATCACCGACTGGCAGGACGAGCTCAAGCCGTACTACGACCAGGCCCGCCGGATGCTCGGCGTCACCGTCAACCCGCTGGTCACGCCCGCCGACGAGGCGATGAAGCGCGTCGCGGACAGGATGGGCGTCGGCGACACCTACCACGCCACCCCGGTCGGCGTCTTCTTCGGCGACCGTCCGGGGGAGGACACCGCCGACCCGTACTTCGGCGGCGCCGGCCCGCGCCGGACGACGTGCACCGGCTGCGGCTCCTGCATGATCGGCTGCAAGGTCGGCGCGAAGAACATGCTGACGAAGAACTACCTGTATCTGGCCGAGCAGGCGGGTGTCCGGGTCGTGCCCGACACCACCGTCACCGCCGTCACGCCCCGCGGCGGCGGCGGGTACGAGGTCGGCACCGAACACACCGGGCCGCTCCGGAAACGCCGGAAAACTCTGACGGCGGAGCATGTCGTCCTCGCCGCCGGGACGTACGGCACGCAGCGGCTCCTCCACCGGATGCGCGCCGCCGGACGGCTCCCGCATTTGTCGTCCCGCCTCGGCGAACTCACCCGCACCAATTCCGAGGCGCTTCTCGGCGTCGAGCGCATGACCGTGTGGCACCGCAAGAAGGACGTCGACCACAGCACCGGACTCGCCATCACCTCGTCCTTCCACCCCGACGAGAAGACCCACATCGAACCCACCCGCTACGGCGCGGGAAACAACGCGATGGGCGTTATCCGCACCCTCCTGGTGGACGGCGGCGGACCGCCCCGGTGGCTGAAATTCCTCGGACAGGCCGTCCGGCACCCGACCATCATCCTGCGCGGCCTGTCGCTCAAGGACTGGGCGAAGCGCACCGTGATCGCCCTCGTCATGCAGACCGCCGACAACTCCATCACCGTCGGCGAGAAGCGCGGCCGCCTCGGGCGCCGGAAACTCGTCGCCAGGCAGGGCGACGGCGAACCCAACCCGACCTGGATCCCCGTCGCGCACGACGCCGTCCGGATGCTCGCCGAGGAACTCGACGCCACCCCGGGCGGCACCTGGTTCGACCTGTTCAACATTCCGACGACCGCGCACTTCATCGGCGGTTGCGTCATCGGGGAAACTCCGGAAACGGGAGTGATCGACCCGTACCACCGCGTCCACGGCCATCCGGGCCTGCACATCGTGGACGGGTCGGCGGTGACGGCGAACCTGGGCGTCAACCCGTCCCTCACCATTACGGCGATGGCCGAGCGCGCAATGGCGTTCTGGCCCAACCGCGGTGAAAAGGACACGCGCCCTGAACTGGGTGCGCCCTACCAACGAGTCGACCGCGTCCTTCCGGATCGGCCCACCGTCCCCCAAGG